>NZ_JBSFGU010000061.1:0-34227 GCF_053596725.1 Kitasatospora sp. NPDC001660 | reverse complement strand
CGTACCGCGGCGACAACATCACCGCCCGCGACCACCACCACGCCCTGCCCATCGTCGCGACCACCCTGCCGCTGCTGCGCCGGCCCGCCGCCCCGGACCCCGGCCCGGGGCGCAGCGGGCGCGCCCGTGAACTTCCCGGCCGGAGGCCGTCATGAAGCAGAACACCAGCACCACCGGATCGACCGTCAAGGCCCGGCGCGAGCAGGCCGCCTACCGCCGCTACGTCGCCCGCCAGCTCGGCCCGCAGCAGGTCGGCGGCATCTACCGCTGCGGCTACTGGAACGACGTGTACGAGGTCCTCGCCATCCGGACCGAGTCGCCCTGGCAGATCAGCGTGCGCACCCTGGGCGAGACCCGGATCCGCACGCACTGCACCGCCTGGGACGAGCGCCGCGACCGCGTCCTCGCCGAGCCCGGCACCGCCGCCCTGACCGTCTGGGCCGAGCACACGCTCGCCGCCCCGGCCGCCAGCGGCGCGCTCCTGGAGCAGCGCCACGTCCTGGACGAGGCCGCCCACCCGGCCACCGTCGCCGCCTTCAACGAGCTCGCCCGCACCGCCCAGATCAGCTGACCGAGAGGAGTCCGCACCATGACCACGACCACGACCGCCGCCGAGACCGACTGGCGGATGCGCGCGGTGTGCCGCGACGAGGACCCGGAGCTGTTCTTCCCGATCGGCAACACCGGCCCCGCCCTGCTGCAGATCGAGGAAGCCCGATCGGTCTGCCGTCGATGCCCGGTGCTGGAGGACTGCCTCACCTGGGCCCTGACGACCGGTGAGGACGCTGGCGTCTGGGGCGGCATGTCGGAGGACGAGCGGCGGGCGATGAAGCGCCGCGCCGCCCGCAACCGCGCCCGCACCAGCTGACCCCGCAGCGGTTGCTGCCGTTCGCCCCCGCCCCGGACCGCCGGCTGCGGGGGCGTTCGACGGTGCCCGACGCACCCGCCCCCTCTCCCCTATATAGGAGGACCCCGTGAGCAAGCCGACCTGGATGGCCTCGCACCTCGGCACGCAGCACACCGCGGACCCGCTGGAGCAGCTGCTCGAGCTGGGCCGCTGGCTGAACGAGCCCACCCGGCGCCTGGCCTGGCGCACCGCCCGCAAGCAGCGGCAGGTGGAAGCCATCGACGCCGAGCGCGAGCACGACGACGCCCAGCGCCCCAGCCTGCAGACCCCGGCTGCCCAGATCGCCGACCTGCACGAGCACCTGGACCTGGCCCGGGGCCGCGCCGGCCTGCTCGTCCTGGTCGAGGAGCTCGCCGAGGGGACCCGGCTTCGTGCCACCAGCACGGTGCTGCGGTCCGGCCGGCGGCAGGTTGTCGACCGGCAGGCGCAGCGTCTGCTGGCGACGCGGATCAGCACCGGTATCCGCCAGCTGCTCGCCGACCTGGCGGCCGACTTCGCCTACCCCGACGAGGCGCACCGCACCGCGGAGGCCGCCCTCGGCCCGCTCACCAGTCGGCTCCAGGCGGTGGAGGCCTCCGGCGAGCCGGACGTGCTGGGCCGCTGGGCCGAGGCGATCGAGTTCGCCCTCGCCGTAGTGCAGAACGCCCCGACCCGCTGACCGAGGCCGCGTTTCGGGCCCGGCTGCCTCCCCTTCGCCCGCAGCGGCGGCCGGTTCGCCAGCGCGTGATCGCGTTTCGGGAGCACCGGCCGTCGTTTCGGCACCACCTGAACCGAGCCTTCTGGAGGCCATCGTGACCATCACCGACTGGCCGTGCAACGCGGCCCCGACCGATCCCGACCCGTCCCCGCCGGGCTTCGTTTCGCTCCCGCTGGGGCCCGCTTCGGCAACGCCCGAGTTCGTTTCGGACGCGCCCGACACCGTTTCGGAAGCGGCCCCGACCGCTTCGGGAGCACCCGGCGCCGGCCGCGCGATGAAGATCCTCATGTTCGCCCTGACGAGTGTGGCGGCCGTCGGCGGGATCCTGGTGGGCGCCATCGGATTCGCGATGTCCTACGACACGCTGTCCGGTGTCGCCCTCAACTCCTGGGGCTTCAACGCGCAGCTCGCACCGTGGTTCCCGGTCGGCGTGGACGCCTCCATCGTGGCGTTCCTGGCCCTGGACCTGTACCTGGTCCGCAAGGGCACCGCCTGGCCGGTGCTGCGCCTAGCCGCCCACACGATGACCGGCGTGACGATCTGGCTGAACGCCAGCTCGCAGGGCTCGATCCAGGCCGACCCGGTGCGGGCGGTGGCGCACGGCGCGATGCCGTTCCTGTTCGTCATCGGGGTCGAGGCCGGCCGCCGCCTGGTCATCCAGAAGGCCAGGCTGGAGGCCGGGATCGCCGCCGACCGGGTGCCGCTGCACCGCTGGCTGCTCGCCCCGCGGGACACCCCGAGGTTCTACCGCCGGATGCGGCTGTACGGCATCACCTCCTACCCGGAGATGGTCCGCCGCGACCAGGAGCTCATCGCCTACGAGCTGTGGCTCAAGCGCAAGCACGGCGGTGACCTGGGCAAAGCCACCGAGGACGAGCTGCTGCCGATGACGATGGCCCGTTACGGCTACACCGTCGCCCAGGCGCTCGCGATGCCGGACGAGCAGGAGCAGGCGGCGGCCGAGCGCGAAGAGGCCGCCGAGCGCCGGCGCCTGGAGGCCGAGACCCGCCGCAAGCTCGCCGAGGCGAAAGCGCAGGCCGAGGCGCTGCGCGCGGACGGCCAGGTGGAGACGGTGCGCGCCCAGGTGGAGGGTGAGACCGGGCAGGCCCGCGCTCACGCCAGGGCGCAGGTCACGGCGGCCGAGCGGGCCGCCGCGCTGGAGGAGCAGGCGCTGGAGACGGCGCTGGTGGCCGAGGCCCGGGCCCGCACCGCGGCCGCCGAGCACCAGGAGGCGATCGAGCGCAAGGCGACGGCCAAGCTCGACCTGGAGTCGGCGGAGCTGGAGCGGGCCGCGGCCGAGGAGCGCCGGGCGGCGGCGGAGGCCGACAAGGTCGCCGCAGCCGAGGCCCAGGCGATCGACACGCAGACGATCGCCGTGGCCCGCCGGGCCACTGCCGAAGCGGATGCGGCTGCTGCCGAAAAGGAGAAGGCCGCCGCCGAAACGCGGCGCGCTGTCGCCGAAGCGAACCGCAAGACGGCGGAGGAGGAAGCGCGCCGAGAGGCCGCTCTCGCCGCCATCGAGGAGTCGAAGAAGACCGCTGCCGAAGCCGAGCGGGCTGCTGCCGAAACGCGGCGGGCCATCGCCGAAATCGAGCGGCGCGCGGTCGAAGCCGAGGACGTCGCCAAGCTGAAGCCGCGCGAGCGGGCGGTGCGCAAGGTCGCCCGGATGATCCTGGCCACGCCCGAGCAGGACGCCGAGCAGCTGCCGCTCGCGGAAATCATGAGCGAGCTGGCGGTCTCCTCCTCCGCCACCGCCTCCGAGTACCGCCAGGAGGCCGCCGACCTGCTCGCCAAGGGCTACCGGCCCTGATCAGCGGGCCAACCACCCCAGCACACGGCCTCTCCGCTGGCCACCAGGGCGCTGAAATCGCCCTGGTGACCGGCGAAGGCGCCGAAGCGCCGAGCACCACCGTAGCGGCCGCCGGCCGCTGAGTTCGAGATGAGGGAGGGAACGGTGAGCGGTACCGTCCAGCCGCCGGCCTGGCGGCGCAAGCGGACCGAGAAGCGCAGTGAGCAGCGGAAACGTCGGGTCGAGGCGCATGTAGCGCAGTTGCGGTCCGAGGCAGCGGCGGCCGGGAGGCCGCAGGACGTCGCTGCGGCCGAGTGGAACATCCTGCGGTTGACGATCAATCGGCTGCCGGAGGCGGCGCAGGGCGGGGAGTGGATGCAGATCACCACTCTCCTGCGTCAGATTTCGGCGAAACTCGCAGGTCAGAAGTGGTGAGCGCCGAGCCGCACGCGGTCCGGCCGCGCTCCGTTGTGTACGTCATCGGGTCCGACCAGTTCCGCCCGGTGAAGGTCGGCACGACCAACGACCTGTCCCTGCGGCTGAGGGCCTTGCAAGGGGCTTCGCCGTTCGCTCTGCAGGTCCTGTGGGCGGCTGAGGGCGACAGGGCGCTTGAGCTGCGGATTCACCAGCGCCTCGATCGGTTTCGAGTGCGCGGCGAGTGGTTCGACTTCGGTGACGGCGACCCGGTGAGCATCGTCTTCGGGGCCGTCCAGGCGCTGGCCGGCGGGCCTTCGACGGCCAGGCCGGGAAGACGGGCGAAGCTGCGGACCCAGCCGCGGATGAGCCTGGGACCGCGTGCCCGCAGGGCGGCAGCGGCCGGCATTCCGTGGCCCCGCTCGTCGCGGCGGCCGGCACCTCGACTCGCCATCCCCGACCGCATTCTGGCGCTCCTCGAGGAGCGGGGAGTGGTCACGACGGCGACGCTCGTCGATCAGCTGAAGGCCCGTCACTCGACCGTCGTGACGGCGCTTCGCCGGCTGCAGAAGGACGGCCTGGCGACGCACATCGCGCACGGCTTCTGGGCCCCGGCGACCGAGCACGAAGAGTAATCGAGATCGCGAATTTCGCATGGATGCGAATGCGTGCAGGCGAATTCCACGCGCCTAACGCGTAGGCGGGCGCACGGGCGCGCGCGAGAGTACCCGCCCACGGTGCGTAACCGCAAGGCGAGGCGCACCCGATCTTCCGGGCCGTCACGAGGCGGCCCGCGACCCCTGTTTGGTGATCCACTACACCCCCTTGGGAGGGGACGATCATGGCTGTCATCGAGGCTGTTGTCGGCGCCGGAGTCGGCGTCGCGAGCATGGCCCTGTCGGTGGCGATGCAGGTGCTCGCCAGCGGCGGGCAGACCGTCACCGCCGGCATGGGCCGACGTCACCGCACCGGCGGCCGCGGCGGCGGCGTTTCCGGGGCGATCAACGGGGCGCTGTCGAAGTTGGAGATGCCCCGGCTGCACATCGCGATGTTCACCGCCGGCGGGGTCGGGCTGGCCGGCACCGGCCTGGGTCACCTCATCTCCACCTGCACCACGTGGGCCAACGACACGGCGGCGCACCTGATGACCGACTGGGTCGGCGTCGGGCTGGGCTGGCTGGTGTCGCTCGGCGCCGCGGTGATCCTGCTGATCGACATCCGGGACGACAAGTGCGCCCCGCGCACGCTCGCCCTCGCTGCCTGCATGCCGTTCTTCATCACCGCGATCCCCGGCAAGGTCGGCGAGGGCGCCGCCACCGGGATCACGGCGGTCGCCCGGTTCATCGGCCACCTGGTCGCCTCCGCCTTCGGCATGCAGTAGAGGAAGGGGACACAGCGATGGAGCTGCTGATCGCGATGGCGCTCGCGTACGCGCTGGGCGGAGGGGTCACCGCCGGGCGCGAGAGCGCGGCGAAGCACACCAAGACTCCGAAGCCGCCGGGGCCGATCGACCGTACGGACACCGGCCGCAAGGTCGCCGAGGGCGCGATCAACTCGGTGGCCCGCGTCTACACCTTCACCTCCGGCGCGATCGAGGGCTGGCGCAAGGCGTGGCCGGAGACCAAGGCGGCGGTCTCCGAGCGCCGGGCGAAGGTGAAGGCCGCCAAGGCCGAGCGGGAGGCCGCCCGCGCGAAGGCCGAGGCCGACAAGGCGGCCGGGGTCGGCGGGCCGGAGGCGGCCGATGACGGGATCGTCGACGCCGAGATCGTCGAGGACGAGGTGGTCAACACGGGCGGCCCGAAGGCCCCGCCCGCCGAGAAGATCGCCGAGACGAAGGAAGCGGCGGAGGCGGCCGCGAAGGCGGACGCCACCGTGCACGTCCACGTCACCACCGACCCGCCGGCAGCCCCGGCGGCCCCGGCGCCGGAGAGTCCGCCGGCCGCCAGCGCCGACGGATCGCGTCCGGTGCCGCCCCCCAGGACCGCCCCCACCGACACCGCGCCGGTGGGGGCGCCGCCGTCCCCGGCCACCCCGGACGGCGGTCCGCACCTGCGGATCGTCAAGGACGACGGCAGCACCTCACCCACGGCCCCCGCCGCCGGCGGGGCCGCCAGCACCCCGAGGAGCAGCATGAGCAACCTGCCCACCGCCGCGACGCGGGTCACCGAGGTGACCGGCGTCGACTCCCTGATGCAGTACCTGGCCCAGCTCTCCCGCTGGGCGCGGATGGAGAAGGACGACGCGATGGCCGCCGTCACCCGCCTGACCGACCTGCGGGCCAAGGCCGAGCACGCCTACAACGCCGCCGCGACCGCCAAGTACGACAAGGCGACGCTCGGCGAGCTCGCCGCGATCGTCGAGAAGCTCACCGAGCTGAAGGGCGCCCGCGAGGAGGACCTGCGGGCCTCCGACCTCGCCGAGCGCAATGCGACCCAGGCGTCGGCGAACGTGTGGGGCCGCCACGGCGGCATCCAGGAGGCCCGCAACGCCTCCGACGTCGACATGGCCGAGACCACCACCTACGGCGACTGACCACAGGTCAGCACCCGAGAAGAACTGCGAGGACCTGCATGGCAGAGATCACCTACAGCCAGATCCAGGAGAACCTGGTGCAGCTGGCGTCCGCGACGGCCGCCGAGGAGGCCGCCGCCCGCGACCGCTTCGAGCGCCTGAACGCCAAGGTCGTCGAGGCGGAGCGCAACTACCACGCCATCACCGAGCTCGGCTTCGACCCGCTGACGCTGAACGACTTCCAGCAGGTCGGCGGCGCCCTGGTCGGCCAGGCACAGGCGGTGGCGGCCGCCGCGAACTCCGCGATCGAGCTCAACGGCATGGCCCGCACCGCCGGGCTGGCCATCGAGCGCCGGCATGGCGGTTTCGACCGGGCGGTCGCCTCCGCCCCGGTCCCGGCCGCCAAGCGCGAGGCCTACAACAACCGCATGTGACCTCCCGGTCAGGCACCGCCCGCCCGCCCCGCGACCTGCCGCGGGGCGGGCGGTTCGGTGCCTGGCCGAGGTGCCGCACCCGGTACCCGAACACCCGTCGACCACGGAAAGGGGGGCGCACGATGCGCCGCGACCCCATGGACCTGATCTACCTGCTCGGCATGTTCGGGCCGGTCATCGTCCTGCTGTTCATCCTGCTCGCCCGCTGACACCCGGAAGGAATCACGACCGCCGTGATGAAGAAGCCCACGACCGCCCCCGCCGCCCCGGCCGGGGCCGCCGAAGGCGGCACGCTCAGAAGCCGCGTCGCGCGCGGCGCCTGGCGTCGACTGAACCGCAACCGCCGCCACCTGCCGCCCATCGCCGCCTCGATCGCCCTGGCTGGCTACGGCCAGGCCCTCACGGCCGCCCAGCACGGCATCGTCGGCGCGCTCGCCGTCGACGCCGCCCTGCCAGCCGCCGTCCTCGCCACCCGGGCGTGGCGGGCCAAGCAGCCCTACACCGGCCGCACCGCCCGCTTCCTGAACCGGCACCGGGTGCTGCCGACCCCGCCGAACCGGCCGATGCGCCGCGCCGAACTGATCCGGACCTCCGCGGCTGCGGTCGCGGCCGGCGCGCTGCTGACCGTCATGCCGCTCACCCACACCGGCCCGTTCGAGGCGCCGATGACCGGGCTGTGGTGGCTGGCCCTCACCCCCGCCACGGCGATCCCGTGGTGGTGGCGCCGCCGCATCCGCGCCACCGCCGAGCCGCTCGGCCAGGAGGAGCGGATCGCCCGCTGGGAGGAGAAGGTCGCCACCCGCGGCGCGCTGCCCGGCTCGAAGCTGGTCAACCCCGTCGACACCGGCGACGGGGCGTGGGAGGCGCTGATCGAGCTGGACGGCGGCCGGCAGACCACCGCCACGGCGATCGCCGCGACCACGATGATCGCCTCCGCGTACGGGCTGCCGATCTCCTCCATCGCGGTGGACGGCGTGCCCGGCGGAGCGGCCGACAAGGCGAAGCTGCTGGTCTACGACAAGAACCCGCTCAAGACCGTGCCGGTGTTCCCCGGCCCGGAGGCCCTGGACGTGAAGACCGGGATCGCCCGCCTCGGCCTGCACATCGACGGCGGCCCGGCGCAGTACCAAATGTGGCGGCCCGGCTGGGGCGCCGTGCACACCCACATCTCGGGTGCCACCGGCTCCGGCAAGAGTGCGCTGCTGCGCTCGCTGTTCGCGATCGAGCGGCACTCCGGCCTGGTCACCTCCTGGGGCGGCGACCCGCAGGAAGGCAAGTCCTTCGGCTTCTGGCAGGACTACCTCTCCTACTTCGCGCCCGGGGTGGACGAGTGCATGGCCATGCTGATCGCCGCCGACACCGAGCTCACCCGCCGCAGCAAGGCGAGCGCGCTGACTGTGTGGGAGGACGAGGACGGCGACCTGATGTACGGCGACACCGACTGGTCCCCCACCCCGCAGGAGCCGCTCATCGCGGTGACGATCGACGAGTGGCAGGACGTCTGGGGCAACTACCCCGAGGCCCTGGACTACGCGGTGCGCATCGCGATCCTCGGCCGCAAGGTCGGCATCAAGCTCCGCCTGGTCACCCACCTGCCCACCCTCGACTCGCTCGGCACGCCGAAGCTGCGCCAGCCGCTCACCGCGGGCAACAACATCGCGTTCCGCACCACCGAGCGCTCCGCCGGGTACGTCATCAACCTGCCCGCCGACCCGAACGACATCCCGTCCACCTGGCCGGACGAGCCCGGCGTGCCGACCTCCGGCATGGGCTACCTCAAGGGCGTCGAGGAGCGCGCGGCGATGTTCCGCGGCTGGGCGCCGGAGCGGGCGGGCATCGCCACCCGCTGGGCCAAGCGCGGTGCCCCCGCTGTCATCTCGGCGGAGGCGGCCGAGCACGTCGGCCCCGCCTACACCGAGTGGCGCGACCGCCTGGTGGCCCGCCGCCGCGGTGAGCTCCCGGCCGTCCCCGGCGTCACCGAGAACACCGAGGGGGCCGTCAGCGACGCCAAGCCCGCGGCCAAGGGCAAGCCGCAGAAGAAGGGCACCGGGACCGTCGCTCCGGCGAAGGTGTCCTTCGCCAAGGTGTCCGCCCCGGCCGTCTCCTTCGACCAGCTGGTCACCGACACCACCGCCACGGGCAGCACCCCGGCCCGCGGAGACAAGAAGAAGGCGATCCTCGCGTTCCTCGAGCGTGAGGAGCAGGCCACCACCGGCATCATCGCCGCCCAGCTCAAGATGCCGATGTCCACCGTGTCCTCCACCCTCAAGCGCGCCGCCGACAAGGGCGAGGTCATCGACCTCGGTCACGGCGCCTGGGGCTCGCTCACGGCCATGGCCGCCGCCTGACCACCCAGCACCGCCACCGTCACCCGTGCCCGCCGCCCGACACCCGGGCGGCGGGCACAACCGTCCGCACACACCGGAGAGAAGGCACCCCATGCCCGTCACTCACCTGATCGTCGGCCCCAACGGCTCCGGCAAGACCCGCACCATCGAGCAGCTGATCGCAGCCGAGAAGCTCGCCGCCGGCCCGGGCGTCGCCGTCTGGGGCATCGAGCGCCGCGGCCGCCTCTCCGGCGCCGACCGCACCGTGACCGGCGACCAGGCCGTGCAGCTGCTCGCCGAGGCCGCCGCCATTGCCGGCCAGCGCCTCGGCCGCGGCCGCGAGCACGAGCCGACCACGGCCGAGCCCCGCATCCAGGTCGTCATCGACGGCGCCGAGCCCGTCCTGCGCGACACCGAGGCGGCCGGCCTGCTCCAGTTCCTCGCCACCGTCGGCCGCAAGACGGGCGTCGAGACCGTCCTCGCCGTGTGCGACACCAGCCTGGACATCTGGCCGATCACCCTGCGCCGCCGCTTCTACGACGGCGCCGTCACCCAGCTCACCAGCCGCCCCCACACCGAGGACTGACCAAGCCTCACAACCTCGTCTCCCGGCCTCTCCGGGGGCCGCCGGACCCGCGCGCCACCAGTCGGGCCCGGCGGCCTCAGAAGGCGCCGCGGCGCCCGCACAGCCCCGTTCCCGCCCGCTCCCACACCCGAAGGAGGCTGCCGTGAGCAGCGTCTACGAGACCCCCCACGCCGCCTCCCCGGACGTGGCGGTCGACCTCAACGCCTACCTGCTGGAGCCCGGCTACGTCCCGGCCGTCTGGGAGGGCCGGGTCGTAGCGGTGCCGCTCCAGCCGCGCGCCACGACGCCCGCCCTGATCCCCGCCCTGGTCGACGGCAAGGTCATCGTGGTTCCCGTCTACACTCCGACACCCGCCGTACAGCAGACCCCGGACGAGGCCGCGCAGCC
This sequence comes from Kitasatospora sp. NPDC001660, assembly GCF_053596725.1. Lineage (NCBI taxonomy): Bacteria > Bacillati > Actinomycetota > Actinomycetes > Kitasatosporales > Streptomycetaceae > Kitasatospora > Kitasatospora sp. NPDC001660. The sequence goes on along the minus strand of NZ_JBSFGU010000061.1, from coordinate 24,175 downwards.
CGCCGCCCTAACGCAGCCCGCCGTCGAGCAGGGCCTGCCGCTCGCCGTGCGGCAGTACGTCCTCTACGGCTCCATCGCCTCCCTGGCCGCGTCCGGCGCGGTGTGGATGCTCGGCGCCGCCGTCGGCGAGGTCGCCCCGCACGCCGACCAGCTCGGCCACCTCCTCAAGATGGCGGCGATCCTCGTCGGCCTGGTCGTCCTCGGCGTCTGTGGCCTGCTCGGCAAGCTCCGCTCCGTCACCGCCGGCGCCTCCACCACCGGGGCGAGCGCGAACGCCACCGGCGAGGGCGCGAGCGCGACCGGCACCGTCCTGGCCCTGGTCCACCGCACCCACCAGACCAACATCGGCCGGCAGTCCGCCGGCTGGCGCGGCTCCATCACCAACAACAACGGCTGACACGACCACACCCGACCGGAGGAGACGCCTATGAACGCCGCCCGCCGTCTCATTCAGTTCCTGAACCGCCGCCCCGCCCCGCTGTGGGAGGACGACGACCTGCCCAGCGTCTACCTGCCCACCGGCGCCGAACCGCCGACGCACGACCCGGACCCCGGACCGGACTGGTGCACCTGGCGCGAGAACCCCGCCGTCCAGCGACTCCTCGCAGCCGCCGACGCCGAAGCCGAGGCCCGGCACCACGCCGCCGCCGAGGGCCACTGAGCCCGGCCGACCGGCCTCGCCTCCGGCCACGCCCGCCCGCCCCGCCGAACACCGGCCGGGCGGGCGGCCGCGTGTCCGGGGGCGGGACCGGCCGACCGGCCGACACCACGATCGCCTGGAGGCACCGATGGGCAACGCCTACTACACCGTCACCCGCCCTGACGGCGAGCAGATCGAGGCCGGGTACGGCGTCGAGACCGTCTGCGAGCAGGACGGCTGCACCGAACAGATCGACCGCGGCCTGGCCTACCTGTGCGGCAGCGCGCCCGGTACCCCCGAGGACGGCTGCGGCGGCTACTTCTGCTCCCGCCACCTCTACATGGACTGGGACATGTCGAGCGTCGAACCGCAGCCGCAGAACTGCCTGGCCTGCTTCGAGCGGCGCGGCTGACAGACCAACCAACCGGCCTCGCCCCCAGCCCGCCTCCGCCCGCCCCGCCACACCCGGCCGGGCGGGCGGCCGCGCGTCCGGGGACAGGCCGCCCACTGACACCGGCCCGAAGAACGCAAGGAGACCGCCGTGAACCAGCCCCAGCCCAACCCCCTGCTCGACCAGACCACCGCGGCCCCGGACACCGAGGCCCCTGACCTGATCTGGCACACCCCCCGCCGCCACCCCCGCTGGGTGATCCGCAACGTGTACGGCGAGCCCAGCACGGCCGCGACCATCGCGATCGCCTGCTTCGCGCTGCTCCTGTTGACCGTGCTCGTCCTCGCAGTCGGCCCCTACGTGCTCCACGCCCTCCAGTGGATCGCGCAGCCCGAGCACTCCACCGTCCCGGCCGGGCGCGTGTGGCACACCGTCAACGACCCGATCTACCACTACCTGCAGGTGCACTCCGCGGGCCTGCCCGCCGGAGCACGGACCCTGTTCACCTTCTGGGGCCTGGCCGGCGCCCTGATCCTGATTCGGGCGCTGCGCCAGGGCGCCACCGTCGGCGTCCAGCTCGGCGCCCTGGTCTTCGGCGCGCTGACCGTCGCCATGGTGTGGTCCGGCACCGAGGGTCCCGGCCAGCCGGTCGCCGCCGGCCTGGCGGCCCTCGCGTGGGGCGTCCTCGCCGCTCTCGCCCTGACCGGCTCCTGGATCACCACCCACACCACCGTCATCAACGAGCCCCCCGCCGCGCCGGCCGCCCCCGCGCCGGTCGTCCCGGTCACCGTCGAGGTGCCCGAGCCGCGCATCGAGGCCGTCGTCGTCGACGTCCAGCAGCTCCAGGTCGACATCAACGGCCGCCGCCTCACCGGCGACGACGGCCACCAGCACCCCTGAGTCCCCTGTTCGCCGGGCCGCCCCACAGCAGGGCAGCCTGGCCCGTCCGTGTCCCGTACCGCCGCACCGGAAGGAAGACCCGCCGCATGTCCTGGGCCATATCCCGCGACGCCCGCCTCGCCGAACTGCGACAGCTCCTCCACGACCGCTCCGCCACCCTCGCCAACCTCACCCCCGGCACCGCCGCCCACACCGGCCTCCAGGCCGAATGCGACGCCATCTACGCCGAGATCAAGCAGCTCGAGAACTCCAGCAGGTTCCCCACGGTGCTGGTCGCCGTCGCCGTGATCGCCCTCCTCGTCCTGATCACCGCGCACTGACCCGTCCTTCCGGGCACTGACGCTGCCCACCGGCCGCGCCCCAGCACCCCGCTCCACGGCGGGGCGGTGGGGCGCTCCGGTGCGCGGCGCGGCCACCCGGCCGGACCCACGCCGCCACAACAACCCGCCCACCAGGAGATTCACAGTGACGATCCCCCGCCAGCAGCACCGCCCCGCCACCCACACCCCGATCCCCTACCAGGCGCAGCAGCCGGCCCCGTACACCGGCCAGACCGGACCCGGCGAGCGGGTCATCATCGTGCAGCTGCCCGCCGACCAGCCGCCCGCCAGCCGGCACGAGCCCACCGCCGCCGACGTCGCCGCCGTCCGCAGCGCGGTCCGCCGCGACGCCACCTTCTTCGTCCTGCTCCTGGCCGGCGTGATGCTCGCCGTCGCCGCCCTCGCCGCACTGCGCTGGGCCGCGAACGCCACCACCCCGGCGCCCGCCATCCCGGCCACGACCGCCCCGGCCACCACCCGGTGATCCGCACCCTCCTCCAGCAGGCCGTCACCCGGCTGCGCCCCGCCCGCATCGTCTGCCCGCACTGCTGGGGCCACGACCTGGAACACCACCCGCCCGCGTTCTGGCGCTGCGCGAGCTGCCAGTACGAGTGGGGCCCGGGCACCGCCTGGAACACCCCCCAGTGGCCCGCCCGGCCCGCCGCCCGCACCCACGACCTCTACCGCCCCACCCAGCACCCCACCACCTGACACCAGCCGGAAGGACCCGCCCGAATGGCCACCACCGTTGCCGCCCACCAGCTCGCCGAGGCCCTCACCCAGGTCATGCCGCACATGGCCGCCCCGACCGGCAGCACGCCGATCCTGGCCGGCGTCCACTTCGCCAACGACGGCACCCACCTGCACGCCGTCGCCACCGACCGCCACACGCTCGCCGTCGCTCGCCGCCGGCTGCGCGAGTGCGAGGACGAGTGGAGCGCCACCGTCGGCGCCGTGCACATCGCCTACCTGCACGCTTGGGCCGAGGCCCACCCCAGCCACCGCGACACCGTTGACCTGTCCGTCGAACCCGGCCAGCTGACCGCGGTCAGCACCGCGGGCCGCATCGCCGTGCCGACCATGGACGGCGTCCACGCCCCGTGGCAGGCCCTGCTGGGCAAGCACCTCGGCTGTTCCGCAGAGACGGTCGACATCGCCGGCCTGGACACGCAGTACCTGGCCCGCTGGGCGCAGGCCGGCCGCCACCTGCAGATCAGCCAGGCCTCGCCCGAGGCGCCGTTCATCCTGGCCGGGCTCGACTTCATCGGCCTGCAGATGCCTGTCCGCCAGATCCACCAGGAGGCGCCGAGCCGGGCCGCGCTCGCCGCCGACTGGGCCGCATCGATCGGCCACAGCACCGGCGCGGACGTCGACCTGCCGCTGCCGGCCGACGGCGACGCGGCACCGGCCATGACCGAAGACCTCCTCCGACAGGTCCTCATCTCGGCCCAGGAGCTGTACGACGTCGTCGGCGGCGAGGACCGCGCGGCGATCGCCGCCCATGTCCAGGCCGGAGCGCACGCCTGGACGGCGTACCGCCTGCTCCAGGTCCTGCGGGTGATCGACCCGCGCACCACGGAACTCGCGCTCGCCGATATCAACGGCGAACTCGAGGCCGGCGACTTCCCGGAGCTCGCCGTCGACGACGCCGAGACCCTCGGCCACCAGCCGCAGGCGTGGATCGACTCCTACACCACCGCCCGCGACAGGCGCGCCGCCCAGGCCGCCGAGAGCCCGGCGACCGTCTGACCTCCGCCGCCCGCCTCGAGACTCCGCACCAGTCCTCCGGGCACTGACGCCGCGCACCCTCGCGCCCCGCCTTCGGTCCAGCCAGGCCCGGACGGCGGGGCGCGAGGGTGCGCGGCGCGGCCGTCCGGCCGGAGCCACACACCGGAGAGGAATTCCCATGCCCCACGACCCCGCCCCGGCCGACCCGCGATACCGGGCCGACCTGCGCGACCTCGAGCCGCTCGCCGCCCGGGTCGCTGCTGCCCGCGACGGCCGGCCCATGCCCGCCCTGGACCCCCGGACAGCCGCAAGGCCCTCATCCGCATCCTCACCGAGGCCGCCGCCCGGGGCGCCGCCATCAACCCCACGGCCGCCTGCCTCGCCCAGGAGCGCGCCGACCAGCTGCGCGCCGGACTGGACTGACGCTCGCCCAACCGGCCCGGCCCCGACACCTGCAAGAAGAGGAGAGACATGGACAGCAACACCCTGACCGTGGAGCAGCAGCTGGCACTCGTCGTCGAGTTCCGCGTACCGATCCCCCGGGTGATGCCGGTCGGCGGGTACGGCGAGGTCGTCGTGCGCCGCGACGAGACCGGAGACGGCTGGGCGGTGACCGACGGCGCCCTGGTCGGCCTGCGGGCCTGGACCGAGGGTGAGGACGGCGGCTGGCGGCCCGTCTGGGATATCGGCCGCGCCGTCGCCTACAAGCACACCCGGGAGCAGGCGCTGGCTCTTGCCCACCGGGTCGCCGAGTACGAGGCCATCAACCACCAGGTGCTGCTCGGTGTGATCGCCGACCCCCTTGGCCACGCCGTCCGCACCAGGCGACACAGGATCACCTGCCCGCGCTGCCACCACCAGGGCATCGAGGAGTACGGCGAGGCGGTCGCCGGCACCGACGACTACGCCGACTGCGCCCGCTGCCCGGCCTGCCGCCTGGAATGGGCGCTCGACCCCGGCGCCGACGTCGCCTGCACCACCTGCGGCGGCAGCGGCATCCCCGGCGCCGGGCCCATCGGTCGGCGCACCCCCGATGGCTGGCAGTTCGCCCCTACATGCGGGTGCGTCGAGTCCTCCGGGCAGTGACGCTGCCCACCACCGTGCCCCACCGTCCGGCCGACAGGCCGCAGCGGTGGTGCGCGGTGGTGCGCGGCGCGGCCGCCCGGCCGGACCCCGACCACGGAGGCACCGCCATGACCAGCTCCCGCACCGCCCGCTTCGCCGCCGCCTACGCCCTGCTGCGCGTCGGGGCGGACGTCGGTGACCACCTCGTCCAGACCGACCACTGTGCCCGTACCAAGGGCGCTACCGACGCCGCCCCCGTCACCGGCGACGACGGCACCGTCCACGGCACCACCGCTGGCCGCCGGGCGTGCGCGATTCACTGCCTGACCTACTCGGCCACCCAGGCCGGGGCCCTTCTCCTCGGGGCCCGCGCGCTCGGCCTGCGCCTGCGTCCGGGCCAGGTGGCTGCCGCCCTCGCGGTCAGCGGGCTGACGCACTACGCGATCGACCGCAGGGTTCCGAACGGCCTTCTTCAGCGGTTCGCGGAGGCCACCGGCAAGGGCAACTTCTACCGCCTCGCCGACCACGGCATGAACGGCGCGTACTGCATGGACGGCGCCGTCCACCACGCCTTCGAGACCGTCGCCGCCGCCGTCCTCGCCCGCTGTCAGCCGCTCACCAGCACCTGTCAGACCCGAAAGGAATCCCTGATGAGCACCAGTACCACCTGGACCGTCGCCTGGCCCGAGGGCGTCCTGGCCCGCTACCTGACCGTCGGCGGCGCCCACGTCGACCTGATGACCCGCCGGTTCCGTACCAACTACACCGCCCAGGGCCGCCCCTACGTCAGCGACCGCTGGTACGAGGTCGACGGCTTCACCTGGACGTGCCGGGGCTGCGACACCCGCGGCTCAGTGAACGCCTTCGGCGACCCGTACCTGCCGAGCGAGCGGAACAAGGCCCACGAGGACGCGAACGGCCACGCCGCGGCCTGCCGCTCGATGGCCCGCCCCGGCCACTGACGCACCGGAGTTCTCCGGGCCGTGATGCTGCCCGCCACTGCGTCCCGCCGCCGAGCCATCCAGGCTCGGCAGGCGGGGCGCAGCGGCGAGCGGCGCGGCCGCCCGGCCGGACCCCGCCGCACGAACCGGAGGACCGATGAGCCTCATCCGGATCCTCACCGAAGCCGCGGCCCGAGGCGCCGCCCTCAACCCCCAAGCCGCGCAGCTCGCCCAGGCCCGCGCCGACCAGCTGCGCGCCGGACTGGACTGACCACCGCCGGACGCTGACGCTGCCCACCACCGCGCGCCCCACTCATCGGCCAGCCAAGCCGGGAAGCGGGGGTGCGGTGGTGCGCGGCGCGGCCGCCCGGCCGAATCCGCTGAAGAGAAGGAAGAGCATGAAGCTGACCATCGTCGTCCAGAACCTGCAGCGCGGAGGCTTGCGCGCCGGTGACGGCTCCCCCGAGGACCGCTGGCCGCTGCTCGCCGAGCGGATCGCCAAAGCCACCCCCGACCTGGTGCTGCTCCAAGAAGCCGAAGGGTGGACGGACGCCGGACACCGCCAACTCGTCCGCGCCGAGCAGGACCTCGGCCTGGACGCGCTCCTCGCTCCCAGCCGCAGCGGCCGCGGCACCGCACTGCTCTACCGGCGCGAGACCCTGGGCCGCCGTACCAGCTGGACCACCGACTACGCCGCCGACGAGACCCACCACGGCTTCGGTACCGCCGGCTTCCCCATCCCCGGCCTGCCCACCCCACTCGCCGTCACCAGCGTGCACCTCACCCCGTACAGTGCGGACCGGGCCGTCGCCGAGGCCGACTTCGCCGCGAGCAGGACCTACCGCCTCGGTCCCTACTGCATCCTCGGCGGCGACATCAACTACCCACCGCTGGCCGGCCCCGACCCGGCATGGCACCGCATGCGTCCCTACAACTACGGCTCCCGCACCCTGCTCTCCGACCCGGCACTCGACCAGCAGCCCGCCCCGGACCGCCGCGTCGCCTGGAAGCTCGCCGCGAACGGACTGGTCGACGTCGCCTGGCACCTCCGCCAGCAGACCGACGACGACGACCTGCTGCGCCGGACCGGCAGCGACGACCGGATCGACCAGCTGTGGGTCTCCGCCCCACTCGCCCCGGCCATCGACTCCTACACCCTGCTCGACGACCCGCACGGCGCGAGCGACCACCACGGCCTGGCCGTCACCCTCGACACCGACCGCATAGACACCAGCCGACCGTGGACGTACCGGTGACCGCGCGCCGACCGGCCTGACGCCGACACCGCGGCTCCGGGCAGTGACGCTGCCCACTACCGCGCCCCGCCGCCGAGCCATCCAGGCTCGGCAGGCGGGGCGCGGTGGTGCGCGGCGCGGCCTCCCGGCCGGACTCCGCGACTAGGAAGGCACACCCTCGGTGCGTATCGAGATCACCTCCTTCGGCCACCTCCACGGCCCCGCCCCCGCCGCGCACCTCGTCCTGGACGTCCGGGACCACTTCCGCGACCCCCACCACGACCAGGCCGTCCGGCACCTGACGGCCCGCCACCGCACCATCCAGGACAAGGTGGCCGCCACCCCCGGCATCCCGCAGCTCCTGGACGCCACGGTGGCTGCCGCCCGCGCCTTCGCCGCCGGACCCGCCGCCGACACGGTGCCGCTGACCATCGCGGTCGGCTGCGCCGGAGGAAAGCACAGGGCCGGCTACCTGGCCAACGAGCTCGGCCGCCGACTGGCCGCCCTCGGCCACGACGTTCACGTGGCGCACCGCGACATCGACAAGCCGGTCGTGGACCGCCCGCTCCCGTCGCTGACCGCCACACAGCCGGCCAGCGACGACCCCACCAGCGCCTGGACCTGACCAACACCACCAACCCGAGGAAGGACACCCTCCGCGATGACCGACACCACCCCGACCACCGGCACCGAGCAGCCCGCCTGGTACCAGAAGGCCGAGTCCGCCTACCAGGCGCAGCGCCTGGACCGGCAGACCGACGAGTACCTGCGCCTGCGGCGCCAAGCCGACCAGGTCAACGCCCGCCTGGCCGAGCTCGGCATCACCCCGATCCGGCCCGCCGACGTCGCCCCGGGACTGGCCCTGCAGCCGGCGCTGCTGCTGGACGCCGACGACGAGCGCGAGCTGTACGAGGTGTTCGCCACCTGGGATGACGACAGCGGCTCGGTGGCCGTGGCTGTCCAGGACTTCTGGGACCCCTGGTCGGGCGGACCCCGGATCTCCCGGCCTCTCACCGATCTGGGCGACGTCGTCGCGGCCCGGCACGAGGGCGCTCCCGCGCCTCGGCCCGTGCCGCAGGATCTGCGGGCCAGCGCGCTCGCCGCCAGTCGCCGGCTGAATGCGGACCACCTCACCCCGGACGGCCACGCCGTCGCCGAGCAGCTCGGTGGGCTGACCGCCGCCGTCCTCCACCTCGCCGACGCCGTCACCCGCGCCCACGACCGGGCCTGACCGTCCGGACGCTCACGCTGCCCACCACCGCCCCCGCGCCACAGCACGAGAGCGCGGGGGCGGTGGTGCGCGGCGCGGCCGTCCGGCCGACACCACCCACGAAGGAATGGATCACCATGTCCAAGACCACCGCTGCCGCCCCGACCTTCGCCAGCCTGGCTCACCGCCACGGGCGCGCGCTGGCCTACATTGCCGGCCGCGACAACAACCCCGTCCCCGCCGACCCGACCAGCATCGACGACGCGGCGCTGGTCGCTGTGGTGGCCGACGCCGCCCAGTTCCTGACCCAGGCCCACCGCGACGAGGACGCCGAGACGCTGGAGCTGGCCGCGGCCTACCTCGCCGATGCCCGCACCGCCGAAGAGGCTGACCGGCCCGTGCTCCTGCGCCAGGCCGAGAAGCACCTGCGTGACAGCTACGACATGGCCTGCGAGCTCGCTGACGAACTCGGCGACGAGCACGACTTCTGACGGGCCTCCGTCCGGGAGCTGACGCTGCCCGCCACCGGCCCCATGCCACCAGCACGACGGCATGGGGCCGGTGGCGCGCGGCGCGGCCGTCCGGCCGACACCACCCCACGATCTGGGAGGTGACGCCCATGAGCGTCATCGGACAGGAAACCGGCATCGCCCACGGCACCATGAAGGGCTACCGGCAGCACATCTACCGCAAGGTGCCCGCCACTGCGGAGTGCGGCTGCCTCGAGGCGCTGCGCGAGGACAACGCCCGCCGCAGCAACCGCCCGGCCAGTCTGCGCAGCGCCGAGCAGCGGGCCTGGGCGTTGGCGAGGTCGGCTTGAAGAGACGCACGGCTGACCGGCGAGCTGGCGGCCGGGTCCTGGCCGGCGGGTTCGAGTTCGGCGGCGTGGACCAGGGCCAGGAGGTCGCGGTGCCTGTAGAGGAAGGTGCGGTCCACTCCGGCTTGTCGGGCAATGCCCGAGACGCTGATCGGGGCGCCGTCCTTCGTTGCCTGCTTGATCACGGTGGCGACGCGTTGTCGCCTGCGGTCGGTGTCGGACTGGCGGCTGTCGTGCAGCGCGGGGATCATGTGGTCCTCCAGGGGTGGATGTCAGGCAGGGGCTGTCGGACTTTCGGCAGGCCGAGCATGACGGTACGTCCGCGGCGGACCACGGCGACCGCCTCTTCGGTCTGGGCCTGGTCTTCCGAAGTGAGGTCGTCCAGGTCGGCTTTGACCCGAGTGATCAGGCGCCGGACCCGGCGGATCTCCTCTTCGGACGGCATGATCTCCGAGCGGGCCCAGTCGTCGGCCTCGAACGCGGACATCAGCCGCTCGCGGCTGCGCAGCAGGTCGGCGAGGTAGCGTTCCAGGTCCGGCAGGTAAGAGATGTCGGTGCGGAAGTGGTCGCAGCCCACGCAGCGGAACCGCAGCGGGCAGGCGTGGCCACCGGCCGCCACGTTGGACGGTTCCAGGCAGACGCCGTAGGCGGTGGCGACTTCGCCGATCGCCCGGCGGACGTGCTCCGAGTCCAGTAGTCCCTGGACCTTGCGCCAGACGCGGTTGTCGTGCCGGTCGAACTGCAGGGCGGTGACCCGGTCGACCGCCTCGCGCTTGCGTTCTTGGCCGACCCGGTAGTAGCCCTCGGTTGTCGACATCTGCCGGTGGTCCATCAAAGCCTGGAGAACGTCCGGGGTGGCCTGGCAGCGCCTGGACCGCCTCCGGGACGCCATCGACGACTCCGGCAGCATGATGAACAGCACCTACCCCGCGAGCGCCGTCGACTACGCGCGCTGGTCCCGCCGCCCGGAGGCGCTCACCGGACTCGACCCCCGCCGGACCACCTCGCGCCCGGCGAGGTCCTGATGGCCACCGAGGTCCTGCTCGCCCTGGTCGGCGTCGGCGGCACCATCGCCGGCACCCTCAGCGCCGCCCTTCTCCAGCACCGGGCCGCCCAAGCGGGCCGCGCCGCCGACAACGCCCAGGAGCAGCGCCGCGAACTCATCCAGGCCGTCACCGCCCTGATGGCCGCGCTCGCCGCCCACCGCCTCGCGATGTACGCGCGCGAGCGGCTGCGGCTCACCGGCGCCGATGAGTCCGTGTACGCCGAGGCCCGCTCGGAGAGCCACCGCACCCGAGGGGAGATCACCGCACCGCTGGTGACCCTGTCGATCCTCGCGCCCGCGCTGGCCGACGTCGCCAACACGGCCGAGCAGGCCACCTACGCGATGCGCGGCGCCGCCGACCAGGCCGCGCTCGACAAGGCCCGCACCGCGGCCACGACGGCGCGCGTCCGCTCTGGTCACCGCCGCCGCTGAACAACTGGCCTGACCACCCACCCGATTACCGACCCCGAAGGAGCGCCCATCATGAGCGACTGGCGCAAAAACCTGACCCCCGACGACCACACGATGATCGCTGCCCACGCTCCGATCGCCCCGGGGACCCTGGTGGTGCTCATCGGCCCGGCCGGCTCCGGCAAGAGCACCTACGCCCGCGCCGTTCCCTCCAGCCAGGTCGTCTCCCTCGACGACCTCCGCGCCCTCGTGACCGGAGGCGACGCTGGGGACCAGGACGCCACGGCCGAGGCGGTCCAGATCCACGACCTGGTGCTCGAAGCCCGGCTGCGACGGAACCGCACCGTGGTCTGCGACTCGACCAACGTCGAACAGGCCGTGCGCGCCCGGCTGGTCGAACGGGCCCGCCGCCACGGCCGGCGGCTGCTCGCCATCGCCTGCACCGCCCAGCTCGACCTCTGCTTGCGCCGAAACTCGCTCCGGCCGCCCAGCCGGCGGGTGCCGTACGACATCGTGCGCTGGCAGCACCAGCTCGCCGTCGAAGCCCTCCCCGGCCTGGCTGCCGAGGGCTTCGACGAGGTCCGGCTCTACCCGGCGGTCAGCCGCGCCGGGCGCTGACGCCGCATACCGGCCCCACGCCCCGCCCACGGCACCCAGGACCGGCGGCGGGGCGCTCGGCCGCTCCCCCGCACCGATTCCACCGCCGAGCCTGGAGGACCACATGCACCGCACCGTCATCACTCCCCGCCCCGACAGCCCCGCCTCCCAAGCCGTCGGCTTCGACCTGGACGGCACCCTCGCGATCGACCAGGGATGGCAGGGCGGCCGCATCGGCCTGCCACAGCCCGGCGCCATCGAGGCACTGCGCGCCGTTGCGGGGCAGCGCGCCGTTTTCGTGTTCACCGCCCGTCCGCGTCACTGGCTGCCGGAGATCGCCGACTGGGTCACCTGGTACTTCGGGCTGGAGGCATTCGTCGATCCGGCCGAGGACCGGGCGTACTGGACCATTGTCCCTGCGTAGTTGCAGTGTGCGACAGCGCCGGGGGACCCGATACGAGCAGGCCTCGCTGCTAGCGCCTAGCTAGTACTGGAAAAGTACTTCCGGGTTGTTCGGCGAGGGGCCGTCCAGCAGCGGACGGTGGATCCTCTTCAGCGTCTGGTCGAAGAACGCTGTCACGTACTCGCGGGTGATCTCCACCCCGCGTTCCGGGGAGAGGGGCGGCGTCGGGAACCCGGCCTGCTCGTGAAGCAGGTCCAGGTCGGAGAAGCTGAAGTGGTCGGCGCCGGCGACCGTCAGCCACTTCTTGTAGCCGCCGAGGGCGGCCCAGGTCTGCCCCCACGTGGTGTCCCCGCCGCCGCCGTCGGCCTCGCCCAGCATGAGGAACGGCCGGTTGATCTGGCCGGGCATCGGGGCCGGGTGGAACTTGCCGTCCATGTTCACTCCGGCCCGTACTCGCGGGTCGGCGATCATCGTGGCGGCGGCCGCCGCTCCGCCGATGGAATGTCCGGCCATGCCGATCTCGTGCTTGTCGATGAGGTGTGCCAGGCGCCACGCGGTATTGCCATGCGTCAACTGGTCGATCAAGAAGGACACGTCCCGCGCGCGGCTGGCGGGGATAGAGTCGATCAGCGTCGGGTCATCGCAGATCGCGCACGGCGGCGTCTGGCCGTTCGCCAGCGTCTTGCCGCTGTCCTCGTAGGTGTCGCCGACGAGCGCGACGACGTAGCCGTGACTGGCCAGGTCGGTCGCGAGCGAGGTGAGCGTGATGCGCGGGTCCTCGTGCGCGGGTGAGAGGACCACCAGCGGATACTTGCCGCGTTGGGGCCGCGCGCCGTCGAAGGCGTGAGTGGTGACGCTGGAAAGGGTCTGTGGGGTGACGCCGGAGCTCGCCGGCAAATTCTGCCGTTGGACGATTCCGGCTGCCTCGGCGAGGGTCATGTAAGGGGCCGGAGTCCCGGTTCCGGGGACGGCCGGGTAGACCATCGTGACGGCCAGTTGGCGGGGGCCGGATGACGGCACCCACGGGTCAAGACGGCTCGCGTCGGTGAGGTGGATGACGTCCTCGCCGGCGGCGTAGGGGCCGGTCGGCGCGGGGAGCGTGCCCTGGAAGGACCGCGGGGGCGCGGCGGCAGCTGTGGCGGTGGTCGCGTGCACGGTGGACGGCAAGGTGGTGGCGGCGAGTCCGGTGCCGGTCGGGGCCACTGATGCGGCGAGAGCCAGGATTGCGACAGCGCTGATACGGCGCTTGCGGTTCGAGGTGGTGTTCACGGGCACGATCCTGCCCGGCCCCGCCCTGACGCTCGATCACACTGGTTTCCGTCTTGAGGGTAGTGCTGGCTACACCCTGAGATCCCGAGCGGCGCGAGGTTCCCATCACGGGCATCGTCGAGCGCCACCTTCGTCTTGGCCTACGACGAACACGACGCCAAGTCCTACCGCTGGACCTACGACGGCAGCCCACTCCAAGCCGCATGAACCCCCGAAGGATCAACGCGGCGTTGCACTAGTCCTGCGAGACATGTTGCTCGCGCGACACGGGCGTGCCGGAACAAGGCTGACGGTGGGCGGCCCGATTCTGGTCACCAGCACCAAGCTGGGCGCCGCCGCGTACGTGGACGACCGCGCCGTCCACCACGCCGGCAACTGGACCGAAACCCTCGCCACCGACACCTTCGCCACCGTCAGCCGAGCGATCGGCCTGGGACGGGCCAGTGTTCTCGCCCCAGTCTGATCCCCAGCACAGTGAAGGGCCCGCTTCCATCGGTGTCGAAGCCGATGGAAGCGGGCCCTTCTGCGTTTCAGTGGCCTGGCGGGGAGACGCCTGCGGCGATGCGGTCGGAAGTCGACCATAACCCGGTTATACCGGGGCCCTTCTTGGGATCCGAAGTTGTGGCGGTGTCCCGGCCTGGCGGCTATAACCCGGTTATGGGCCGCGCTCAAGGAGGGAAGCTCCCCAAGATGCCCGGGGCAAGTACACGTCCTGCTTGTCGGCCATAACCCGGTTATAGGGAGCGTCAGTCGCGGAGGTCCTCGATCAGTGCCTCAGCCAGCTCGTACATCTCCGTCTTGTCGAGCACCAACCCGATGGCGGCGACGAAAGCGCTGATGTCATGCCAGTCGACGTCCGGGACCGACGATGCCGATGCGAGAGGCGCCCGCTGCTCCGGCACATCAGCCGCAGCCTCGGCGAGCACCACCGGAGCGTCACGCCGCTCGTTGCCCGCAGCGCTGCTATCCGTGGCGGGTTCCCGAGGCGATCGTTCCACCGAAACAGGGCGGGGACCCGAAGTCTCCGCCGGAGTTGTGGGGGTCGGTGCGGCCACCTGCGCCCGTCCGGGAAGCGGCGCTGGCTTCTCCGGAGCCGGGGCTTGGACAGGCTGCTGCAGCGAGACTTCGTAGGCGCCGAGCTGCTGCTCAGGCGGCAGGCTTGTGTAGGCGCGGGCAGCCTTCACCCCGAGTTCGCCGGAGTTCACCTTGGCCTGGAGCTCCGGCACCAGGTTGAGCAGCGCGATGCGGAAAGACACGAAAGCCTGGGTCTTGCCGATGCCCTTGGCGACCTTGCTCTGCGACATTCCGCGGCCGGTCGGAGGCTTATCGGTAAGAACCTGCAGGGTGTGGGCCTCCTGGATGGGAGTGAGGCCCACGCGCAGGAGGTTCTCGGCGACCGCCCACACGAGCGGGTCCTCCGCGGCGTTGTCGTTGATGACCGCAGGCACCTCGGTGAGGCCGGCCCGGCGGGCGGCCTCGAGGCGGCGGTGCCCCGCCACGACGACGTACTGGTACCCCGCGATCCCCCCGGAGTGGCGCGGATTGTGCCGGAGGAACTCGGCCGCAGTACAGACGGTCAGCGGGGTGATTACGCCGACGGCCTCGATGCTGGTGACCAGGTCCAGGAACTCCTGGTCGGTCTCGTCGATGGCCCCGCGGGGGTTGTCGGGGTTGTGCGAGATCTGCCCGATGCCGAGGACCGGAGCCTTGGGCGCGGCGTGGGTGGGCTCGTCGAGGGGCTCGCCGTCGAGCATGTCGGCAAGGTTGACGCGGCGGCTCATCGGGCGGATCCGTTCAGGTTGAGCTCCAGGGCCAGCTTGAAGAAGTCCTCGCGGGCTTCGAAGGAGGCCCGGTTGGGCTTGTACTGGGTGACGACCAGGCCTTCCGCAGCCGCGCGGGAGTGGACCTTGTAGTGCCGTACGACGGTCTTCGCCAGGGGGAAGCCGTTCTTCTCGACGAACTCCTGGGTCTGTCGCAAGTCGACGTCTCCGTCTCGCGGGTCCCAGTTGTTGACGACAACGGTGTACGGCAGGCCACGGGGCTCGACGATCTGGCGGACCGTGCGGACGGTCGGCTTGAAGCCGAGGGGCTCCGGCTCGATCGGCAGGATCACGCTATCGGCGTTGTCCAGTACAGCACGGAGGATGTCCGCGGCCTTGCCGTCGCCGAGCGGGTCGGCGTTGGTGTCGTCGTCGGACAAGTCGAGCCAACCCGGGGTGTCGACGAAGATGTGCCGGACCGACTTGACGGCGCGCAGCTTGCGCAACGACCCGAGGTCGTTGTGCGCCTGGGTGAAGAGGAAGGGCAGTTCGTCGCCGACGCGGTTGGACCACCAGGCGGTGGACCCCTGCGGGTCGACGGAGACTGCGAGGACGGGAGGTTGTTCGCCAGCCTTGCGGCCGATGACCTCGGCGGTGACCGCAGCGAGGTTGACGGTCAGCGTCGACTTTCCGACGCCGCCCTTCTGGTTCAGAAGGACATGCACGTGTGCCATGGAAGCTCCGTGTGATTCCCAGTTGGCTGGTACTTCGGACCGCCACAGGATGCCAGAAGATCCAGTTCAGGGCACATATGGGTGGGTGTGCGGGCGTGGCGCACCGCACGACGGAGCCCCCGTCAACGATGTACACGGACAACCCCGCGCGCAACAGCGACTCGGTGCTGGTGGCGGGATCCAGTTTCCGCGCTGCTCCTCGCGCTAGGCCGCTGGCGCGGCGCGGGACTGGCCGAGTCACATCGGCTGCCTGATCGCCGACGGCAAGATCCGTACCGCCTGACCGAGCCACGGGCCCGAGGCCGGGACTTTCGGCCTCGGGCCCCGTCGTGCGGCGTGTGCCTCCCCGCTGCGCCCGGGCGCCCTTGACGGCCTGTCAGCGGAGCGGAACGGTGGAGGTGCAAGGATCCGCAACCGGCTTGGCAGGAGGAGCGGTCATGGCACTACGGTTCAGGGGGGGGCATCGACCCGGACACGCCCAACGGTGGCTCTCCGACCGTGTGGTTGGAGGATGAGAAGGCGGAGATCGTCATTCAGGGCTGGCTGCCCGACATGGAGATGTACCGCGTGATCAGCGAGACCGAGTGGGTGGAGGGTCACCCCACCGGCGTCCCGGACCACGAGGGTGTCGTCCGGATCCCGGTCCGGATGATCCCGTTCCTGCGAAAGGTGTGCGATGAAGCCGAGCGTGCCGGACTTTGGCGCCCTGCTGAGGAGCGCTGAGCGCTCCGCGTGCCACCTGGAGATGCGCGACTCCTACATGGACGACCCGGTGTTCGCCGACTGGCGAGCCGGCCTGCCGGTGGATCGCCCCGAGGCGTACGACTTGCCCGAGGAGTACACCGCCTGGGCCGGCATCGTGAAGGAGACCATCACCCGAGGGGTGGTGATGCGCCGGGCCCGGATCGTCTCGGAGCCGGTCACCGCCTACATCCGGTGGGAGCACGCGATCACCGAGCGGCACAACGTCGCGCTCGGCGAGCAGGTCCGCTGGCTGCCCAGGTCGAAGGCGTCCGACCTCGCGCTGCCGGGCAATGACCTGTGGCTGGTCGACGAGCGCCTGGTCCTGTACCACTGGTTCACCGGTGACGGGGAGTGGGCCGGTCACGAGGTCACCGAGGATCCGGCCGTGGTGAAGATGGTGACCGGCGCCTTCGAGGCGGTGTGGGAACGGGCAGTCCCACACACGCAGTACACCGTCTGACCCACCCGTCCACCACCACCCGCCGGGCAGCCAGCACCATGTCGTCGTCCCCGTCGTCCAGCGTCATCGAGGCGCGCAAGGCGCTCGCCAACCGCCTGGTCGGCCTGCGCAAGGACGCAGGCCTGACCGGCGACGAGCTATCCGCCCGCTGCGGGTGGCACCCAGCGAAGACCTCCCGGATCCAGAGCGGCAAGTCCGCCCCCTCCGAGGACGACCTGCGAGCCTGGTGCACCGCCTGCAGCGCCGACGACCAGGTCCCCGACCTCATCGCCGCCGCCCGCGCGGTCGACTCCATGTACACCGAGTGGCGCCGCATGGAGCGCACCGGCCTGCGCGCCGCCCAGGAGTCCGTGGCCGCCCTCTATCGCCGCACCAGCCTCTTCCGCGTCTACGCCAGCCGCGTCATGCCCGGCATGGTGCAGACCCCCGAATACACCACCGCCGTGCTGCGCGCGATCCAGCGCGAGCGCGTTGCCGTCGACGACGTCGAGGACGCGGTCGAGGCCCGGGTGGAGCGGCAGCGGATGCTGTTCTCCGGCCGGCACCGCTTCGGCCTGCTGATCGAGGAGTACGTGCTCCGCGCCGCGGTCTGCGACCCGGCGACGATGGCCGGTCAGCTCGGCCACCTGCTCGCCGTCTCCTCCAGCCCGTTCGTCAGCATCGGCATCATCCCGACAGGACCGGGCCGGCCGCACCTGCCGGTCGAGGACTTCTACATGTTCGACGACGCCGAGGTGGCGGTCGAGCTGACCTCCGGATACCTGCGGATCACCCAGCCGCGCGAGATAGCCGAGTACGTCCGCACCTTCACCGACCTGGCATCCATAGCCGTCCGCGGGGTGAAAGCCCGTCAACTGATCACCGCCGCCATCACCGCACTGGGGTGACAGGGCGCAAGATGGCGCAACTTCGTTGAGCACTCCTGGCGGCGCTCCCTACCGTCGTTGATGCCGCCCGGTGCGAGGACCTGACCGATCCCCCTCGGCACCGCGGACGCCCCGGGCGGCGCCCCACCCTCCGACGCCCTGGAGTACCGCCATGCCCGCGAGCAGACCGCAGCTTCGACAACCCGGCGGGCGGCCGGCTCCGAGATGGTGGTGATCACCTTCTTGCCGCGCACGGCGCCGGCGATGCCGAGCTCGCGCATCAGGCGCTCGACCGTACAGCGGGCCACCGCGTGGCCCTGTCGGCCCAGCTCCCGCCAGATCTTCCGGGCCCCGTAGACACGGTAGTTGGCGTGGTAGACCTCCTTGATGAGCTCCTTGAGTTCCTCGTCGCGCACGGTGCGGGGGGCCGGGGAGGCCAGACGCCTGCGGTGGGCGTAGTAGGTGGAGGGGGCGATACTGCAGCCGTGCTCGGTGAGCACGCGGCAGATCGGCTCGACGCCGCCGAAGCGGTCCCGGTGCTCGTCGATGAACGCTACGAGCGCAGGTGTGGCCGGTCGAGCTCGGCCGCGAAGAAACTCGCCGCGGCCTTGAGGATCTCGTTCGCGCGCTTGAGTTCGGCGATCTCCTTCTTCATCGCCTTGATCTGCGCGGACTCCTCTGTGGTCGTGCCCGGGCGCTGCCCGGAGTCGACCTGGTCCCGCCGCACCCAGTTGCGCAGCGTCTCGGCGGAGCCGATGCCCAGCTTCTCCGCGACGGCTCGCAGCGCAGCCGACTCGTTCGGGTGGTCACCGAGGACCTCGGTGACCATGCGCACCGCACGACGGCGCAGCTCAGGCGGGTAGGACGTGGGACGTGCCATGACTCGATTCCTTACACGAAATCGAGTCCCCACCGAACCCGGGGCGGTTCAACCCAGCACCACGAACACCATCCTGGAGTGATCCGCTACACCACTCGGCGGGACACGACCCGGGGCTTGCCGTTGGAGCGCGGCCGCGTCCACGGCGGGCTGGTGAACAGCTCCGGCAGCGAGTCGGATCGAACCTCTGGCACGCGGTCACCGAGATCGGTGAGTGGCTCGACCAGGGCCGCCTGCCCCGGCGGCAGCTGCGGCAGCAGCTCGAGCGCGATGGCGCGGTGGGCGGCGAAAAAACCGTAGAGCCGCCGCCCCAACTACGCGCCCTTGACCGAGTAAAGTCCTGCCATCAGACACCAAGGTGGCCTCCCCAAGACCAATTACGAGGAGGCCACCCTTATTCGTCAGAGGATCCCAAAGGTGGGACACGGACCAATAGTCAACGCTACCAGTCCAGGGTTGCCAAATCCTCGCCGGTAGCAATCCGATAGCCAGATATTACATCTCCGGAAAATTCAATGACGTACATATCATCGTCTTCATGGCCGCAAACCGGGCAGCGCTCGGGATAGGCAATTAGATCAAATCGTCCAGCTTGCCTCTCCCCTTCGCTATTTCCACCCCATTCGACAGTGGAGCCGAGTGAGTAAACTTGCATGCGCATGCTTCCGAAGCGGAACTGGAGCATGAGGTGATCAATGCTTCGGCAGTTTCGGCAAGGATGCAGCGCGGCAACATCCAGGCGGCTGTACACTCCCACTAGTACCTCTCATTCGGATACCCCAGGTCATTGAGCCTCTTATAAAACTTGACATCATTTGTAATGATGGTCAAGCGGTCTTGCCCTGCAGAATCTGCAACAAGTGCATCGTCAAAGCGCAGGATCGGCTTATTATTTCCCTTCCATAGGTCGGATATTTCTTGCTGCCAAGCCTGTGCCGCGTCCTTCGTTGACTCTGCCCCGATTCGGCCTCCTCGCCGGGAAAGCCAATCCATCACCAGGCTCTCGGGATGTCCGCCGTCAACAGTAGATTCCTTGAACGCTTGCGGCGAAATTACGGGGGCACCCGGCCGCCCCCGGACGCGGGTAGTCCTCTCCCGTCCGCGCCCACAGCAACAGCTCGTCGGCGAGAACGCCGACGTTGATGTCGCCCAGCTCGTTGGTGCGCATCATCAGCCGCAGCGCCTCGGCCACTCCGGCGGTGACCAGTGCCCAGTCGTCCTCGGGCAGGACGACCTCGGAGCGCCAGGTCGTCAGGCGCTGCGGGCGCTGCCGGTATCAGGTGACGATCGCCTCCGCCCACGGCCAGGCGTCGGTGAACGGGTGGCGGCCGCCATTGGCGGCGGCGTACCGCTCGGCGTGCTCCTGGAGCTCAGTTTCGGGATCCCACATGACGGCAGTCTGCCCTGCCCGCCGGCCGGCAGAACCGCACTTGCACCTTCTCGCCGTCGACGGCCCCTACCCGTTTGGCACCCCGATCCGAAAGCCCGAGCCGTTCGGCATGGTGCCGGACACCGAGGCCGGCAACCACGCCTTCCCCACGGCACCTGGGTGACAGGATGTCAGCCATGAGTGATCAACCCGCCCGTCCGGCGCGGCGCCCGCTGACCCAGCCGTTCTCCCACCCCGACACCGCGGTCGACCAGCCGCTCGGCGAGCGGCTGCTGCCCGTGGAACGCTCGCCGTTCTCCACCCCGGCCCCGGGCACGCCCGACGCCGCGCCCGGCCAGGCCCCCGCGCGGGGCGGCCGGCGGCGCCTGGGCCCCGGCGGTCTCGCCGCCCAGACCCCCGCCTGACAACACGCCGCAGCGGACCCGGCGGGCCGTGCCCGGCTCAGACCGGGGCCACGGATCAGGGGAAGGCCGTTTCGTTGCCGCAACGGAACGCGGCGCCTTGGCGGGGTGTCCGGCGCCCTCGGGTTTCGTGGCCGCCACGAAACCCGAGGGCACCGGACACCCCGCCATCTTTTGAACCGCGGGGAGCGGGCCGGCCCCGGGCGCCAGTTTCGTTGCAGTGCAACGAAACGCCTAGGGTGTGCGGGTGACCATGGACCAGCCGACGCTTGTTGACCTGCCCGAACACGCCCCCGCGTGTCTGGAGTGCGGGCGCGCGCTCCAGGTCGCCGCAACAGGACGGCCGGCCCGGTACTGCGGGGCGACGTGCCGCTCGGCCGCGCACCGCCGGCGCCGCGCCGAGGCGGCCCAGGCCGCGCCGCAGCCGACGGTCCCGGCGCCCCGCGGCCGGCTGATGGAGCTGGCCGCCGCCGTCCAGGAAGCCACCAACGCCCTGGCCGACGCCCTCGACACCGAACCCGGCGAAGCGGCCGACTCCGCGCTCCAGACGCTGCGCGCCGCCGCCGCCCACCTGCTGGACCAGGCGGCCCTGGAACGGGCGGCCCGCAACGAAACCCCGAACGAGAACAGCACGGACGCCGCCCAGCCCGCCGCGCGACCCGGGGCCACGGACAACCAGTTCCGTCGCGGCAACGAAACTCCCGCCAGCCCGGACGAGCCGGAGGCCGCCGGGTTCCGTGACGGCGACGAAACCGGCGGCGCGCGGCTGCGCGACCTCGTCGACCAGCACCTCGCCCAGCAGACCGCAGACCAGCCCGCCCCGCCGACCACCGAGACCCCGGAGCCGCCCGCGGAGCTCACCGTCCCCACCGACCCGATGCTGCGCCGCCTGCCGGACACCGACGTGGCCGTCGCCCTGGACCCGCGCGTGTTCGGCGACTGGTGGTCGCTGGCCGGCTGGACCGTCAACCCCGACGTCTGCCTCGTCCTCGGCGAGGGCCACCAGGTCGGCTGGACCGAGCGTGCCCTGCCCGGCCTCGAAGCCGGGAAGTGGGTGGCGGTGTACGAGGGCTACTTCATCGGTGACCAGGCCACCCAGGAAGCGATGCTGCATGACACCCCCGAGCAGGCCGCCCGCACCGTCCAGCAGGCGTACCTGCAGAACCTCTGACCAGCCCGCCAGAGCAGCGGGAGACCACCCGCCGGAGACCATCAAGACGCGCCCGCAGACCTTGATGGATCCCTTGACGCCGCAGGTCAACGCGCCCGCCCGGCGGTAGCGGACCCCGCGTCCCGGGACCCGGCGCGGGAAACCGTCAAGGTTCCCGACGGATACCTTGACGGCCTTCCCCACGGTGACTCCGGTCACGGACATACCGGGAGGACAAGGGGCAGGACCGGGGCAATCCGGGCGGGACAACCAGCCTGGTCCAGGGGTGGGACAACGCCTGGTCCAGACATCGGTCAAGGGGGTGATGTGCATCGTCGGGCGCACCCGGGCACACCGCCCGGTTGCCAGGGCCGGCCATCGCGCCGCCCCGGCCCGCTCCTGACGGAAGGCCACCTTGATGACCGCCACCACACCGCCCACGCCCGCGATTCCGGGCCCGCCGGACGGGACAGGACGCCCGCGCAGCGGCCCCGCGCGGCTACGCCGGCCCCATCCGGCCCCGGCGGTGATTCCGCCCCGCCAACAGGCCGTCAAAGCCCCGGGCAAGCACGACGGTTCCCCCGGCTGCTCCCCGACGTCTTCCCCGACCATCTCCCCGACCACCGCTCGCGCGGCCGTTTCGCACGTTTCCGCAGGTCAGCACCGTCAAAGCGGTTTCCCGGGAATCCCGGAAACCCCTTACTCCCCCTCATACCTCTGGTTGTTGGTGTTGGCGGTTGGTGGTGGTCGGGTGTCGGCGGGGTTCGTCGCGCTCCCGGGCCGCTGTGGCCTTCCCTCCGCCGGCCGGGCGGCCTCGCCGCCGGTGGGCGGCACCGGTGCGGGCGCCGGGGGTGGTGGTCGGTGGCCGGGCGGGCTGTCGGAGGTGTGCGGTATCGAGGACGGGTCGGAAGATCAGCGGGAGCAGCGGGGAGCGACGGCATGAGTGACGATCAGGAACGCGATGGGTGGAGCGGCGTCCAGGAGCACGGCGAGCGCAGCGACCTCCAGGAGCACGGCGACGGGCGGGCGCGGGCGGGGATGCCGAAGCAGCGGACTGCGTTCGTGCGGGCGAAGGCCTACCCCAACGGATCCACCAACCCGCTGCGCGAGAGCATCCTCCAGGTGCTGGGCGTGCTGAAGGCCGCGACCGTCAAGCAGGTCTGGCAGCTCGCGCAGCCCGGCCATGAGCAGCCGAACACTGTCGCGAGCGGGCTGCGGGACCTCGCGCTGAACCGGCTGGCCGAGCAGCGCGGCAAGACCGCCGGCCTCAAGACGAAGCCGGACCCCGGGGGCGACGACGGCAGCGACGTCCAGGCCGCGCCGAAGGTGAAGACGACCAGGCGTCTGCCGGTGCGCCCTGCGGGGGCTGGGGCGGTGATCTGGGGGCTTACCGAGCTGGGTCTGGACGCCGCTGCCACCACGCTGCCCAGGGGGCGGAAGATGGGCAGCAGGGCCCGCTCGCTCGGTCGCGGCACCGGGGCCCCGCACGCGATGGCGGTCAACGACGCCATCGTCGCCATCACCTGCGCCAACACCCCCGGCGGCGGCATCGGCACGATCGCCGACTGGACCACCGAGGACTCCCACCCCCTGCCCGCGGGCCGTCAGCAGATCGCCGACGCGGTCCTGACCGCCCCCGGCGACCGCGTGCCGGTGCTCCTGGTGGAGGTCGACCTCCACAACGGCGACAACGCGAAGATCGCCAGGAAGTTCGACGGGTACGCCGAGTACTTCGCCCTCACCTACAAGGACCCCACCCACCAAGGGCACCCGTCCGCGGTGAAGCAGCTGCCGGTGTGGCGGCGCAAGTACCCCACCGCCCCGGCGAAAACGCTGCCGCCGATCGCCCTCGTCCTGGCCGGCGCCGGCGAGCGCGCCCTGCTCAACACGATCAACGAGGTCCAGGCCCTCACCCGCCGGCACTGGCGGCCGAACGGCGACTTCGACTTCACCGCCCGGATCCCGATCCTGGCCTGCACCCTGGAGGACCTGAAAGCCAAGGGCCCGCACGCGCCGATCTGGTGGCGCTTCGGCAGCCACCAGTGGCAGACCCTCACCGACGCGCTCGCCAACCGCGACTACCTCACCCGTACCCGCGCCCGCCTGGCCGCAGAGAAGCAAGCCGCCCAGGACAAGGAACACCAGCGACTGGAGGCCACCCGCTGCCCCGGCTGCAACCGCCGCGAAGACGAGTACGACTACAAGCGCGGCGCCAGCGACGGCACCGAGCTCTGCCACGACTGCCAGAAGGAAGCCGACGACGCTCGCGAGCGCAACGAGCTGCTCGCCGCCCGCCGGGCGAACGCGGCCATGCACCCCTGCTACACCTGCCGGGGCTCCATCGGCGGCAAGCCGGACTCGATCGCCGAACTACGCGAACCCGCCGACCCGTACCGCCTGGAATGCCCCAACTGCGCGTTCAAGCGCAGGAACACCGGCCACCCGCCGATCATCCTGCCCCTGCCCACCAACCGCGACCGCCGCCGCGCCGCCGCCGGCAAGCTCGACGACCCGTACTGGCACATCCGCCTGCACCACGTCGAGAAGTACCCCGACCGCGGATGACCCCGGCGGGTCTCCTCACGGGCAGCGGCCCGCAGAGGGGCTGTGCGGGCCGTTTGCGGGGGCGATCTCGGTCTCGGGCTGGACTCGGGGGTGCCGAGAAGGGCGTCAGGCTGCCCCCCGGCGACACAGGCCCTACCCCCATCTACACGGCGTTGCGGCTAGGACGCGTATTCGGTCGTGATCAATGGGTTCGGGTGAGGTCCTTGATCCAGATCATTGCGCCGCGAAGGTGAAGGCCGGCGAGGTAGCTTTC
>NZ_JBSFGU010000060.1:0-35992 GCF_053596725.1 Kitasatospora sp. NPDC001660 | reverse complement strand
GCCCGGAACCTGAACGGTTCCGGGCCTCTCGCACTGCGGCGATCCCGACGGGACTTGAACCCGCGACCTCCACCTTGACAGGGTGGCGAGCTAACCAACTGCTCCACGGGACCAGAGTTTTCTGATCTCGTTCACTCGCTTGCCGCGCTGCGAACAAGACAGATCGTAGCCCATGGTGGGCCCCCAGGTCGAACTGGCTCCTGAGGGCCCGCCCCCCGGCCACCGGCCGGATCAGAGCGCGGCCCGCGCCGCCTCCATCGCCTTCGTGATCCGCTTCTCCGACACCGGGGCCGGCGTGCCCAGCGACTGGGCGAAGAAGCTGACCCGCAGCTCCTCGATCATCCAGCGGATCGCCCGCACCTCCGGGGACGGCTGCTGCCCGGCCGGGACGGCCGCCAGCAGCTCCCCGTAGGCCTGCTGCACCTGCTGGACCTTCAGCAGCTGCTGGGCGTCCCGCTGCGGGTGGTTGGGCAGCGCCTCCAGCCGGCGGTCCACCGCCAGCAGGTAGCGCTTGAGGTCCGGCAGCCGCTGCCAGCCGGTCTCCGTCACGAAGCCCGGGTGGACCAGCGAGGCCAGGTGCAGCCGGATGTCGTTCACCGCGGTCAGCAGCACCGGGCTGCTGACCGTCTTCAGCCGGGTCGAGGCCTTGTGGAAGGCGATGAGCGCGGTGGCCGTCTTCAGCGTGGTGTCCGCGGACAGGTCGTACAGGTCCGCGCGCACCTTGTCGTGCAGTTTGCCGAAGGCCGCCTCGTCCCAGGCCGGGCCGCCGCCCAGGGTCATCAGCCGGTCCGTCGCGCAGGCCACCACGTCCTCGAACAGGGCGTTGACCGAGCCGTGCGGGTTGTGCGAGAGCGCCAGCTTGGCCTGGTTGCCCAGCCGGCCCTGGATCGACTTGGCCGGGGAGTTGGTGGTGAGCACCAGCAGCCGCCGGGTGCCCTCCCACATCGCCCGCTCCTGCGCCTGCGGGGTGTCGAACAGCTTCACGCCGACCGACTGCCCCTCGTCCACCAGGGCCGGGTAGGCGCGCAGCGAATGGCCGCGCGAGCGCTGCTCGAACGTGCGCTGGAGCACCGGCAGCCCGGCCGGCCACGCGGTCAGCCCGCTCTGCTCGATGCCCTTGCCGGAGGCCGCCGAGGACAGCGTCTCCTTGAGCTCCGGCTTGAGCCGCAGCCGCAGCTCCTCCAGGTCCTTGGACTCGGCGAGCTTGCGGCGGCCGTCCACGACCCGGAACGTGACCTTGAGGTGGTCCGGCACCCGGTCGTCGTCCCAGGCCTCCGGCGGGACGGTGACGGCGGTCAGGCGCTTGAGCGCGTGCTCCAGGGACGGGAGCAACCCCTCGGCGGAGCCGAACGTGTTCGCGGACTGCCGGTCCCTCACCTCGCGCAGCGCGGCCTTGGCGAAGTCCGGCGCGGGCACGAAGTTGCGCCGGACCGCCTTCGGCAGCGACTTGATCCACGCGGTGACGAGCTCCTCGCGCAGGCCCGGGATCTGCCAGTCGAAGCCCTCCGCGGTGACCTGGTTGAGCACCGGCAGCGGGATGTGGACGGTCACGCCGTCCGCGTCGCTGCCCGGTTCGAACTGGTAGGTCAGCTTGAACCGGAGCTTGCCCTGCTGCCAGTGGTCCGGGTAGTCGGCCTCGGTGACGCCGTCCGCGGCGTCGTTGATCAGCATCGACTTCTCGAAGTTGAGCAGGTCCGGCTGCTCGTGCCGGGCCTTCTTCCACCAGGAGTCGAAGTGCCGGGTGGAGACGACGTCCTCGGGCAGCCGGGCGTCGTAGAAGTCGAACAGGGTCTGGTCGTCGACCAGGATGTCGCGCCGGCGGGCCCGGTTCTCCAGCTCCTCGACCTCGCCGAGCAGCCTGCGGTTCTCCGCGAAGAACCTGTGGTGGGTCTCCCAGTCGCCCTCCACCAGCGCGTTGCGGATGAACAGCTCGCGGCACAGCTCCGGGTCGATCTTCCCGTAGTTGACCTTGCGCTGGGCGACGATCGGCATGCCGTAGAGCGTCACCCGCTCGTAGCCGAGGACGGCGCCGGCCTTCTTCTCCCAGTGCGGCTCGCTGTAGCTGCGCTTGAGCAGGTGGCCGGCCAGCGGCTCGACCCACTCGGGCTCGATCTTCGCGTTGATCCGGGCCCACAGCCGGGACGTCTCGACCAGCTCGGCCGACATCACCCAGCGCGGCGGCTTCTTGAACAGGCCGGAACCCGGGAAGACCGCGAACCGGGCGCCGCGCGCGCCGCCGTACTCGCGCTTCTCCACGTCGAACAGGCCGATGTGGGAGAGCAGCCCGGCCAGCAGCGACTGGTGGATCCGGTCGGCGTCCGGCTCGGCGTCGGGATGCGGTTCCTCGATCGTCACGCCCAATTGCTTGGCGACGGTGCGCAGCTGGGTGTAGATGTCCTGCCACTCCCGTATGCGCAGGTAGTTGAGGAACTCGGCCTTGCACATCCGGCGGAAGGCGGACGAGGAGAGCTCCTTCTGCTGCTCCCGGACGTAGCGCCACATCGCCAGGTAGGAGAGGAAGTCGGAGGTCTCCGAGGTGAACCGGCGGTGCCGGTCGTCGGCGGCCTGGCGCTTCTCGGTGGGGCGCTCGCGCGGGTCCTGGATGGAGAGCGCGGCGGCGATCACCATGACGTCGCGCACGCAGCCGTTCTTGTCCGCCTCCAGCACCATGCGGGCCATCCGCGGGTCCACCGGGAGCTGGGCCAGCTTGCGGCCGAGCGCGGTGAGGCGCTTGCGCGGGTCCTTCTCGTCCGGGTCGAGGGCGCCGAGTTCGTGCAGCAGGTGCACGCCGTCCTTGATGTTGCGCGAGTCCGGCGGGTCCAGGAACGGGAACGCGGCGATGTCGCCGAGGCCGGCGGCGGTCATCTGCAGGATGACCGAGGCCAGGTTGGTGCGCAGGATCTCGGCGTCGGTGAACTCGGGGCGGGAGAGGAAGTCCTCCTCCGAGTAGAGCCGGATGCAGATGCCGTCCGAGGTGCGCCCGCAGCGGCCCTTGCGCTGGTTGGCGCTGGCCTGGCTGATCGCCTCGATCGGCAGCCGCTGCACCTTGGTGCGGTGGCTGTAGCGGGAGATGCGGGCGGTGCCCGGGTCGATCACGTACTTGATGCCCGGGACGGTGAGCGAGGTCTCGGCGACGTTGGTGGCGAGCACGATCCGGCGGCTGCCGGAGCGCTGGAACACCTTGTGCTGCTCGGCCGAGCTCAGCCGGGCGTAGAGCGGCAGGACCTCGGTGGACTTGAGCTTCAGGCGGCCCAGTGCGTCGGCGGTGTCGCGGATCTCGCGCTCGCCGGAGAGGAAGACCAGGATGTCGCCCGGGCCCTCGGCCTGGAGCTCCTGGGCGGCCTCGCAGATCGCCTGGATCTGGTCGCGGTCGCGGTCGGCGTCGGTGGAGTCGTCCTCGGCCTCTTCGGCCGTGTCGTCGACGAGCGGCCGGTACCTGACCTCGACGGGGTAGGTGCGACCGGAGACCTCGATGATCGGGGCGTCGTCGAAGTGCCGGGCGAAGCGCTCGGGGTCGATGGTCGCGGAGGTGATCACGACCTTGAGGTCCGGGCGGCGCGGGAGCAGCTGCTTGACGTAGCCGAGGATGAAGTCGATGTTGAGGCTGCGCTCGTGCGCCTCGTCGATGATCAGGGTGTCGTACTGGCGCAGGTCGCGGTCGGTCTGGATCTCCGCGAGCAGGATGCCGTCCGTCATCAGCTTGACCAGGGTGTCCTGGCCGACCTGGTCGGTGAACCGGACCTTCCAGCCGACCGCCTCGCCGAGCGGGCTGTTCAGCTCCTCCGCGACGCGCTCGGCCACCGTGCGGGCCGCGATCCGGCGGGGTTGGGTGTGGCCCACCAGACCGCGCACGCCCCGGCCGAGCTCCAGGCAGATCTTCGGGATCTGGGTGGTCTTGCCGGAGCCGGTCTCGCCCGCGACGATCACCACCTGGTGGTCCCGGATCGCCGCCAGGATCTCGTCCTTCTTCTGGCTGACCGGCAGCTCGGCGGGATAGGCGATCTTCGGGACGGCGCCCCGGCGCTGCTCGACCAGCAGCTCGGCGCGCTCGATGTCGGCGGCGATCTCGGTGGCGATCTTCTGCCGGGCCTCGGGCTTGCGGACCCGGCGGGCCCCCTCCAGCCGGCGCCCGATCCGTACCTCGTCGCGCAGGGTCAGCTCGGGCAGGCGGGCGGCCAGCTCGCCGATACCGGGACCCGCGGCGGGAGCGGCGGCGGACTGGACTGCGGGAGAACTCACTGCGGGCATCCCTCTAGGTTCGCAAGGAGGTACGGCGGCGCGCACCTCGGTTTTCGAGCCCCTCCAGTGTCACAGTCGCCGGTGGCGATCCGCGAACGGCGGGTGGACGGGTCGCCGCGGAAACGTTTCTGTGGGCCCGGGGGATTCCGGGCGGGGCGCGGCAACGGTTCCCGGACGCCACGGGCTCTGGTGGGTGAGGAGGTGCTCATGGGAGCCCAGAAGCCTGCGCCTCGACGACCCGGTCGACGACCTGCTGCCCGAACTGGCCGGCCGGCGCGTGCTGCGCCGGCCACATCCCGCCCGCGGTGGCACGGGACTTCGAGGTGCTCGCGTACCAGGCGGTGGCGTGACGGCGGCCGGGGCGGGTCCTACGGGTTGAGCGCGGCCTCGTCCGGGCCCGGCAGCCAGTCGCGGGCCGGGTCGTACTCCAGCCACCTGCTGCGCCGCGCCTCCTCGGCGAACGCCCGTAGCAGGGGCTGGAGTCGCGGGTGCCGGTCGGCGGCGCCTGCGCTGGTGCCCGCGCCGCCGCCCGCCCCGCCCTCGGTGCGCCAGAGCAGTGACCACGCGTACAGCGGCGTCGGCTCGACCAGCGGGACGGTCCGCACGCCCGGGCGGTCCGGGAGCGGGACATCGGCGGGCACGAGCGAGAAGCAGTCCGGGGCGACACGGACCTGCTCGACGAAGTGCTCCAGACCCAGGTTGGTCGAGCCGGCCCGCTCCTCGATGCCGAACCGGTCCGCGAACCGGGTCAGGAAGTCCAGCCGGTCCACCGCCGCCGGGTAGCGCAGCACGCCGCCGCGCAGGTCGGCCGGGCGCAGCACGGCCCGGCCGGCCAGCGGGTGATCGGCACTGAGCAGCACGTCCACCGGCTCCAGCCGCACCAGCCGGTGCGTCAGCCCCGTGTCCCGGCCGTCCGGCAGGGGGTGCACCCGGCCGAAGCCCGCGTCCGACTCCCCGCGCAGCAGCGCCGCCGCGACCGACGGCAGGTCCCGGCCCGGCACCGGCTCCACCTCCAGCCCGGGCGCGCCGTCCAGTGCCTGCGCGACCGTCCGCATCGGCGCGAACAGGTGCCCCCAGACGTCGATCCGCAGCGGCCGGCCGACACACGTCACCGCCGCCACCGCCCGGTCCCCCTGGTCGAGCACCCGCCGGGCCGGCTCCAGGAACCGCCGCCCCTCCTCGGTGAGCCCCACCCCCCGGGCGTCCCGGTCCAGCAGCCGCACCCCGAGGGCGCCCTCCAGCCGGGCCACCCGCTTCGACAGCGCCTGCTGACTGACCCCGAGCCGCCCCGCCGCCCGTCCGAAGTGCGCCTCCTCGGCGGCGGCCACGAACGCCCGCACCTGCGCGAGATCAAGATCCATGGGGCGTCAGCCTAGGCGGCCCTCCCGCTCGCACGACAACCGCCCGTTGTCGACGGTGCCGGGCGGTTGTTGGACCGGCTCCGGGCGGGCGCGGTGTGCTGGGCCGGTCAACGGGACGCACGCCGAGAGGGGCGAACGGGATGAAGGCGCTGGTACCGACCGGACGGGCGGACGCACCGGTCGAGTTCGCGGAGGTCGCGCAGCCGCAGCCGGGGCCCGGGGAGGTCCTGGTCAAGGTCGAGGCGTTCTCGGTCAACCGGGGCGAGACCTTCAAGCTGGAGGCCCCCGAGCCCGGCTGGCGGCCGGGCAAGGACGTCGCCGGCCTGGTCGTGCAGGCCGCCGCCGACGGCTCCGGGCCGGGCGTCTGCCGCCGGGTGGTCGGCCACCCGCCCGCCGGCGGCTGGGCCGAGTACGTGAGCGTCCCCACGAGTTCCCTCGCCGAACTCCCCGACTCGATCGACGCCGTCCGGGCCGCCGCCCTCCCGCTGGCCGGCCTCACCGCGCTGCGGCTGCTCCGCACGGCGGGCGCGCTGGCCGGCCGGCGGGTGCTGCTGACCGGGGCCTCCGGGGGCGTCGGGCACTACGTCACCGAGCTGGCCGCCGCGGCCGGGGCCGAGCTGACCGTCGTCACCGCCTCCCCCGAGCGCGGCCGACGGCTCGCCGAGCTGGGCGCGGCCGAGGTCGTCCACGAGGTCGGTGCGGCGCGCGGGCCGTACGACCTGGTGCTGGAGTCCACCGGCGGCGACGCCCTGCCGCTCGCGCTCGCCCGGCTGGCCCGGCGCGGCACCCTGATCTGGTTCGGCCAGGCCTCCCGGCGGCCCGCCACGCTCGACTTCTTCGGCTTCTTCACCGGCCCGGAGTCCGCGACCCTGCGGCACTTCCACTACGCCGACTCCGACGTGCCCGACGGCCACGACCTCGCCACCCTGGTCCGCCTGGTGGCGCAGCGCCGCCTGACCCCGGAGCTCGGCCGGGTCGCGCCTTGGACCGAGACCGTCACCGCCCTCACCGACCTGCGTGACCGCCGGATCCGCGGCAAGGCCGTCCTGACCCTGTCCTGACCGTCAACCATACTTTGTCCCAAGGGAGTTCACGATGCCTGACGCCGACCTCTCCTTCCTCGCGGATCCCGCCTTCCTGGCCGCCTTCGTCGAGGAGAACCGCCCCCGCGCCCACGGCGCCGGCCTCGACCCGTACGACTACGTCCGGGTGACCGCCCCGCTGACCTCCGCGCACGACTGGCCGGCCGCGTGCGTCGCCGCCGGACGGCGGTACGTGGCGGTGGGCCGCCGCGCCGCCGCCGAGGGCCGGAGCGTCACCGCCGGAGAGGCGTACCGGACGGCCGCCCGCTGGCACCACCTCGCGGGCCTGCTCCCGCACCCCGACCGCGAGGCCGCCGCCCGCGCCGCCGCCGACGCGGACGACGCCATGCGGCAGGCGCTGGCCCACCTCGACCCGGCGGCGGAACGGGTCGAGGGCGACGGCTTCGTGGGCTGGCTGCGGCGCGCGTCCGCCGGCGCGGAGGGCACCGTGGAGGGCGCCCGGCCGGTGGTGCTGGTCGTGCCGGGGATGGACTCCGGCAAGGAGGAGTTCCACGCCGTCGTCGAGGCCCTGCTGGCCCGCGGCGCGGCCGTCCTCGCGCTCGACGGCCCCGGCCAGGGCGCCCTCGCCGCCACCAGCGCCCCCGAGCCGGACTACCACCGGGTCGTGGGCCGCGTGATCGACGCCCTCGCGGGCCGCGAGGGCCTGGATCTCGACCGGATCGCCGTCATCGGCCTGAGCCTCGGCGGCTACTACGCCGCCACCGCCGCCGCCCACGAGCCGCGCGTCCGCGCCGCCGCCCTGGTCAGCGGCCCCTACCGGCTGGACTGGGACGGCCTCGTTCCGTTCGTCCGGGCGACCCTCGCCCAGCGCTGCGGCGGCCTCGACGCCGCCCGCGCGTTCGCCGCCCGGGTGGACCTGGCCGACCTCGTGCCGACGCTCACCGTGCCCGTCCTCGTCGTCGAGGGCGGCGAGGACGTGATCCCCGGCGTGGCCAACGCGACCCCCGTCGCCGCCCGGGCCCGCGACGCCGAACTCCTCCTCGTCCCCCACGGCAACCACCTCCTGGGCACCGCCCTCCCCGACTGGCTGCCGGCCACCGCCGACTGGCTCACGGCCCGGTTGGCGGTGCGGTAGGGCGTGGGACGTCAGCGGGGCATCAGGTCGGAGGTCCGCAGCTCGAAGCCGAACGGCTCCGGGACGTGCGGGGTCTCCCCGAAGGCGATGTCCTCGCGCCGGTGGCACCGGGTGCCGTCCGGTCGGCCGAGCAGGGTCGCCGGCGAGTCGTCCGAAAGGTGCGTCAGGTCCGGATTGCGGCTCCTGCCGACATGCCCCGGAACGGCGGAAGGCCCCGGAGAGTGATCTCTCCGGGGCCTTCCTGGCTGTGGCCAGGGCCGGGGTCGAACCGGCGACCTTCCGCTTTTCAGGCCGGATCAGGGCCTCCGACTGCCTAGGTCTGGCCGGGCGCAGAGTCCGCCGTTGTGCTGCGTCGTCCGCCCTTGTGCGCTGCTGTTGGCGTACGGGTTGGAGTACGCCAACAGTCGGTTCAGCCGGCTGTCGCCCGCGTATCCCGCGCACCGCTTTCTTGGCCGTTTGCGCCCCTGACGACGCGCACTAGGGTTTCATACGCAGCATGTCTGAACTTGCCGCAACGCTTAACCGCGCCGCCGCCGGTGGGCGCGCCGGAGCAGGGGTCTCAGCGGCAGAGTAGGACGCCGACCTCGTTCCCCTCGGAGTCGAGGCAGGGCAGCAGCTGGTGACCGTCCGGGTCGACGAAGCAACCGAGCGCCGCCACCTCCGACCGGCCGTCAGCGGAGAGCAGCCAGCCTTCTGCGTAGTCACCCGGCTCGGCGCCGTCGGAGGCGAGCGTGTCGGCATCGATGCCCGCTTCCGCGAGGCCCTGTTCCAGGTCCTCGGCGCGGTCCCAGCCACCGTCCTCGACCGGCGGCCGCCGCTTCAGCGCGGCCAGCGCCCGGGCGACCGCCGGAAGCACACCCTGCACGCCGGAGTCCAACTCTCCGCCGCGCACCACGAGGAACCCGGAGTTGGTCATCAGCCCGTCGCCCAAGTCACCCGCCTCCACGGGCAGGGCGTCGCCGGAGCGGACGAGCACGGCGGACACCTCGGGCACAAACTCGCCGTCGCCATCACCGTCGAGCAGCAGATACACCGCGTGCGGGCCCTCCCCCACCGGGACACCGAACACGTCATCGCTGAACGGATCCTCGAACCAGGCAGTGTCACCGCCGAAGTCCACCTCGACCCGGCGGTACCTGGCCGACTGCTCACCGGCATCCAGCGCGGGTAGTGCCGCGAAGAAGTCGGCCAGGTGGTCCTCGTCTTCGAACACCCAGTCCATGCCCTGCTCTCCATTCCCGTCCGGTGATTTTCGGTCACGAGTTCGACATGCCGTCAGCGAGGCTGAGCGTAGCCCGCCGGTCGGACAGGACACTGCCTAGGCGAGGGCCTCCGCGATCGACTCCATTGATCTCGCAGACGGCAAGGGCCTTCTTTGGCCTGCTCTGACCTGCGGAAATGCCTGAAGCGGCGCTCACCGCCAAGCCTGTACGCCGCTTCAGGCCCCACTGAGGGGAGTTCCATCATGCCTGCAACGCTCACCGCGCCACGAGTCGCCGCCGTCGAGGTCCCGGTCTCCGGTGGGGTGTCGGTCGTTGACCGGCGTCTGCCGGGCCAGCGGTACCCGCGTGTGGAGGTGGAGGGCGTGGAGCTGAACCGGCTCCAGGTCGCCACCGCTCTGCTGGAGATGAACCACCTGATCGGCCACAAGCCGCCGATGTCCCTCCTGACGCTGGTGCTGGCGAAGGCCGTGGAGGCCTACGGGCTGGAGGGCATCCAGGCCGCCGCCCGGGAGATGGTCCACCTCGACCCGACCGCGTGGCACAACCACGACGTGGCGCGAGCCTGGGAGCTGGCCCACGAGGTGGTCACGGGCCACTGGTACACCAACGCCGAGTCCCGGCCGATGACGCGCTTCGAGCGCGCCGTGGCCCTGCACCTGGTCGGCGAGGACGCCTTCCCGACCGTGCGCCGGGACGACTACTCCGAGGCCCGCGTCCGCCGGGCGGAGCTGAAGGGTGCAGGTGCCCACGCCCGACTACGGCACCGGGAAGGGCCTCACCGTCCCGCAGGCCCGCCTGCTCCTGAAGGCGGCCAGCACGGACCGCCTGCACGCCCTCTACGTCCTCGCCCTCGCCATGGGTCTGCGGCGCGGGGAGCTGCTGGGCCTGCACTGGGCTGCGGTGGACCTGGAGCGCGGGACGCTCATCGTGTCCAGCAACCTCCAGCGGGTGGACGGCGCCCTCCAGCTCGGCCCGACCAAAACGGCGTCCTCGCTCCGGACACTCCCGCTCCCGCCGCTCGTCCTGGAGGCCCTGCGGGCTCACCGAGAGCGGCAGGCTCAGGAGCGGGTGGCGGCCGGCGAGCGGTGGACGGAATCGGGGCTGGTGTTCACCAGCCGGGTCGGGACGGCGATCGAGCCGGACAACCTCCGGCGGAGTTGGTACCCGCTCCGGGACCGGCTCGGGCTCTCGCTCCGGTTCCACGACCTCCGCCACACCTGCGTGACCCTGCTGCTCGACCTCGGCGTCCCGCCGCACATCGTCCGGCAGATCGCCGGGCACAGCGACATCGGGGTGACCATGAAGGTCTACGCCCACGCGTCCTTGGACGAGCAGCGGAAGGCCCTCGGGTCGCTGACCGACAGGCTCGGCTGAGCCGTTGGCGTACCGGTTGGCGTACGGGACATGAAAACGGCCCCGGAGAGTGATCTCTCCGGGGCCGTTTTGCCTTTTCAGGCGGTTGTGGCCAGGGCCGGGGTCGAACCGGCGACCTTCCGCTTTTCAGGCGGACGCTCGTACCAACTGAGCTACCTGGCCGTACTGCATCGTCTCGGGTGAGACGAGCGATCCCGACGGGACTTGAACCCGCGACCTCCACCTTGACAGGGTGGCGAGCTAACCAACTGCTCCACGGGACCTTGGGTGGCTGGTGGGCCACCAGGTCTTGCGGCAATGCACTTTACTACGGTACTGCGTGCCCCCAACGGGATTCGAACCCGTGCTACCGCCTTGAAAGGGCGGCGTCCTGGGCCACTAGACGATGAGGGCTTGCGGCCTGTCCCGCTGTTTCCAGCGTTCGGGGACGTCGAGAAGCATATGGGATGCCGGGCGGATCGCCAAAACGGGTTTCGGCCGGGTGGGGTGCGGGGCCGGATCCGCGGGCCCGGGGCGGGGTCAGGACCAGCCGAGATCGTGGAGCTCGTGGTCGTCGAAGCCGAAGTGGTGGGCGACCTCGTGGATCACGGTGGTGCGGACCTCCTCGACGACCTCCTCGCGGGTCTCGCAGTGCCGGAGGGCGGGGCCGCGGTAGATGATGATCCGGTCCGGGAGGACCCCGGCGTACCACTCGCCGCGTTCGGTGAGCGGAGTGCCCTCGTAGAGGCCGAGGAGCTCCGGGTCGGCGGGGTCGGGCTCGTCCTCGACGAACACCGCCACGTTGTCCATCATGGCCGCGAGCTGCGGGGGAATCTGGTCGAGCGCGTCGCTGACCAGCGTCTCGAACTCTTCCCGGGTCATCTCCACCGGATCATTGTCGGGTCTGGGGTGAGGGTGTGCCAGGTGGTCTGCGCCGGTGTTTGATGGCCCCATGACGACCTCGGACGGGACGGTGGGCGACGCGGCGCGGGTGGTGCCGCCGGTCGTGGCGGTGGCGCGGCGGCGCCCGCCGGTGCTGCGCGGGCAGGGACCGGCCGTCGCGGTGATCGCCGTGGGCGGGGCGATCGGTGCGGTCGCCCGGTACGCGGCGGGGCTCGCGTGGGCGAGCGGGCCGACCGCGTTCCCGTGGACGACGCTGCTGATCAACGTGGTCGGCTGCGCGGTGATCGGGGTCTTCCTGGTGGCGATCACCGAGGGCCGCCCGGCGCACCCGCTGCTGCGGCCGTTCTTCGGGACCGGCGTGCTGGGCGGGTTCACCACGTTCTCGACGTACGCGGTGGACGCGCGGCGCCTGATCGACGCGGACCGGCTCGGCCCCGGCCTGGCGTACCTGGGGCTGACGCTGCTGGGCGCGCTCCTCGCGGTGTGGGGGGCGGCCGGGGTGACGCGCCGTCTGATCCACCGCGGCGCCCGGGAAGGCGGGCGGCCGTGAGCGGGCGCGAAGCTCTGGGCGGGCCGGCGCTGCGGCTGACGGTGCTGGTCGGGGAGAACGACCACTGGCACCACCGGCCGCTGTACAGCGAGATCGTGCACCGGGCGCGCGCCGCCGGGCTGGCCGGGGCGAGCGTGTTCCGGGGGATCGAGGGGTTCGGGGCATCGTCGCTGGTGCACACGACGCGGCTGCTGTCGCTGAGCGAGGACCTGCCGGTGGCGGTGGTGATCGTGGACGAGGAGCAGCGGGTGCGGGCCTTCCTGCCGCAGCTGGACGAGCTGGTCGCGGAGGGGCTGGTGATGCTCGACCGGTGCGAGGTCGTGCGGTACGTCGGGCGGACCGGTGCGGCGGGCGCGGGGGCGGACGGGAAGTGAACTGGCTGTTGGTGGTGGCGGGGGCCGTGGTCGGGGCGCCGCTGCGGTACCTGACGGACCGGGCGGTGCAGTCCCGGCACGACTCGGTGTTCCCGTGGGGGACGTTCGTGGTGAACGTGTTCGGCTGCATGGTGCTGGGCCTGTTGGCCGGGGCGGTGGCGGCGGGGGCCGCGTCCCCACACATCCAGCTGCTGGTCGGGACGGGGTTCTGCGGGGCGCTCACGACGTACTCGACGTTCTCGTACGAGACGCTGCGGCTGGTGGAGACCGGGGCCGGGCGGTACGCGGTGGCGAACGTGGCCGGCAGCCTGGCGGCCGGGCTGGCGGCGGTCTACGCGGGGGCGGAGCTGGCCTCGGCGCTCTGGGGGTGAACCGCGGGAGGTCCGCCGGGAGGCCCGCCTGAGGGGGAATCCGGTCTGCGGCGGGTTTGAACCGTCCGCGTTGGGCCGGGTGGCTGGCGGCCGGCGGCTTCCTCGCGCGCTGCCCGTGTCCCGCCGGGCCCGGCGCCCGTTGGGCACCGAGAGCGGCCGCGCGGCAGCGGGCGGCCCGGGTGGGGCGGTAGAGAGGGAGCTCGGTGGCTTCGGTGCGGGCGGTTCGGACGGCGGTGCGTACGGTTTCGGCGCGGGCGCAGGCGGCGGAGCAGGCGCGGAACGCGCACCTGCGGACCGGTGTGGTGCGGGCGGCGGCGATGCTGGCGGTGGCCGGGCTGGGGCTGACGGGGTGCATGTCGGTCAACCCGGCGGCGGAGGAGAAGCACGGCGTCGCGCCGGTGGGCCAGGCCGGGCCGGCCGTCAAGCCGGGGGCGACGGGCGGGCCCTCGGCCTCGGCGGGCGGCGGGCACCTGGGGGGTGCGTCCGGGCACTCGGAGCGGCCGGGGGGCTTGCAGGCGGAGAACGCGCCTGCCGGGGGCGCGTCGCAGGCTCCGGGCGAGCCGGCTCCGGGCGTGAACGCGGCCACGGCCAGTGTGATCCCCGTACCGGGCGCTCCCGTGGCGGGCTCCGCGCCGGGTGCGAGCGGTGCGAACGGCGCGGCCGGGGGCGTGAGCGCCAGCCCCGCGCCCAAGCCGGGTGGCGGCTCCCCGGCGGGCGGCGGCGGAACGGCGGGTACGGGCGGCGCGGCGGGCTCCGGCAGTGGCACCGGCGAGGGCCGGTCGGGCGGCGGCGCGTCGGGTGCTCCCTCCGCCACGCCGAGCGGCCACCCGTCCACGACCCCGGAACCCGAGCACACCTCGCCCGCCGCGACCGTCCCACCGGCCCCGGAACCGTCCTCCGGCAGCTCCGGTTCCTCGGCCCCGATCTCCCGCGCGGGTGCGCATTAGGAGGATGGCCAGGGCATTTGCCTCCGATCCCGAGGTTCCTCTATGGTGGTAGATCGTTCGTTTGATCCATTTGACTGGCGCCCTACTCCCATCTGGCGCCCTTGGCGCGTTCCGGCGATCCGTGGCTGACCGCATAGAGGCGGTTGTGAAACAGAACCCCGGACTTTGGCGCGTGCCACTTCCGGAAGGTTTTGCATGTCTCTCGTTGACGACGCCCGCTTCGCCATGCCCGCGAGCGAGTCCGCCGCCGATGCCACCGTCGATGTGACCGCTGACGACGTCACCGTCGCCGATGTCACCGACACCACCCCCGAGACCGACGCCGCCGAGGCCGTCGAGGTCACCGAGGCCGCCGAGCCCACCATCACCTTCGGTGACCTGGGCCTGCCGGACGAGGTCGTCCGCGCCCTCGCCAAGCGCGGCGTGACCACCCCGTTCCCGATCCAGGCCGCGACCATCCCGGACGCCCTGGCCGGCAAGGACGTCCTCGGCCGCGGCCGCACCGGCTCCGGCAAGACCCTCAGCTTCGGCCTGCCGCTGCTGACCCGCCTCGCCGACGGCGAGCGCACCCGCGCCAAGCACCCGCGCGGCCTGATCCTGGTCCCGACCCGCGAGCTGGCCATGCAGGTCGCCGACGCCCTGGAGCCGTTCGGCTCGGTGCTCGGCCTGCGCCTCAAGGTCGTCTGCGGCGGCACCTCGATGTCGAACCAGATCTACGCGCTGGAGCGCGGCGTCGACGTCCTGGTCGCCACCCCGGGCCGCCTGCGCGACCTGATCAACCGCGGCTCCGCCAAGCTCGACGACGTCCAGGTCGCCGTCCTGGACGAGGCCGACCAGATGGCCGACATGGGCTTCCTGCCCGAGGTCACCGAGATCCTCGACCAGGTGCCAGCCGGCGGCCAGCGCCTGCTGTTCTCCGCCACCCTGGAGAACGAGATCGACACCCTGGTGAAGCGCTACCTGAACGCCCCGGTGACCCACGAGGTCGACCCGTCGGCCGGCGCCGTCACCACCATGACCCACCACATCCTCGTGGTGAAGCCCAAGGACAAGGCGCCGATCACCAACGCGATCGCCGCCCGCAAGGGCCGCACGATCATCTTCGTCCGCACCCAGATGGGCGCCGACCGCGTCGCCGAGCAGCTCATCGAGGCCGGTGTGAAGGCCGACGCGCTGCACGGCGGCATGACCCAGGGCGCCCGTACCCGCGTCCTCGGCGACTTCAAGGACGGCTACGTCAACGTCGTCGTCGCGACCGACGTCGCCGCGCGCGGCATCCACGTCGACGGCATCGACCTGGTCCTCAACGTCGACCCGGCCGGCGACCACAAGGACTACCTGCACCGCTCCGGCCGCACCGCGCGTGCCGGCCGCTCCGGCACCGTCGTCACCCTGGTGCTGCCGCACCAGCGCCGCGGCGTGTTCCGCCTGATGGAGGACGCGGGCGTCGAGGCCAGCCGCCACATCCTGGACCACGCCTTCGACGCCGAGGTCGCCCGGATCACCGGCGCCCGCTCGCTGACCGAGGTGCAGGCCGAGAGCGCCGCCAACATCGCCGGTGCCGCCGAGCGCGAGCTCGCCGACATGACCCGCCAGCTGGAGCGCGCGCAGCGCCGCGCCACCGAGCTGCGCGAGGAGGC
The DNA here is from genome assembly GCF_053596725.1 of Kitasatospora sp. NPDC001660. Taxonomy (NCBI): domain Bacteria; kingdom Bacillati; phylum Actinomycetota; class Actinomycetes; order Kitasatosporales; family Streptomycetaceae; genus Kitasatospora; species Kitasatospora sp. NPDC001660. The sequence goes on along the minus strand of NZ_JBSFGU010000060.1, from coordinate 20,853 downwards.
CGACCGCCTGGCCGCGCGTGCGGCGCGCGAGCGGGCCGAGCTGGGCATCGAGGACGAGGCCCCGGCGGCCGCCGGGGCCGAGGCCGAGGTTGCCGGCGAGGCTCCGGCCGCCGACACCCCGGTGGCCGTGCCGGCGCAGGCCGGTCCGGTGGGCGAGGAGCGGGCCCCGTCCTACCGCGAGGTGCGCAGCGAGCGCCCGGCGTTCGGGCGTGACCGTGACCGCGACCGTGACCGCGACCGTGACCGTGACGACCGTCGTTCGGGCGGCTTCAACCGTGACCGCGACCGTGACGACCGCCGTGGTGGCTTCGGCCGGGACCGTGACGAGCGTCGCTCGGGTGGCTTCGGCCGCGACCGTGACGACCGTGGCGCCCGCTCCGGCGGTTTCAACCGCGACGACCGTGGTGGCTTCAACCGCGACCGTGACGACCGTGGCGCCCGCTCCGGCGGTTTCAACCGCGACGACCGTGGTGGCTTCAACCGGGACCGTGACGACCGTCGCTCGGGTGGCTTCGGCCGGGACCGTGACGACCGTGGCGCCCGCTCCGGCGGTTTCAACCGCGACGACCGCGGCGGTTTCAACCGGGACCGTGACGACCGTCGCTCCGGTGGCTTCGGCGACCGTCCGGCCCGCTCCTTCGGCGACCGCCCGTCCTTCGGCCGGGACCGTGACGAGCGCGGCGGCAGCAGCCGTCCGTTCTCGCGCCGCGACGACCACCGCTCCGGCGGCCGTCCGCAGTCCTCGGGCTTCGGCAGCCGGGACCGTGACGACCGTGGCGCCCGCTCGGGCGGCTTCGACCGCGACCGCGGCGGCTTCAACCGCGACGACCGCAAGCCGCGCTGGAAGAACTGACCTCGCGCATCCGGCAGTTGACCAGGTTGTCCTGGCTGGCGCAGCTGCCGGCTGACGGCCGACGGGCCCGCTCCACTTGGTGGAGCGGGCCCGTCGGCGTTCCCCCCGGAACTTCCCCGGTATCCCCGGTATCCCCGGATACCCCCCTTGGATGTTTCCCCCGAGGCGTTGTTCTGGAAGTGAGAATAACCTGTGGCGCGGGCGGAGGGAAGTCCCGTAGCGTCGGCCACATGAGCAGCAGACTGCACGGTGTGGCCGTGGTGAACGAGGAGATCGCCGCGCGGGGGAGCTACCGGGCGACCGGGGGCGAACTCGTGGAGGTGGGCGAACGGTTGGCGGCCGCCCGGGCGGGGACGGTGTCGTACGCGCCGGCCGAGCTGGACGCCCTCCTGCGGGACGGCGCCCCCGGGCCGGGGCCGGGCCGCGGGGCGGTCGAGGTGACGGCCGAGGGCAGCATCGAGGCCGCGCGGCGCCTGGTCGAGGCCGGCGCCGGGCCGGTCGGGGTGCTCAACTTCGCGTCCGCACGCAACCCCGGCGGCGGCTACCTGCGCGGCGCCCGCGCCCAGGAGGAGGACCTCTGCCGCAGCGCGCTCCTCTACACCTGCCTGCTGGAGGCGTCCGACTACTACGAGGCGCACCGCGCCTCCACCGACCTCCGGTACAGCCACCGGGTGATCGTCTCGCCCGGTGTGCCGGTGATCCGGGGCGCCCGCGGTGACCTGCTCGCCCGGCCCTACCCCGTCACGTTCCTGACCTCGCCGGCGCCCAACGCCGGCCAGCTGCAGCGGCGTTCGCCCGGCGTCGACGTCCGCGGCGTGCTCGCCGAGCGGGCCCTGCGGGTGCTCGCGGCGGCGGCCCGGCACGAGGTCCGCACGCTGGTGCTCGGGGCCTGGGGCTGCGGGGTGTTCGGCAACGACCCGGTGCAGGTCGCCGAGGCCTTCGAGGGGGCGCTGGCCCGGTACGGGGCCGCCTTCGAGCGCGTCGTGTTCGCGGTGTGGGACCGCTCGCCGGTGTCGGCGAACCGGGCCGCCTTCGAGGCCCGGTTCGGTGCGGCGGTGGGTTAGTTCTCCCGGGAGGCCAGCGCCGTCGCGACGGTCGAGGCGGCGGCGACCACCCCGGTGACGGCGAACACGGACGGCCACGCGCCGATCCGCTTCGCGAGCGGGTGCGAGCCGCCGAACGCGGCCACGTACAGCCCGGTCAGCACCGCCGCCGTGCGCGCGCCCGAACGGCGGTGCCACTGCGCGGCCGCCCCGGCACCGGCCACCGCCAGCACCGCGCCGCCCAGTTCGCGCCGCCCGGTCCAGCGGGCCACGCCGTAGCCGCCGACCAGACCGCTCGCCGCGGTCAGGGCGGCGGGCGCGCCGGCCGCGATCACGTTCGGGACCTTCGCCATCGTCGACTCCACTCGGTGGGATGCGTTCCGTTCGGTTCCGGCTTCCGACGATAACCCCACCCGCTCAGGCGCCCGCAGCCCCCTACCGGAACGCCTGCTCGGGGGACTGCGCGGGCGCCGTCCGGGCCAGCCGCTCGGCCGCCTCCGCCGGGGCCAGCACGCGCTCCAGCCGCAGGTCGCCCGGGAGCTCCGGGATGAACCGGCCCGCCGACCAGCTCCGCTCGTACGGCTGCGGCTCCAGCACCAGCGTGCGCACGCCGTCCAGCACCGGGATGTCGGCGGGCGTGCCCTCGTTCCAGAGCCACGAGCCGTCCGGCGCCACCAGGTTGAACGCGCCGGTCGCGATCAGGCGGCGGCCGTCCGGGTGCGCGGTGCGGCACAGCGCCACGACCTCCGGGTCCGGCCGGGTGCCCGGCAGGTGGCCGCCGCCGATCAGCACGTCGGCGAGGAGGGTGTGCAGCTGGAAGGTGTCGCTCAGGCCGTCCATGCGGAGCAGGTAGCCGGTGCCGGTGGGGCGGTCGAGCGCCAGCAGGGGCTCGTCGTCGAGCACCTGGGCCAGGTACGCGAGGCCCTTGAGGTCGTGCCGGTCGCCGCCGTACCGGGCGACCAGCTCCAGCAGCACGGCGGTCACGCCCGAGGCGCGGGCCTCCGCCCGGACCGCCGCGTGCGCGTACACCGCCCACGCGGCGCGCTGCCACAGGTCCAGCGTCCACCAGCCGACGACGGCCAGGTGCGCCTGCCAGGCGTCCAGGACGGCCGGATCCCCGATCCGCCGGTGGGCCTCGGCCGGGTCGTCCTCGTCCGGATCGGGCAGCGGGCCGTCGCCCGTCGCCTCCCAGCGCTCCACCAGCCGCTGCGCGCCCGTCAGCGCGCCGCGCAGGCCGGCCAGCACCGGGCCCGCGCACGCCGACGGATCGGCACCGCGCTCGACGCACGCGCCCACCACCATCGCGAGGTGCGAGCGCGGGAACGGCGGTGCGTCCGGCAGCAGCGCGGCCAGGCGGGGCCCGGCCGCCGCCACCTCGTCCGGGCCGGCCTCGCCGAAGAGGCCGCCCACCAGGCCGAGCGCCGGGCCGAACCGTTCGTCGTCCTCGGCGGCGACCACCGCCTCCAGCGCGGTCACCGCTTCGGTGAGGGTGGGCTGCTGACGGGGCGTGCTGGTGTGCTGGGAGGCCATTCGCCGCAGCATAGGCGGCGAGTCCGACGGGGAGTCGCCCGGGGGCGGGTAGGACGGGCATGACCCGCAGGGGCCGGGGGCTGGGGCGGAACCCGCGCGCCGGGGCGGCACCGTGACGCATACTCACGCGGTGACTGCGTCCCGCCCCATGGAACTCAACGACACCGAGGCGGAACCCGCCCTCAAGGTGGCCCCGCTCGAACTCTTCCTCGACCTCGTCTTCGTCTTCACGATCACCCAGCTCACCGGCAGCCTGGCCCACCACCTCACCGTCGGCGGGCTCGTCCAGGTGTTCGTGATGCTGGCGGTGATCTGGTGGATGTACGACGCCTTCATCTGGCTGACCAACGCCATGCCGCCCAGCAACCACCGCCGGCGCGGCCTGCTGATGCTCGCGATGGGCGCGTTCCTGGTGATCTCGCTGTCCGTCCCGCACGCCTTCGAGGGCAGCGGCGTTCCGTTCGGCTGGGCGTACCTGGTGGTCGTCGCCGTGCACACCGGCATGTTCGCGGCCTCCGGCGTCGTGCTCCCCTCCGTGCTGCGGATGGGCGGGGCCAACCTGGTCGGCGGCGCGCTGGTGGTGATCGGCGGCTACTACACAGGAAGTGTCCAACTCGCCTTCTGGACCGCCGCCTTCGCGATGCAGTTCGTGACCCCGCGGGTGGCCCGGCTGCCCGAGTTCCGGCTCCGCGCCGACCACTTCGTCGAGCGCCACGGGCTGATCGTGATCATCGCGTTCGGCGAGTCCGTCATCGCGATCGGGGTCGGCGCCGGCGGCCTGGACCTGAGCCCGTCCCTCATCGCCGTCGCCCTGCTCGGCCTCACCGTGTGCGTCGGGCTCTGGTGGGCCTACTTCGGGCACGACGACGACGCGCGCGCCGAGCACCACATGGCCGCCCTGTCGTCCGCGCGCCGCAACTGGACCGCCGTCACCGTCTACTACCTCGGACACGGCGGACTCCTGCTCGGCATCCTGCTGTTCGCCGCCGGGGTCAAGTCCGCCGTCGCCCACCCCGGTGCCCCGATCACCCTCCCGCAGGCCGGCGCCCTGGCGGGCGGCATCGCGCTCTACCTCGTCGTCAACACCGCCATCCGCCGGAACTTCGGCCTCGCCCCGAACCTCCCCCGGCTCGTGGCCGCGGCGCTCCTGACCGCGACCGTCCCCCTCGGCACCGCCGTCTCCGCCCTGGCACAGGTCACGGCCACCGCCGCCGTCCTCGCCGCCGCCTTCACGTACGAGGCCCGTCGGCGCCATCAACCCCACTGATGGCCTCCCTCCTCGCCCGGAGCCGCCACGAGGCCAGGCCAGCCTCAGAGGACATGGCATTGGGCGATCTGGGAAGCTGGTGGCATGTCTGAGCCAGAGGACTGGCAGCCGCCCGCGGGCTCATGGGCGTCGTCTGCCGCGCGCCGTCGGAATATGCAGGCGATCAAAGCCCGGGATACCAAGCCCGAACGTCTTGTGCGCCAGCTTCTGCATGCACGAGGCCTGCGCTACCGGGTAGCAGCGCGACCGCTGGCGGAAGTCCGGAGAACCGCCGATATCGTCTTCCGACCGACGCACGTCGCCGTCTTCATTGATGGCTGTTATTGGCACGGATGCCCGGAACACTACGTTCCGCCACGGACCAACTCGGGGTACTGGTCGGACAAGGTCGCGCGCAACATTGCGCGCGACCGGGACACCGATCGCCTTCTAACGGAGGCGGGTTGGCTCGTGCTCCGCTTCTGGGAGCACGAGCCATCAGACGTCTGCGCCAACAAGATTGCGGCGGAGGTCCTTGCCCGGCGTCGACGCCGTAATGACATCTGAGAAACGGAATGCCGCCATCTGTTGCGGCTCCTCCGGCGTCACCGGATAGTTTTCGGCCGTGTCCAGTTCGTAGCGCTTCTCGAAGTCTTCGCGCGTATCCGGCCTCAGCACGGCTGCAATGGCGCGGCCGATTGCCTCGGCCACTGGCGGCGGGAAAGCATTACCCACTTGGCGGTACTTGGCCGTCTTGCCGCCGGAGAAGTCCCACGTGCGCGGAAATCCCTGAAGGATGGCTGCCTGCTCTACGGTGAGCATCGGTCCGTTTTCCCGGAAGAGGTCTCGGCCTGGGGTGACGTCCTTCGGATCGTTGGCGACCCCGTTGGCGTCAACGCCCATGGCCGCCCAGGCCTTCTTAGCGCGAGTGGGACCGAGATCGGCGCCGCCATGCTTCTTGGAGCCGCCGACAAGGGTCGGCGCGACGCCGCCTGACGGACCGCTTACCGCGTCCGTCGCCTTCTGCAGCCATGTCTCGAATACCTGCTCCCCGGTGCGCTGCTTTCCGGTTGCCGGCTTGCCCTTCTCGTTCAGGTGCCAGAACTTCTCGCAGCGCTCCTTCATGGATTCGTACAGCGAGTCGGCAACCGTTGCTTGTTTCCCGGAAATGCGTAGCGGCCAGACGAACTGCTGGCCGTTGACGTAATCCTTGTGAATCGCCACCAGGATAGCCCTGGGCCGGAGCTGGGGGACGCCGAAGTCGCAGGCGTCAAGGCGTCGCCAGACGCTTTGCATCGCCGCGTCCTGCTCCTTGGCGGACCATTCCTCGTCAATGCTCGGCACGATATAGTCGTACTCTTCGAGCCTGCTGAGGATCTGCCTGCGGTAATCGATGAATACCTCCGGGGGTTCAAGAATTCCCCGGACATTCTCAATCATTACCGCCTTAGGGCGGAGCCTGTCGACGATTTTGAGCATCTCTGGGAAGAGATCTCGCTCGTCATCTGCGCCGAGCTTCTTTCCGGCCAGGGAGAACGGTGGGCACGGTACGCCGCCGGCCAGCAAGTCGAGCTGCCCAGGCTTGAGGTCAAGCTCCTTCAGGAGGGGAGAGTCAAGCAGATCCTTGACATCCATCGCGTCGGGCCCCTCGGACCACCGGGTGTCCCAGCCAGGCCAGCGATGCTTGCGGACGTTCTCTCCGAGGCTCTTCACCGCATGCGGGTCCAACTCGACGAGGGCGTGGTGCTCAAAGCCTGCGTGGTGTAGTCCGACTGCTTGGCCCCCCGCTCCCGCGCAGATCTCAATTGAGGTGAGCGGGGGAGTCTCTGGGCTCCTCTGGCTGGCGCCCATCGGCACGCTCCTCCTGGTATGACGCGAAACAGTTGCTCAAGTGTCGCAGAGGTGGCGTGTGACTGTGGCTTCCCCTGGCGGAGTCGCGGCCGCGCACCGCGTGCCCGCGCGCCGGGTAGCGGCGCAAGCACACGGTGTGCTTGCATCAGGTTCTTCCGATGTGGCGAAGCAGGTCCTTGATGTCAGATTCTGCCAGGCCTGCCGCGACGGACGGTTCCTCCTGGAGATCGGAAAGCTTCTGCACGGCGGGGTCGTCGAGGATCTTGCCCATAAAGTCGAGTTTCTGGTCGAGCCGTGCCTCGACGACCTCGTCAATCGTGTCGCGGGCCGCGAGGACCGTGACCTTGGTCTTCACCGAGGGGTCGAGCCCGAGCCGGTGGATACGGTCGAGGCTCTGCAGGAAGCGGCCTGCCATGAAGTCGCGGTCGACGTAAACGGCGTCATGGCAGACCTGGTGCAGGCTGATTCCCTCGCCCAGCGTGGCCGGGTTCGAGATCAGCACGTGGCAGTCGGGGTCCTCACGGAACCGCCGGATCTGCTCCTCCCGGTCCGGAGTCCCGCCGTGGACGGCCGCGGGCTGGAACTCAGCCAGGAGCTTGGACAGTGTTGTCAGGCTTCGTACGAATGTCGTCCACACCAGGGTCTTGCGCCTCGCCCGGGCATTCTCAGCCACGATCGCGGCTGTCTCCTTGTATTTCGGAGAGAGTTCGTAATCGGGAAGGTTCTGGAGAAGTTCGAAGAGAGAGCTGTTTGCCGGGGCGTCGAGCGGAGGCAGCTGGTAGGAGAGCGGCTCATAGCGGGACGGCCCTTCTAGCAGAAGGGCGGGGCTGGTCGCGGCCATCAGCAGCCGCAGCGCCGTCCGGCCAAGAGCACTGAGATCATCGCGCGCGGTTGTGCTTCCGATGCCGCCGACGAGGGAACTGTAGAGCTCACCGTGGAGTGGCGGCATGTCGACGTACCGGACCCGTACGTCCATGGGGGGCAGTCCCAACTCCTGTTTGGTCGTCCGGGCGAAGAGCGGGCGGAGCACGGTACTCGCGTGCGTGAGGTCCCCGCCGCCGACGGCACGTGACACCGTGCGCTGGCCCTGGCCGGGCCACACGAAACCCAGAAGGTTCTCCAGGTCCTTGGAGCCATTCGGCGCCGGTGTGCCGGTCAGGATGAGCCGCCGCCTGGCGAGAGGGCCCAGGGCCATGCAGGCGGCCCCGTACGTTCCGCGTGCACCCAGCTTCATCCGGTGCGCTTCGTCGAGGATGATCATTGACGGGTCGTTCTGAAGCCAGCCGGCCAGCCTCGTCAGTGACCGGTCCAGACGTTCGTAGTTGACGATCAGTACCTCCGCCCACTGATCGAGGGACTTGTCGAAGATCTGCGTGCGCAGGGGGCGGGTGAAACAGACTCCTGTCTCGTACTGCCACGACTCGTACGCGGATTTCGGACAGACGACCAACAGCTTGCGGACCTTGCCCTCATGCTTCTGGGCCGCGTAAACCGCGAGCGCGACGCGCGTCTTGCCGGCGCCAGGGACACTGAAGTTGGCCCCGTGCTGCAGTGACAGGAGCTTGGCGATGTCGCGCCGCTGGAACTCCCCCAGCTCGGCGTTCCACTCGGGGCCGAGAGTGCTGTCGGGGTCAACGATCGGGCAGTGGTCCGGCTGCTCGGAATTCAGTCGCTTCTTGACGGTCTCCGCGTCCCGGAGGACGTCGATGACGAGTTCGCGCAGCTGGGGTTCCCAGACGACACCTTCGCGGTGCGGCCACCGGTTGATCTCGTTCAGGCCCGCGAGCAGATCATCGAGATCGATACGGGCATCCAGCTGCCCTCGCTGGCTTCCTGTGCGGAACCGGGCGGCCAGCTGGACCAGATCGGCCCGGTAACCCGGCGTGGTCCTGAGGACCACGCCGGTACGATGCTCATCGAGGGCAAGACTGAGCGACGTCTCCACTGAGGAGTCTGCCATCAGGATTCCTCCAGGGCAGTTGCGCTCAGCAGCCAGGCGACGCCCTCGCCAGGTTCCGCGATGCCGCGGCCGGCCTGCCGGGCGAGCTTACGAAGACTGTCCCGGAGCCGGATGACAGCCTCGTCGAGGAGCTCCTCATCCAGGCTGCGCGAGGTACGGGCCTGGACCAGGTCAATGACGCACTGGTCGATGTCCGCACAAGCATCGGCGAGGCGGGCCGGGGCCATTTGCTTGCGCTTCCGGACGCGGGCGTCGCGGCCGGCCGCGTCGATGGCCCGGTCAAAAGCGCCCTTCGCGGCATCCAGGGACTCCTGGGCCTTCTGCGACACTCCGTTGGCGAGCAGCGAGGTGGCGCGCGTGGCAGCCTTCGCGCGGAGGATCTGGTCGTTGAGCGCCCGTGCGGCCAGGACCTGCGCGGATTCGGGGGAGACCGCAACACCGAGACCGGGAACCAGCTCTGCGGCGGAGTCCGTCATGGTGGCTTGGGCGAACTCGGGCGGCAGTTCCTTGGCCAGATAGCCGCTGTCGAGGAAAGCCTCGTCAATGTGCCGGACGTCAGTCTTGGCGAAGTCGAGGACAATCGCGGCGAGGCGGTTCTCCTTCAGGATCTCCGCGCGGTCCCGGTCGACGCTCTCAAGATTCGAATACACCCGGTGAAGTTCCTTGAACTTCTCCTGGTCATCCTCGAAATCGACGAGCCGCAGGGCAGTGTTGCTGTCGCTCTTGCTGCGGTCGATCAGCTCGCGGATCACGCTGAGGATCCAGCGTCCTTGCTGGTAGGTCGAGGTCCTGATCCGGAACTCCCTGGCAATGGCCTCGGGAGTCCGGCCGAGCGAAGCCTGTTCCTCCATTGCCAGGAGCCAGTTGATGTACGAGTAGTCACGGCGGAGGTCCTTGCGCAGCTGAAGCGAGAGTTCCACAGCGTTGATGTCAGCCCACGTGAACGATTCGGGGAGGACACCGACCCGCATCGACTGGACGCCGAGCTCGCGGAGCGCAGCTGCACGGGTGTTGCCGTTCACCAGAACGCCGTGGTGGGTGACCAGCCCGGGATCGTTCTGCCCGAAGTCCTTCAGGTTCTCCTTCAGCTTGTCGAACGCTGCATCGCGGCGGTCGGGGTCAGCCGGCTCCGCCTGGAGCAGGAAGGTCAGGTAGCCCTGACCATCGGCTCCCCACGGATCCTGGTCGAGCACGGCATCACGTGCAGGATCGTGGCTGCGCTGGGCCCGTACGCGGTGCGTGCCCGGGTTGAGGTACAGCCCGCTCAGCGGCAGGTCAATAACCTCGACATGCAGCTGCTGATCGTTCCAGTCGACAGTGACCGTTTCCCGGGTGCTGCTTGCCTGCTTCACCTCCTCCAGCCGCTTCTTGATCAGCTCGCTGAACTCGCCGGCGCGCGGCGGTGCCGAAAACTCACGCAGCATCTGTGTCCCGTCCCCTTCTTGTCTTGCTTTTATCAGTTGTTGCTGGTGGTGATGGCCCGTGCGACGGTCTCCCGAGATGACCTCGGCAGCGTCCGGTAGACACCCCACAGCGCCTCAAGCGCACTGGGCGACCGGCGGTCGGCCTCGATCCATTTGGCCAGGATCCGCTGCTCGAGCGACGCGAGAGCCAGGACCCGGCCGAGCAGTTCGGCGAGGTCGACTTCACGGTCGCCGTTCCCGACGGCGCATCGCTTGCACTCGGTGACCAGCTGTGTCTCAACAGAACCGTCAGGAAGCTGGACGCTGCGCCGGGCGACATTCAGGATCGACAGCTCAACGCTGTCACCGTACGACTCCCCCGCCCCGATGCCGCAGGTCCGGCAGAGGAAGTTGTCCCCCTGGAACACCTTGTTCCGCTGCGCCGTCGTGATGCTGGCCTTGTGCTCCGGAGCCTTGGCCTGGCCGGGCACCCATACTTCGAGACCCTTGCTGACGTACCGGCGTTCGCCTTGGACCAGCGAGGAATCGTTGCGGTGGGTATCGATCCGCCAGCCGTAGTCCCGGAGGTCGCGGAGCCGACGGACGATTTGCTCCTCGTCCGGGAAGGCCTTGCGGAGCTGGCCGCTGGTGAAGACGTTCCCCAGGCCGACCTCGGACTCCAGCCAGAGCGCGGCCCGGACCATCCCCCCTTTGTGCGCGTTCTTGTCCTGCCAAGACGGCAGCAAATCCATGAATCCCCTCCGACGTCCTATTGAACACTGCTGCTGCTGAAAAGCGTGGTCGTGCACAGCGGGATGGCACCACACCATGGGCCGTGGTGCGGCACGCAGCCCAGTCCCATCAACAGCGCGTCAGGGCCCGGTTGCTGGTCCGGTACTGAACGGGACTGCATCCATTGAGCCCGTCGTAGAGCGGCAAGTCCAGGGGAAATCGATCTTGCTCGCGAATGAGTCAAAGTTGCTGTTGCTGCACAATTGGCCGCATGCCGCCTGAAGTCTTGACGGCAACTGGACGAGCAAGCAGAGCAGCAAGCGAGACGAGCAAGCGACAAGCGAAGCGAGGCGGTTGGCGTGCCAGCACGAGGAGTTGGGAGCAAGCTGGACCCCGATGTGCTGCCGCCGGGCCGATATCGCCTGGCGAGTGCGCTTGTAGAGTTGCACCGGCATCTGCCGGTCGAGACGCTTGCGGACACTGCTGACCTCCTTGCCCGCCATCAGTACGGCAAGAAGCACACCAGCGAGCTGTCGCGCTACTTCAACGGCCAGCGAGTGCCGCCCTGGACGTTTGTCAGGTGGCTCTACCGCCTCGCCCGAACAATGGTGGGCGCGGAAGTCATCACGGTTGGTGAGGATGAGCTGCGCCGACTCCACAACCAGGCTGAGTCCACCCTGTGCAGGGTCTGCCCACAGCTGCGCAGCGAACGCGCTGAACTGAGGCAGGAGCGCGACAATTTGCGCGCTGAGGTTGACCGGCTTCGTGATCAGGAAGCCGGCTCGCTGGCGCTGAAAGAGGCGGAGCCGCGGCAAGCAGCTCCGCTGCCGGTCCCTGCCGCCCAGGGGGACCGGCAGCGGAGTGCGCATGAAGTGCTGGTCGCGCTGGAGTTCACTGACCGGGCCGAGCAGCTCGCTGACGAAGGTGACCTGGTGTCGGTAGCGGGCCTGTTCCAACAAGTCTCGGAGGTCCTGAGCCCGGTTGAGAGCGCGGCGGCACTGGTCCTGCTGCGGCAGCGGCAGCAGGACCACCTCGCTGAGAACCTGATCCAGATCTACGCCCGGGACCAGCCAGATGGGGCGGTGATTCAGGCGGCCCTCGCACTTCACGACTACGGCTATCCCGGCGACGCCGGCATGGTCCTGAGGGTGGCCACGTCCGCGCGTGCCGGCACCGATGCCAGCTAGGCCCGACGGCACGGCTTCTCAGGAACCCTAACGACCTTGGGTGAAATTGGGGTCGGCGCATGGTGGGCTGGCGGTTCGGCTGGTGGGTGATCAGCAGACGGCGTCGCGGGCGAGGAGCAGTTCGGGGCTCGTCCGGCGGCGGGTCGGGCGTCGTGCGGAGCGGTCAGAGATCAGCCCGGTGATGGCCAGGTGGGTTTCCGGGTAGTCCTCCCGACGTCCGGTGTACCGCTGGAGGGGCCGCCACTGCTTGTACTCGGCGTTGGTGTGCTCCACGCAGATCCGCGCCGACGACTGGCGGCGCCGCATCTCGCGCCAGGCGCGATTGTCTCCGTCGCAGGCGTTCTCGGCTGGCTTCTTCGGAGGGGCGCTGACCTTTGGCCAGGCCCTGGTATCCGGAGTCGACCTCGGCCTTCACCTGCGGATACTGGCGGAACTGCTCCGCGATGCCCTCGGTGCGCAGGGCGGTCTGGTCATGCATGCGGCCCGGTCGGACGACCCCGGAGAACAGGGTGCGGCCCTGGTGGTCGCTGAAGATGGTGGTCTTGATCGTGTTCTGCCTCTTGTTGCCGGACACGAACGCCTTGCGGCCCGGCCGCCCCGCGCGCAGGCGTCGGACCTGCACCTCGGTGCCGTCGATCCGCAGGGCCACGCCTTCGGCATCGGCATAGGCGAACACGTCTTCCAAGGTTCGCAGCCTGATGTCGGGCCGGTCGGGCACGGCGAAGCCGCAGGTCGCGAGCAGGGGCCTGACCTGGCGGATCGCGACGGAGACCGTGGAGCGGTCCACCCGGTACAGCTCGGCCAGAGCTGCGTGCGGCAGGCCGAGCCGCAGGTGGACGGGGGTGACCAGCAGCCGGTCGACGAACTCCGGCTTCGGCTTGCGGCCGACTCCCTCTGCCCGGTGCCGCTTGCCGCCCCGCTGCCGATCAAGCGCCGACTCACGCCGGGTCCCCCAACGCGGCGACAACTCTTCGAGCAACTCGCCGAAATGTGCGCGAGAGACCCCGGACAGGGCAGGATGGGAGCAGGCCGCACGGGCCCAGGTCAGCGTCACAACTCACCCAACCCGTGCGGCCCTTCTCGCGTCACGGCCCCACCAGCACCAGGACTATTCATCCCAAGGTCATAAGAAAGAAGGAAAAGGGAGAGCCCGTACCGCTCCTGGCGAAGCTCAGGCGGAGAGGTTGGTGCGGAGGGCGGTGAGGTCGGCTTCGGTGATGCCGTGGGGGGCGAGGTAGGCGGGAACGGAGCCGTGGCGGGTGTGGATCCAGGCGAGGGAGGAGGCGAGGAGGGCGGCGGTGACGGGGCGGGAGACGCGTTCGGTGCCGGTTTCGTCGACGTACGGGGTGGGGCCGTCGAGGAGGCCGAGGCCCGCGTTGGAGAGCAGGAAGTCGGCGGTGATGTCGGCCTCAGATGCGCCGAGGAGGCACTGGAGGACGGCGATGGTGAGGCCGGTGCGGTCCTTGCCGACGGCGCAGTGGACGACGGCCGGGACGGCTTCGGGGGCGGCGAGACGGCGGATGGTCGCGGCGATCGAGGGGCCGGCGGTCTCGGCCATGAAGGGGTAGAGCGCGGCCTGGTCCTCCGGCCACGGGTGCTCGGAGTCCTCGCGGTTGGCGGGCAGCGTCGGCACGTTGAGGGTCTCGTGGTCGAGACCGTGCCGCAGGTCGGGCCAGACCTCCAGCTCGAACGGGCTGCGCAGGTCGACCACGGTGCGCAGGCCGAGGGCCTTGAGGCGCCGGGCGCCCTCCTCGGTGAGGGTGTTGAAGGAGCCGGAGCGGTAGAGCACGCCGCGGCGGAGGGCGCCGATGCCCCCGGCGTCACGGAAGTTGCGCACGCCGGGGATGTCGATGAAGGCGTCGGTCATGGCACCACGGTACGGGCGCGGCGGTTGCGGCGGAAGGAAACCGGAAGGGACCTCTCGGTGAGCCCTCAGCGCCCGCCGGCGACGTCCAGGAAGGCGCCGGTCATGTACGAGGCGGCCGGGGAGAGGAGGAAGAGGATCGTCTCCGCGACCTCCTCCGGCCGGCCGCCGCGCCCCATCGGCAGGCCGGGGGCGACACGGTCGACGCGGCCGGGCTCGCCGCCCAGGGCGTGGATGTCGGTGTGGATGAGGCCGGGGCGGACGGCGTTGACGCGGATGCCCTCGGCGGCGACCTCCAGCGCGAGGCCGCGGGTCATCGAGTCGACGGCGCCCTTGGCGGCCGCGTAGTCGACGTACTCGTTCGGCGAGCCGAGCCGGGAGGCGGCCGAGGAGACGTTGACGATCGCGCCGCCGCGCCCGCCGTGCCGGGTGGACATCCGGCGGACGGCCTGCGCCGCGCACAGGAACGGGCCGGTGATGTTGGCCGCCCAGATCCGGTTCAGCCGCTCCTCGTCGAGCTCCTCCAGCCGGCACTGCTTCTCCAGCGTGCCCGCGTTGTTCACCAGGCCGGTGAGCGGCCCGAGTTCGGCGTCCACGGTGGCGAACAGCCGCTCCACCTCGGCGGTGCGGGTGACGTCCGCCCGGACGGCGACGGCGGTGCCGCCCTCGGCGCGGACGGCGTTCACGACGGCGCTCGCGGAGGCCTCGTCGGCGCGGTAGTTGACGCACACGTGGTGCCCGCGGCGGGCGGCGAGCAGGGCGGTGGCGGCACCGATGCCGCGGCCCGCACCGGTGACGAGCAGGACCTCGGGGTGAGTGGTCGACATGGCCCGTACGCTACCCGGCGGTCCGTTCGGGGACACCGGCCGCCGCCCGCAGGGCCGCGATCTTCGGCGCGCGGCTCCTGGGCGAGTCGAGGCTGAACCCGCGGGCGTCGCCGAGCTCGTCGCGGACGAAGGCCTCGGTGCGGGCCACCGCCTCGCGCAGCGCGTCGTCCGGCGGCACGAAGGACTGGTGGACGATCTCCGCCCGCTCGGTGTCGTACTCCCAGAGTCCGACGATCCGGCCCCGGTCGAGCACCACGTGGGTCTGCGGATCGGCCTCGCCGCCGAACGACCGCCCCGCCCGGCCGACGGGCAGCGGGCGTCCGGCGTCGGCTGGGTCGAGCAGCCGGGGCAGGTCGCGGTGCAGGAGGTGGATGCCGTCGATGCCCGCGAGCAGGGTGTAGTGCGGCTTGGCAGGGATGCCGAACTCGTCGTACTCGTCGACCAGTTCGGGCGGCATGAGGAACTCCGAGCCGGGCGCGAGCGGGACCAGGCCGGCCTCGGCGACGGCCCGGCGGGCGGTGGCCGCGGTGAAGCCGGAGAACCAGCGGAAGTGCCGCAGCGTGGCCGGAGCGGCCCAGGAGAAGTAGCGGCGGGCGAGGTCGACGGCGCCCCCGGAGACCGGCTGGTCCCAGCCCACGTAGCCGTAACGCTGCTGGTCCAGGCGGCCGTTGACGGGCACCCGGCGAATCCGTCCGCGCGACTGCATCAGCCCGAGCGCGAGCGGCAGCGTCGTCGAGACGCCGCGCTTCTTCCCCGCCTCGCCGAGCGGACGGACGGCGTCGCCGACCGCCTCCCGGATCGACGTCGGGTCCAGCGGCTCCACGTCCGACAGCACCCGCTCGATGGCCAGGCAGAGCTTCTCCACCTCGTCCCGGCCGACCCCCAAGTGCTTTTCGGCGGAGACCAGTTCACTCTCCGGAGCGGCGGCGCCGGCGGCCAGCCCGAGCGCGAAGTCGGCCGCCGGCAGGACGTACGTGCAGCCGCGCGCCGCCGGCAGCTCGTGCACCTCAAGCCGTGCCACGGCCGCGTCCACCGTCGCCCGGCCGAGCCCCGCCCGCGCGAACAGGCCCAGGTACGGTGCCGCGCCGCCCACCGACCGCGCCCACCCGGTGGCGGCCAGCACCTCGGCGGCCGGCGTGCCGGGGTGCGGACGGTCCAGCCACTGGCGGTGCGACCACCAGGCGCGCAGTTTCGCGGTGTCGTTCTCCGGTCCGTGCTCCATGGGGCCAGTATCGGCGGACGGACGGGCCCCGAGCAGGAAATCGCTCGCCCGGCGCGGCCCGGTGAGGGGAGGATGCGGTCACCACCGCCACGGCTGATCGAGAGGGGAACACGCATGCCCGCAGCACCCGGAACCGTCCTGCTGGCCGGCATCGTCGGCTCGACGGCGTGCGGCTTCGCCCACGCCGGCTCCGACATCGACCGGCTCGGCCTCTTCGCCATCCCCACCGAGGAGTTGCACGGCCTGCACCGCCCGGCCGAGTCGCACGTGACCACCCGGCCGGACGCCACCCTGCACGAGGCCGCCAAGTGGTGCCGCCTCGCGCTCTCCTGCAATCCCACCGCGTCCGAACTCGTCTGGCTGCCCGACGACCTGTACGAGACCCGCACGCCGCTCGGTGACGAACTCATCGCGATCCGCGGCTCGTTCCTCAGCGCGCCGGCCGTCCGGAAGGCCTACCTCGGGTACGCGGACCAGCAGTTCCGCAAGCTGCTGACCCGCGACACCACGGACGCCGCCGCGCGGCGCCGGGCCGCCAAGCACGCGCGCCACCTGGTGCGGCTCGTCGAACAGGCCGTGCGCCTGCACGAGACCGGCACCAACCTGGTGCGCCTGCCCGACCCCGAACGCATCCGCGACCTCGGCGAACGCATCGCCGACGATCCGGCCGTCGCCCGCCCCCTCCTCGCCGCGGCCACCGACCGCCTCGACCGCCCCGGCGTTCTCCCGGCCGCCCCCGACCCGCGCCCCGCCGAGGCCTGGCTGCGCCGCGTCCGCGCCGCCCACTACACCCCGCCCCCCGGCACCCCCGTCTCCCGGCGAGTCCCCCAATCCACTGGCGGACCCCTGGGGCCCACCGGGTAGGATCGCGGTGGCCCTTCCCGCACGGGACGGGGCCACGGGCCACTAGCTCAATTGGCAGAGCTGCGGACTTTTAATCCGTAGGTTCAGGGTTCGAGCCCCTGGTGGCCCACGTGGGGTGAGGTGACTACACCCCCTCTGACCTGCATCGCAGCACCCCGGTTGACGGTCGTCGCCGCCAGCACGGTGAAGTCCTTGGAGATCTGACCGGACGTGGTCGAGGTCAGGCCGAGGATCGCCGTGAAGGCCCCGACCCCGAGGATCGTGCCCAGCATGGTGAGCAGGGTGCGGGCCGGCCGCTGCAGCAGTCCGGCCAGGGCCTCGGCGTAGAGGTCACGCCCGCGGATCCTCGATGTCGGGAAGCCCGTCGGTTCGGACTCAGCCATGCCCGACCGCCGTCCGCCGGGTCTCGGTGAGCACTCCGTCGCGGATCGTCAGGGTCCGCTGCCCTCGCTCGGCGGTGTCCGAGTCATGGGTGATGACCAGCAGGGTCATGCCCTCGGCGTGCAACGCGTCGAACAGGTCGAGGACCTGGGTCGCGGTGGCGGAGTCCAGGTTTCCGGTCGGCTCGTCGCACAGCAGCAGTGACGGGCGGTGGACCAGGGCCCTGGCTATGGCGACCCGCTGGCGTTCACCACCGGACAGCGTCGTCGGCAGGGCGTCCAGGCGATGGCTCAGCCCGACCCGGGCCAGCGCCGCCCGGGCCGCCTCCTGACGCTGCCGACGGGGCACCGCGTCGTACAGGTGCGCCAGGGCGACGTTGTCGGTGGCGGTTCGGTAGGGCAGGAGCTGGAAGGACTGGAAGACGAAACCGATCCGCCGTCCCCGGAGCGCCGTCCTGCGCTTCTCCGAAAGCCCCGCGGTGTCGACGCCGTCGAGCAGGTACGTCCCGGCCGTGGGCCGGTCCAGCAGACCGAGCAGGTTCAGCAGCGTCGATTTTCCCGACCCGGACGGGCCGACGACCGTGCAGTACTGCCCGGCCCCGACCGTCAGGTCCGTCGGATGGAGCGCGTGGACCGGCGGCGGGCCCGGGTACGTGCGGGTGATCCCGGCCAGTTCGATGACCGGACGTCCCGCCTCACCCGCGGGCCGGGAGGAACGGTTCACTGTCCGACCACCACGTTGTCGCCGGGGTTGAGCACCGCTCCGTCGACCGGAGTGACCTCGACCAGGCCGGCCGAGTCCACCCCCGCGGTCACCGGAACACGTCGCTGGGACCGGTCCGCGGAGAGGACCGTCACCGAGACCGAGCGGTCCGCACCGGTGGTCACGGCTGCCGTCGGCACCACCAGGACCGGGCCGGGGGTCGATCCGGTGGTGACGGTCAGCGACACGTCCGCGCCCAGCCACGAGGCGGGCAGCGGCGTGGACGGCGTGACGGTCATCGGGTAGCCGGGCTGGCTCTGCCCGCCGGGCGCGGCCGCCGCCCCCTGGGCGGGTGGGGCCGGCGCGGTGAACGGGCCGATCGACGTGACCGTGCCCTTGGCGGACTGCCCCTGGGTGTCGTTGCCGATGGCCACCGGCATGGCGGCCTTGACCAGCTCGTGGTCGCCCTGCGGGAGCACCGCACTGACGCCGAGCGAACCGGTCCCCACGGTCAACAGCGGGCTGGACGCGTCGGACCCGCTTCCGGCGCCCAAGGTCGCGCCGACACTGCCGTTGACCGAGGTGACCGTCGCGGGGAAGGACGGGACGAAGACCAACTCGCCCATCGGGAAGTCCACTCCGGTGGTCGCGACGAGGCGGTTGTACGCGTCCTGGGCCTCGGACAGGTCCTGGGAGTCGAACGCGAGCTGCTGCTTGGCCTTCGCCACCGTGGCGGCGTCCGCGGCGGGCGGCGGGCCCGCGGGTGCACCGGAGGGCGAGGGCGGGTTCTGCGCGGCGGCCAGGGCCGCCTTGTCCCGCTCGACGGCTCGCTGGCTCGTCGTCACGGCCTTCTTCGCCGCGGCCAGTTGGTCGCCGTCCTTCGCGTCGGCGGGACCGCCGGTCGTCGGAGCGTCGAACCCGAGATGCTGGTACAGGGCGGCCACCGCGGTCTTGGTTCCCGGGCCGAACAGGCCGGACTCGTCGTTGTCGGCGTATCCGAGCTGCTTGAGCGCGCCCTGGAGCTGGGCCACGTCCGGGCCCTTGTCGCCCGGCTTGAGATCGCGGTAGGCCGGCAGCGACCCGGGCAGCGCGATCACCGGTCGCCCGGAGACCTGGGCCAGCACCTCGCCCGCGGCCACCTGACTGCCGGCCTTCTTCGGCAACCCGGTGACGACGAGGGCTGCGGCCCCCTGTGCGGCGGTCGGCTGCACGGATATCGCCCCGCCGGCAGTCACGGTGCCCCGCAGGGTGACCGTCCTCGCCAGCACCTGCTTGCCCACCGGCGCGGTCAGCAGGGACGCCTTGGGGGCTCCCTGGTCCGCCAACTGCTGGGCGGGGGACTTGATCCACGTCGAGGCGACGAGGGCGCCCACGGACACCAGGGTCGCCACGCACGCGGCGCCGATGAAGATCCGTTGCCGTCGGATCAACCGCGTCACACCCGGCGTCGGCCGGTCGGTGACAGTGGCTTCGACCAGCACGGGCAATTCCGACTGCCCATCACTCATGACGTCCCCGTTCGTCAACGATGCCTCGCTGAGTTCTTCGACCTGGAAAACGCGATCTCCGCAGGCTGACCCCGCCGGTTGCCGGCCGCCGACCCCGGCGGCCGGCAACCGACGCCCGCTCGACGAACACTGAAGGGCTGCAACCAGCATGCGTCTACGGATCCCGCTCATCGCCGGCGTCACCCTGCTGGCCCTGAGCGCCTGCGGTGCGAACTCCCCGGACGCCAAGCAGGCCAAGCCGTCCGACGTGCCCGCCCTGGGCCAGGTGCCGGTCATCACCGACCCCGGCCAGATCACGCTGCCGACCGACTCCTACCTGCCGACCGCCGCCAAGGTGAACCAGATCCAGCGGGCGAAGGACGCCGTCATCGCGCAGTGCATGCAGAAGTTCGGGTTCTCGTTCCGCGGCACCCTCGTGATGGACCTCGCCAATGCTCCGGGGCGCGGGCCGAAGGAACTGAGCACCGTTTACGGCGGGTTCGACGTGGCCGGAGTGAAGGCCAAGGGGTACAACCTGAACATCGACGGCTCGGCCGCGATCGATCAGCAGATGGCCCAGCGCGGCGGATCACCCCAGCAGGAGCCCGTCACCCCCGATTACCAGAAAGCGCTCACCGGGAACGACCCGAGCACCCGTCAGCCGGTGACGAGCGTCGCCGGTCAGCCGGTGTCGCCCGGCGGCTGCTCGGCTGCCGGGAACAAGGCGCTCGACAACGTGGTGGCGGGAACCGCGACCACCGTCCTGCCCGACGGCGGACCGGTGGTTCCGCAGACCGACCCGCGGCTCGTCGCGGCGTTCGCGAAGTGGTCCGACTGCATGAAGGCCAAGGGCTACAACTACCCCGATCCGGTCGCCGCGGTCTCGGACAAGAAGTGGCACTCGATCGAAGGACGGCCCGAGAAGGTACCGACGGCCTCTCCCGAGGAAATCGCCGTGGCCACTGCGGACGTCCAGTGCAAACTGGACAACAACACCGTGGGGACGGCGGTCGCCGTCCAGACCGCCTATGCGAAGCGGTACATCGAATCCCACGTGACGCAGCTGGCGGCGTTCCGGAAGCAACTCGACGACGCCCTCGCCAAGGCGGCACAGCTCGTCGCCAACGGGACCGGCAGCTGATCCCGGTCAGGCCCTCGGGGGGAACGCGCGCTCTCCACTGACCTGAGCCCGGACTCTCGAGGTGGCCCGACCTCCTTCTACTTGCGGTACGGCACTGCAGCTGCTCGATGTGGCTGCGGTGCCGTTGCGTTTTCGGGCCGGGCCGGGGTTGGCCGGGGTGGGCGGGGCCGGGTGTGGGCGTGAGGGCGGCGGGTGGAGGCAATGGGTCGGTCACGCCTTCGTTCCAGGTCCGTCGCGGGGGTTCGCCTGGCGCCTGAAGGTTGGTAGAACTGAAACAGGTACGACCGGTCGAGCGGACGGGGGAGCGGTATGAAGTTCGACATGGGGACGCAGGCGCTGCAGACGCTGATGTCGGGGTCGAAGACCTCGAACCAGGACCTGGGTGCGCTGGTCAAGCAGCTCGTGGCCGCGGCGGAGCCGCTGGAGGGCAAGTTCAACGGCCAGGGCAAGCAGATGTTCGACGGCTTCAAGTCCCGGGCGGACGAGATCGCGAACGCGCTGAACTCGTCGCTGTCGGCGATCCTGGGCGGTCAGTCGGGCATGGAGCAGGCGTTCGGCCA
>NZ_JBSFGU010000059.1:5268-37372 GCF_053596725.1 Kitasatospora sp. NPDC001660 | reverse complement strand
GGGCGCGTCCTTCGGTCCGGTGCCCGGAGGGGCTGGCCGGAGCGAAGCGGAGAGCCGGCCCCGCAGGAAACGCACCGGACCACCAGGCAGCCGCCCCCGAAGGGGGCGTCCTTTCCCGGGCCGCGCCGCCCCTGGGGAGGGGCGGCCCGGGGCGGGGTACCGCGCCTCACGGCCCGTCTTGGGGCGGGCCGTGAGGGTTGAGGGGGCGGCGGTGTGCCGGTCCCGCTGCCGGGTCCGGCACACCGTCAGGGTTTACAGCCTGGGGAAAAGGGCCCGTGCCGCGAGCGGGTGGTTATGAAGCCGGTGCAGGAAATCGGCCTGGAACGCGCTTCGGGCCGCGATCTCGTCCGGGCGCATGTGCCCTACCCCCTTCTTGGTCTTCACGATCACTCCGTCGATGATGCTGATTCCCGCTCCCCCGAGATCGGAGAAGACGTTCGTGCGAAGGTGCAGGTAAACGTTTCCTTCCTGCTCTGCGATGGTCACCGCGTAGGCCAGATCGGCCAGCGGGTACACGTGCTCGGTCCGGGACCGCGACAGGAGTTCCGGGCGCAGAGCGCGCAGGTAGTGTGCGAGCGCCGCCCGGGTCGCGGTGCGAAGGGGTACGTCGATGCTCTCCGGGTCGAAGTCCTGGACGGCGGGCCGCTGCCACGTTCCGGCCGTACCGGTGGTGCAGGTACGGATTACTTCGTCGTACATCTTCCGCAGCTTGCGGTGGATGTAGACGAGATCGGCGTAGAACTCCGGGTCGCTGAGGGACTGCCACCCCTGCGGCAACAGGAACTGTGCCGTGGCCGTGGCGGTGTGGGTGGAGAGCACCGGAACGGGCTGGAGCACCCGAAGGGCGTCACGGTCCACTACGTCCGCGCTCAGCAGGGCGCCCAGTACGGACGCCTCCTCGACGATCCGGCGGGTCCGGACTGCGGGGAGTTCCCCCGCCCGTACGGCCCGCTGCGCGACCTCTGCGCGGTCCTTGAGCGTCCGTCCGACGAAGTGTGCGTGAAACCGCTTCTCGCCTTGGATCGACTCGCGGTCCAGGGTGTTCGGGTCGTAGCTCCACGACACGACCGGGGTCAGCTCGTAGGGGCGGCAGTGCTCGGCGAAGCACGCGGCGACCACGCCGAGCGCCTTTCCGAACTCGGGGGCGTGGTCGTGCAGCCCCGGCCGGATCGTGGTCCCTGCGGACATGAGCATGAACTCGTACAGGGCGTGCGGCGCACGCTTGTCAGTCAGCGCGTACGCCTCATCGGCCGACGTGTTGATGTGGGCGAGGACCTTGGTGCCACCGTAGAGCTGGCCCACGGTCTCCAGCTGCCGAACGCCGTTCACGTGGTCCGGGTAGCCCTTCGCGGGGAGCGAGTCCACCACGCGGACGTCCATGCGGTGGTCTTCCAGTGCCGTCGGGAGCAAGCCAGTCATTCTGTTCTCCGTGGTGTTGAAGGTCTGGGCTTTTGCCGTGTCGTTCCGGGGCTGCTATCCCCTTTCCGACATCTCTATTCTTCCGTAATTGAGGGGTGGTGTCCACTCAATACCCCTCCCACTTGAGTGACTTGGGTCACATCGGCGGCGGTGGGTGGGGTGGGCCGTCCGGCCCGCCCGCCCGACTCACGGAGCTCGTGTGCGGCGGGGCCGCCCGCCCTGCCGGCGAGGTGCTCGTGCTCGCGGACGAGGCCCGCCAGGGCCGATGTCCGCGGCACGGCACCGAGGCGGCAGGGCGGGCGGCCCCGCCGCACACGGTGACGTGGTCGGGCGGGCGGGCCGGACGGCCCACCCCACCCAAATAATCAGGCGCCACACCCCACCGACCGCTACGGCCGGGAACTCCCCTCGCATCGCCGGCCTATCGGCACGCCCACTCGCCGGCTCTCCGCTTCGCTCCGGCCAGCCGCGCAAGCGCATCGCGTAGCGATGCCGAAGGCGCCCTTGACGGGCCGTCCTGTCCCGAACACCCATCGAGCGGGCGGCCCCGGTCACCAACGGCCTGCCGCTGGCGGCTCGGAGCGCCGCACTACCCCCGGTACCCGCGCAGCGGGTACCCCCGCTGGCGCGGAGCGCCGCACTGCACCACGCCGCAGACGCCCCGAAAATGCGCCCGCCAATAGGCGGTCCACACCGCCCGACGAAGGAGCCGGCCCAACACGACCACGCCGTCAGGCGTGCCCTTTGCCTCCTTGTGTGACCGTCACACCGAACGCTCGCGATGAACGGGAGCGTCCTCGATGTCAACGCCTGAACCACTCGGGCGGCGGGTACCACCGCGGTGGCCACGAAGAACTCGGCCGAGAACGACTTTGGCCAGGCGGGTCCGGTTTTGCGGACCCGCCTGGCCAAAGAGCTGGACGGCCTTGCTAGAAGTTGTCCCAGGCGTCATCTTCCGGCCCCGGGTCGCCTCCGGGATCTGGGGCCGGAGTCGCGGAAACAGGCGCTGGAGTGGGAGCCGAGGGCTTCTCCGCAGCTGGTGCAGACGACGGAGCGGCGCTCAGGGACGCCGGCGCCTTCTCCTCGGTCTTCTGTGCAGGCACCGTCTTGTCGAGCAGGACGGGCGGCGGGCCGGAGAACCGGGGCGCGAGAGCCATACGCACCCGGTACAGCCGGTCGTCAGGGAATCCGACCATGACGACCGCGCAGCCCTGGGCGAGTTCCTTGAACTCATTCGGGTGAACCTTGAACTTGTCGACCTGGCGGAGCGAGCCGACGCCCGAGCCGGCGGTCACGGATCCGAGCAGTCCCTTGTCCTCTTGGACCTGGATCGTCTCCGACCATGCCTCGAACGTTCCCAGGAGCTCCGCGACTTCTGCGGCGGAGGCGGTCTGGCGGTGAAGGATCATCACGTTCGTGTTGGTCAGCACGGCACGCTGGAACTCTTCCGAGACCACCTTCAGGTCGCTGAGATCCTGCGTGCAGAGGAACAGGCTTCCCCCGGCGGCACGCATCCGCGCGAACAGGCCGGCCATCGTGGCGCCGCCGAGACCGGAGAACTCGTCCACACCCGCGAAGAACATCCGGCCGCTCTCTCCGAAGCCTTCCTGGAGAAGCCTGTCGCCGGTGGCGCCGAGATCGGTGAGGAACATCGTCCCGATCTGCCGGGCGGCTTTCGCGTCCGCAGCCGCCGACAGGCTGAACAGGACGACGTCTCCGGCGTGGATCGCAGCGTACAGATCCAGGCCAGACTGCGAGTCGATGAGAACTCGCCGTCCTTCTCCCGACACGAGGTTACGAATGCGAGTCGCCAGCCCCGGGATCGAACGCTTGAGGTCCTTGGCCTCCTTCTCCAGATACTCCAGATACTCGGTCAGCTCCGCGCCGACGATGGCGGAGAACTTGTCCACCCGGGAGCCCAGAGCCTTCAGCGTCATGAGCCGTGCCAGGTCGACCAGGTCACGGCGCCACGCCCGCCGCCCGTCCGGGAACTGCTCGACAACCCCGGCCGCGACCAGGTCGTCCAAGGCGCGCACCACGAACAGCAGGAACTCCTCAGCGGCCTCCCGGTGGTGCGGTTCGCTGAAGCCCCCGCCGGCCACCTGGTCCAAGGCCTCCACGATGCGGCTGCGAATCTGCTCCGGCGTCCCGTGCCGGATGGGGTTGTAGGTCGTGCCCTGGCCGTTGACGGTCACCAGATGAAACCCGCGGCCGGCTTCGTGGGCGGCTCCGCGCATCGCAGCAATCAGACCAGGGTCAGCCTTCAGGTCGGCGAAGATGAACGGAAGTTTCAGACCGCGGGCGTGCGGCGAGACCACCAGCTCGTAGACCAGGCGCTCAATCGAACGCGACTTGCCGTACCCGGTGACACCAGCCATGAACAGGTGCATCCCCAGCGCCTTCGCGGGAATCTCCACGATCTCGCCGGTGAGTTCGTCAGCGCCCAGACGGATCCGCAACTCCGTCAGCGACTTGGCCGGCTTCCTACCGTCGGTGCCCGCAGCCACCTTCTGCAGGACCCCGGAAACCTTCCGCTCACTCGCAATCTTCTCGGGCTTGCGCCAGTCTGCGGCGAACTTGGTCCTGCGCACCAACCAGCACCCGCCGATCGCCGTGCCGAGCAGAACCGCGAACGGAAGCTGACCGAGAAGCCAGTCAAGCCACCGAGAACTCACGGCGGAGGCTACCTGCGTGTTCCAGTCGCCCGGACCAATGCCCGCCGACCAGAGCTCGCGATAGGGCCGGACGTAGTACGGAACCAGACCCAGGAGAAGGGCCGCAACAGCCCCGAGAACGCCTGCTCCGGCAACCCAGCGCCGAACTTTCAGAGAAAGGCTGGATCCTCCCGCAACAAGAACCAGCATGACAAGGGCAGTCACCGGGTTGAGCAGCCCCAGGAGTACTCCCATCCCCCGCAAGATCGCCTCGGCCTCGGTCGTGGTGCTCTGCTGCAACCACTTCTGTTGAGTCGTTGGACGACCGGCAAGGTCTCCCCGGCGACGGTCATTCGCCATCTCTACTCCTCGGCTTCTCCGGGTCCCACTCACGGATCGCGATCTTCCGTCCCCTGCCCAACTCAACCGACCTCTCGTTGGCGGTCAGGCTGGCCTCCTGCACGTACTTGAACAATGGGGGGTACGCCCAGAACACAGCCCCCCTGATGTGGCTCGCGTAGACATACATCAGCATGTTCCGCACGAGCCTCGGCACCGCCTTCCGAGTGCGCTCGACCTCGTGAACGAACACCTCTGTGGAACCTCCAGAGACCTCGCGCACTGACGCAAGGTCCGGAAACTTCCGACCCGAGCTGTCCGACATTGACGCAGAGAACCGGAACTCGCGGCCCTCCTGGTCGAAACCTGGAGTTTCCAGGTGCCGGATCTCCCGCTCGGTCACCAGCTGGTCGCCCGGCTTGGACAAAGAGAGTTCGTGCGCCAGATCCACGACAGCCAGGTCATGGTGGATGTCGCTCACCTTCGGTCTCACCACCGACCCCACCAAACCGGCCAGCTTCATCCCCTGCCCAGTCACGGAGTACACCCGAGGCAACGACTCGAAGGGCCTGCTGTAACTCACAGCCCCCAACTCCTCCAGCGCTGCGAGCCGCCTATACACCACCCGCTCAGCCAGCACCGCCTCACCCGGAAGCTCTCCTCGCCTACCGAACTCCCGAGCCACCTGCCGGCTCGTCACCCCACGCCACCGGCCAACCCAGCCAAGAAACTCCATGTCACGCTCAGTCATCCGCGCCACACAACTCACCTCCCTTCGACTTACTCAAACTCCCGCCCAACTTCCCGCTCACTTCAACAGCCAACTCCAAAGCCCTACTCACACAACTACTCCAACCCGCCCGCCCCAACTACCAAGCCAAACTCTCACCACCACTCAAACCATCCACCCACCCACTATAGTTCTGTTTTAAATTTATCTTTCTCTTTTGCTTTTCACTTTCGCCTCTGTCTTTATCTTTCGCCTTTTTCTTTCACCTCCACCCTTCCCCTCTCACCCACTCTCAACTTATCACTCCACATCAACTCTCTTACCACACCTCTCCTCTTCCACCCCCACTGATCTCAACCTCCTCCTTCTTCTCCGAGACCACACCATCTCTGAGGGACGATGGGAGGGTGTGGTCTCGGAGAAGAAGAGGGAAAATGGCAGGTCAGTGGGGGTGGAAGAGGACAGGCCCCTGACACCCTAGTGTGCACCCACATGACACTCCAGAGCCACCCTTGGGAGCCTTTCCCGAGGGTGTCCTGAGTTCTTGTCAGCTGACTATTCGATTGTCCTGGCAGGAGCTATGCGGCAGCCCCCAGAGAAGCCATCGCACGGCGGTTTCGAAGCAGCAGCACCCGCTCCTCGCGCTCGCCTGGGGACAGGGCTGCGAAGCGCTCCTGCCAGGCCGCACGACGGGCGTCACGCTCGCGCTGAGTCAGGCTTTCCCACCACGCATCACGGCGCTTCTGGTCGGCCACCGCGCGCCTTTCCACCGCACGTGCCCGCTGGGCTTCCCAACGGCTCTTCCAGGCAGCCTGAGCCTTCTCCCGGGCCACGCTGAAGGCTGCCCGCTCCCGGGCGATCCGGGCCGTACGGAGGACCGCTGCGGACACCGCTGCCTTGGTCGCGCGGCCGGCCTTCCGTGTCAGCTCCCAGGAACCCGAGGCCGTACGCCGGACCACCTTCATCTGCACCAGAGCGGTGAGGCCGGTAGAGACGTTTCGCAGCTGGGAGGAAGAGGGCTGGAGGCGGGAGCTGTAGCCGCTGAGGTGGTAGAGGCTGGTCTCTGTGTGGGGGCCGGGGGTGAGGGCGAGGGTGGTGGCGAGGGTGTACCAGGAGCGCCCGGGGTGGCCCAGGGTGTGACTACATGGTGGTTCAGTACTTTCCGCAGTGAAGTCCAGAGCCAGGAGGTTGAGAGCGTACTGATGGCTGGACGCAGAACCTTCCGAGTAGTCGTAGGTGTGGGTGCGGACCAGGACACCGGCACTCTCGTAGTGCCTCAGCATCGCGCGAACAGTGTTTCGGGCGAGGCCGCTGTCGGCCTCCAGGTCCCTCTCCGGCATCGGGCAGTTCGCCAGAGTCTGGCGGGCCATCCGATCCCCGACAGCAGCCAGTAAACGCTCCGCGCTGTGGCGCTGAACGGGCTTCAGGCCATCCCAGAATTGCCGGCGGACGCCGAGCAAAAGAGGCCCGACAACACGCTGCCATCGAGCCTGCGGGGTCCGCCGGGCGGTCACAGGACTGTGGCTGTCGACGTACTCGACAGCCTTCTCCCAGACGTAACGGGTCCACCAACCCTGCCCCTTCCCGCGGGACCTGGCGAAGCCGGCGTTCCGGGAGTCAGCAACCACGGACCAGGCCGACTCGCAGGTGTACCCGGCGATGGCCAGTCGGGCTGTCGACAGCAACTCGGAGAGAGAGCGGTCCGACGCATACACGGCATCGGGAGATCGCAGGCGGTCCCAGAACTCCGGGTTGCTGATGTCCTTACGAGAACGAGTCCAGGGCATCGCCGGCTGCTCTGCACGAACCGGCGTCATCCGGCGCTCGGGCAGGTCGCGGGCCCAGGACGGAAAACTCCGCCAGAGCTCGGCAACATCCTCGGGGAGTTCTACTTCCCCGCTGCTCCTGTGAGGCGCGGACAGCGGTCGCAGAGTACGGCGCCAGTCAATCTGACGAGACGTCGCGCCCCACTCCACACGTACCGACTGGACCAGGGCGCGGAACTCATCTTCAGCGTGGCGGTAAGAGGCGGAAGGAGGAATCAGCACGATCAGGTGCCAACGTGCGTCACCGCCGCCCGACCGGCGGGAGACCCACCACAGACCCTTACTCTCGGCCCAGCGCACCAGGCGTTCGAGGGCACTGACGGACCACTCTGGATCTTCTCCGTCGATGTCGACGCAGCACACGCCGGCTCGCGCGTGCGCGACGTACGACCGGCCTTCGCCGGCCAGGACGCGACTAGACGCCTCGGCCAGGGTCCGTGGCCGAGAAGTGGCGAGTTTCTTGTTGTCGGCACCGATCAGGAAGATCGGCGCGCTGAAGAGCCGCGCATCGAGCCAGGCAGCAAACTCCTGAGGAGTGGTCGGCTGCTGCAGGGCGCGTGACTTCGGCCTCTTCTGCCGACGGGACGCCGGGAGGACGAACAGACCGCCGTCAGTGGAGCCGGCGGTACGGCTTCTGGGGGCATCGACGTGTGCCGAGGAAGCCGGCGTGGACACACCGGTTCCGGACATGGTGGTGCCGACCCGAGGACCTGTGGCTATAGTGGTCTCCAGAACTGGATAACGGCGTCAGGCAGCACGAAGCCCCGCTCGGGACCTCTGCCCGCAGACGCCAGCTGTTGAGAGGGCTTGGATCAGCGTCTTTTGGCGCCAACCTTCGGAGCTGACCGGCCCTCAAGATTCAGTTGTTGTTGGTAGGCCCCCGTGGTCGCTTACGAGCCCGGGGGCGGATTACTCACTTCTGTGGAGCCTCCTGGGGGGTTCCGAGTCCTTGTGACACCCTGACCGCCTCGGCGACGTCCTTCTTCACCTTGTCAACGACAGCGGCCCAGCTCAGCATCGTAGCCGGATCGGCCGCCTGAGCGTCGCGTTGCTCCAGCAACATCTCCATGACCTTGCTGATGAAGCCGGCCGCGGCCAGACGCGGGTGAATCTCCTTCAGCGCCGGCTTCAGCTTGGCCGCGATCTCAGAGTCAAGGTTCACCGTGACGCGCCAGATGTCACCGCTGCTGGGGTCGTAGCCCGAGTCCCTGTTGGTGAGCATGCGCACATTTCCCTTGGCCATGGTCAGCAGCATGCCATGCCGAGGAAGTCCCGTGCATCACGGCCTCGGCGTGTCGCGCCAACTTTTTCCAGCCCAGCCGTGTTTAGCCCCGCAAGAGTGCCACTTACGACTGAGATGTCCGATTTACGTACTTGACGTCGGGTCAATCTCGCTTGACCCGACGACAGTCCGGCCGCAGGCGACGCTGACCGTGTCAGGGGCAAAACGGAGGACGCGGAGGCGAACAAGCCCGGTTCCCGAAGCCAGGACGGCAACCACCGCACTATGGCGGCACGGTGAGACGTAGCGGCGGCACGTGCCGCCGCCCGCGCACTTCCCGCGAACGGTACGAGGAACCGCCGGATCGGAGATGTCAGCGTCTCGCCGGCCGCACGCCAAGCGAGTTCGGCCACACCGGGCTTCGGCGCGTGGTTGGAAGCATCGACGGCAGGCGCCGGGCACGCCTGGGCACAAGCTGCCCATCGCGCACGCGCCTTCATCCCCCGGTTCCCCCATCGTGGTGCTTGCGCCGTGCCAAGCCACCATCAGCAGGCAGCCAGGACGGCAGCGCTGCGACTCTACGTAAATCGACGATGACGGTCAATGAAGACGGCGGGCCGGGCGATCCTCGACATTGCTTCTCACGCGATGAGAGGGGAAGCGCGGGAGGAACCTCTCGTGTGGCGAGAAAAGGGCGCGAGCAACCGGCAGGAACGTCGCGGGAGAGTGGCAGGACCTAGCCTGTCACGCGACATAGGACGCGGAACCTGGGGAGAGACGTGCGCGCAATCATCATGCGGCAGTTCGGCGGGCCAGACGTGCTGGCGCTGGAAGAGGTGGAGGACCCTGCGCCCAAGGCTGCCCACCTACTGGTCGACGTGACTCGCGCCGGCGTGAATTTCGCGGACGTGCACGCGCGGCAGAACTCGTACCTCGCAGACGTTCCGCTGCCGTATGTCCTCGGCAACGAAATCGTCGGGACCGTGGACGGAGGCCGACGGGTCGTTGCGCTGACCAAAGGCGGCGGTTACGCGACGAAGGCCTTGGTCCATCGGCGGGCGGCGTGGGATGTACCGGACGACATCACGGACGACCAGGCAGTGACGCTTGCTCTGCAAGGCAACAGCGCCTGGCACATCCTTTTCACCGTCGCACAACTGAAGCAGGGCGAGACCGTCGTGATCCCGGCCGCCGGCGGAGGTGTCGGTTCGATCGCGGTACAACTGGCGAGGGAGGTCGGAGCACGCGTCATCGCTCTGGCCAGTACCAAGGAACGGCGCGACCTGGCGCTCGAACTCGGCGCCGACAAGGTCGTCGATTCCTCCCAACTCGACGGGTTGACCGAGAGGATCGTCGACGCGGCCGGCGGGCCCGTCCACGTCGCCCTGGAGATGACCGGAGGCGACATGGTCGAGGCCATGGCGAACACGTTGGCGCCGCGCGGCCGACTCGCGCTCTACGGCTACGCGAGCGGCAGTATCGCCGACATCTCGGTGAAAACCCTGTTGGAGCGCTCGATCGTCGCCGGAGGGTTCTGGCTCCCGCACCTGTACAGCGACCGCGCAGCCCTGCAAACGAGCATGCAGGCACTGTATGGAGCCGTCCGCCTCGGCGTGCTTCGGCTTGTCGTAGGAAAAACCTACGCTCTCGGAGACGCGGCACAGGCGCACATTGATCTGGAGGCACGGACCAAGTCCGGCAAGCTCATTCTCGACACCAGCAGGTAGGCTGTCCGGCCGGCTGTCCGGCCCAGCACGGGGACTGGGGCAGCGAGTGGGCGTCAGTGCGACAACGGGCGATCTCACGGGAGCCGCGCCGGAGAACAAGGGGGCAAGATGTCTGGACCACTCGGGGAAGGCATCCGGAAGAGCAACGGCACGACGCATGCGGAGCGCGTCTTCCGCGTGCAGGCCGCGTTCGCCGAGATCGGCCGTGACACGGCGCGGCTTAGCGAGTTGGCAGAGGCCACCGGCCTCGATGACTCCACGGTCAGTCGAATCCTCACCAGCGGTGTCTACGTCGGCACGTTCGTACGGCGTGAACGTGGTCTCTACGCCCTCGGCCTCGGAGCCGCCGATTTGGGGTTCCAGGCACTGGCGCACTCCACCGACGATGACGCCTCGCACAGCGCACTGGTGGAGTTGCGCGAAGCCACGGGGAAAGCCCTCGTCTTTCTATACATGAAGGCGCCCTTCCGGGGGTTGGGACGCCAGTGCATCGACATGGCGGTGGGCGACAGCGACCTCGTCGAACTCGGCATGACGCCGCGAGACGTCCTGAACGTGACCCGTTCTCTCAGGACCGGCGCAAGCGGGCGGACCATCCTGGCCTACCTGCCGATGAGCATCCAGGAGGCTGTCATCGACGGGCCGGTGCCAGACGAGGCCGGTCCTGGTGTGTACCGGGACAAGAACGAACTGCGCGAGTCGTTGAGGGCTGTCCGCGACGCCGGATACGCACTCGGCTATCAGGAATGCATGGCGGGCTGGAACTCGATCGCAGCGCCGATCGTCTGGGACGACAGCGTGATGGGGGCCGTTCTCGTCCTCAAGCCGGCAGAGGTGATGCCGCAGGCCCCGGAAGAGTTCATCAAGGCCACCAAGCTTGCGGCAGCTCGGCTCAGCAGGCTCGGCGGCGGCGCCTGGCCAACATCGTGACGGTCGAACATGCGGGAGGTTGGAGCCGGCTGCTGAGCAGTCGGCTCCAACCCGTCCCGGCATAAGACGTCAACTGCTCGAATCCCCAGCTCACTGTGACGCGGAGGTGGGTACCGGATGGTCCGGTAGATCGTCTGAAGGAGAAGTCACGATGGCCTTTGCGTTCCCTGCTTTGCTTCTTGTCATCGGAGCAGTCGCGTCTCGCCGGAGCATCCGGCTGTTGCTCCAGCAGCGGCGGGACCAGGCACAGGCGCAATGGTTCAAGGCGGTGGCCACCGTCGCCTTCTGGCTTGGCCTCGTAGGCTGGGCCCTCCTGGCTGCTGTCGCCCCGAGGCAGACCGGCGGCACCCTCACTCTCGGCCTCGCATTCGCACCATCCGCAGTGGCCGCAGTCCTCGCAGGCCGCCACGACCGCGCGGACCGGATCGAGGAAAACGCCCTGCGCGCCGCCAACGGCCTGCCGCCGCGGCGGTACCTCACTCCCGTCTGGCGGATCGCGGTCCTGTGGCTGGGGATCTACGTCATCGGCGAGTTGGTGGTTCTCTTCGTCCTCTCCATGGACCCGCCGGCCCGGAATGCGAGCGGTGCGCTACCCAGCCGCTGGCCGCTGGTCGTAGCCACCGCCACCGTTGGACTCGGGCTCTCCCACTGTGCGCTGCAGCGAAACAGGATCAAACTGGAGGACCAGCTGGCCGCCGAAGCCGAGCGGCGTGCCGCGAAGCCGTCCAAGGGCAAGCGGAAGACGAAGCCCCGCCCGTGACGGGCCAGGCCGCCTTGGTGGCCATCCAGCCGGTGCCGCGTAAGCCACTGGGTGCAGTTCACGGCCCCCCACAGGTCGAGCGCCTGGCCGGCGGTATCGACGGCCTCTTCCGGTCGCCCGGCCGCGTAGTGGCATTCCGACAGGTGCACGAGCTTCGCGAACCGGTTGCGGCGGAACTTCGGGTCGAGCAGCGCCATACCCTGCTCTTCCTGCTCAACCGCCTTCGCTGGCTGCTTCAGGTCCATGTGCGTGCGCCATCGCGGCGGCGCCGAGCAGTTCCGGTGTTTCACGGCTTGCCGAAACGATCTGTGGGCAGCCGATTTGAGGGGTACGGTCCCGTGCACACGGGTTAAAGGCGTGCACGGGATGGGGACCAGCGTGGCACCTCCGGACGGAATCAGCATTGGCCAGCGGATCGCGGCCTACGAGGATGTGAGGGGTTTGAGTCATCGGCAGCTCGCCGACCGTGCTCACGTCTCGTACAGCCTGCTCACGAAGGTGGTGTCGGGGCACAAGCCTGCGACGCCGGAGTTCGTGGCAGCGGTCGCCAGGGCCTTGGGAGTTGAGCCGGGCGACCTTCAGCCGCCCTCGTACAGTGACGGGGTGGCCGACGACCCGCTGGTCCCGTTGATGGGGCCGATCCGCACGACGCTCGACCTGTACGACCTGCCGCCGCAGGAGGCCGTGCGCCCGCGGGCCCTGCCGGTGCTTCGGGCTGCGGTGCGGCAGGTGAACGCGCTGGCCCAGGCGGCGAAGTACAAGCCGATGGTGGCGATGCTGCCGGGGCTGCTGGTCGAGCTGCACACGGCCGCGCACGAGTTCACCGACGAACAGCAGCGGCAGGCCTGGGGCCTGCTGGCGGAGGCCTACCGGTGCGGGCACTCGGTCGGGATCGCGATCGGCCTGAACGACCTGTCCGCGACTGCGCTGGCCCGGATGGACTGGGCTGCCCAGCGTGCTGGCGACCGGGCGCCCGCGCTGCGGGCCGCCCGCGAATACCTGCGGGTCACCGCCTACCTGCGGGTCGGCGACCTGGCGGCCTGTCGGCGCCTTCAGGAGTCCGGCCGGGGCCACCTGGACGGCACCGACGCCAAGACGCCGAGCGCATTGGTCACGACCGGGCAGCTCCACCTCGGCTCCGCCGTGGTCGCCGCCCGCGCCCAGCAGACGGAGGTGATGAAGCACCACCTGGACGAGGCCCAGAAGGTCGCAGCCAAGACCGGCGAGCGGCCCGACCTGTCGCTGCACTTCGGGCCCACAAACGTGCAGGTCCACCGGGTGATGACGCTGGTGGAGGCTGGCGAGCACGACCAGGCGGTGGCCGCCGCGAAGGGCATGCGGTTCCCGGCCGGGTGGGCGCCGACCAGGATCGGGCACCACCACATCGACCTGGCCCGCGCCTACCGGTGGATGGCCAAGCCGGAAGCCGCGCTCGACCAGCTGGACGCCGCGTACGCGGTCGCACCCGAGCAGGTCTCCCGGCACCCGCTCGCCCGCGAAACTGTGACTGCCCTGTCACGCTCCGCTAGCCGTCGGAGTCTACGGCTGTCAACCTGGATCACACGAACGGGCATCTGACGATCTTTCACTTCTGGTGAAATTCACGGTCTTACATCAGCGGCATCTTGGTGTTCAGACCCCCGAGAGGCGAAGCCCTGGGGCATGAGCAGGTCCGGACCGCGCGCGGCCCGGACCGGCGCCCACACCAAACCACTGATCCCCCTGGAGCCGTGATGGCCGCTACCCGTCGCCCGCCGCACCCCGCCCCGACGCCGTCCGGGCCGCGCAGATCCGCCGGGGACCGCCTTCGGCGGACTGCCCTGGTCACCGCGGCGGCCGGCTGGGCCAACTTCTCCCCGGCCGCCGACCCCCGGATGCGCCCGGCCTCGTGAGCACGGCAACCGCTCCGACGCCCACCACCGAGAAGCCATCTGTCGCCCACCTGCCCTACCAGACCAAATCGGCCCCAGCGGCCCGCCGTCTGGTCCGCGACAAGCTGGCCGAGTGGGGCCTGGACGAGCTGATCGACGACGCCCAGCTGATCGCTTCCGAGCTCGTGGGCAACGCCGCCAAGACTGGCTGTCTCCTCCGGATGACCTTCGAGGTCACCCGGATCACCGCCACGGCGGTGCGGATCTCGGTGACCGACGGCAGCCGGGTCCTGCCGGTCCTGATGGACGCCGGCCTGAGTGCCGAGGCCGGCCGGGGCCTTGCCCTCGTACACCAGCTCACCAAGGGCCAGTGGGGCACCACCCTGGATCCGCTGGGGAAGACGGTGCATGCGGACCTGCGGATGCGGGGTGCGTCATGACCGGCCAGCACCGCGGACAGCACCGCGACCCCGTCCACGATGCTCTGACGGCCTTCGTGGTGCTGGGGCACCTCGCGGTGATCGGCCTGCTCGGCATCGCTGTACACCAGCAGGAAACCTCCCAGAGCACCATGGCGGCCACCGCCCTGGACAGCGGGCCACCCGCCTGAGCCCCCGCCCCGCCCGGCGCCCCAGGCGGACCCGGGGCGCCGAGCCGGAATCGTTCGGGAAGGTCGTGTGGGCCGATCTGAAGGTCACGCCGAAGGGCGCCTGACCCCCTACAGCTCCGTCCGGCGACCCGGGCGGAATGGGTGTCGGTCGCGCACGCCCCCCACGGGCGGCCGGCACCCACCCCGGTCCCGAACCCGAGACCGGTCACCGAGCACGAGAGGAAGCGACACCATGTCCGTCCTGACCGATCGCATGCCCACGCTGAACCTGCGCGTGGACACCGACCCGGCCGGCCCGCTCACCACCAGGCCGTTCGGGCTCGACGCCGTCACCAACCCCGTGACCGTCGTCCCGATGCCACCCGTCACCGTCGACCCCGTCACGCAGCTCTCCCTGATCGACGGCCGCACGGCTATCGACCTGCCCACCATGGAAGGCTCCGGCTGCCAGACCGAGAGCGACGGGCAGACCGTCATCAGCGTCGACTACGACCAGAACGACGACTGATGACCCACGGCACCGAGAGCACGCGGGGCACCTCGCCCCGCGTGCTCGTCATCACCCACGACCTCGACCCGACCGCCGACTACGTCCTGCGCGAGCTCAACACCCGCAGCGTGCCGTTCTGGCGAACCGACATCGCCGACTTCCCCCAGCGCATGACCATGACGGCCGAACTGCGACCCGACGGCGCATGGGCCGGCACCCTCGCCGGCGCCCTGCGCGGCGTCGACCTGTCCGAACTGCGCTCCGTATGGTGGCGCAAGCCCACCGCATTCCGGTTCCCCGACACCATGAGCAGCCCGGAACAACGGTTCGCCCTGTCGCAGGCGAAGCGGGCGTTCTCCGGCGTCCTCGGCTCGCTGCCACAGGTGCTGTGGGTCAACCGCCCGGAGCGCAATGCCGACTGCACGAAGCCCGCGCAGCTCACCGCCGGCGCCGAAGCCCGGCTGCCCGTGCCCGCAACGCTGATCACCAACGACCCGGCCGCCGTCTCCGACTTCGCGCACCGCTGCGGCGGGCGGATCGTCACGAAGGTGCTCGGCGGCCTCATCCACACCGAGAACGGCAGGCGCGGCCAGATCTACACCACCCGCGTCCCGGCCGACCGTTGGAGCGACCCACGCGTGGCACTGACCGCGCACCTGTACCAACAGGAGATCACCGACAAGGCGTACGAAGTACGCGTCACCTGCGTCGCCGGCCAACTCTTCCCCGTGCGGATCGACGCCCCTGACGGCCCCGGCCGGCTCGACTGGCGTACCGACTCGAAGAACCTCACCTACACGCCGGCCGAGCTCCCCACGACCATCCACACGGGCATCCTGGACATGCTGTACCGGCTCGGACTCGTCTACGCCGCCGTAGACCTGATCGTTGACCAGGGGGGAACACACTGGCTCGTCGACGTGAACCCGGGCGGCCAATGGGCGTGGATCGACCTCACCCGCGGCGCCATCACCACCGCACTCGCCGATCTTCTCCAGAAAGGCACCCCGTGACCACCACCACCGAGCGCGCCGCCGAGACCCTTCGCGGCGGCATGGTCGACGCGCTCACCGCCGCAGGTGACCTGACCGCCCCCGCGTGGGAACGAGCGTTCCGCGACGTGCCCCGCCACCTGTTCGTCCCCCACTTCTACCGGCAAGGGCCCGACGGCGCCCAACAGCGCATCGCTGGCGACGACCCCGAGCACGCCGCCGAGTGGCTGCACGCCGTGTACGAGAACCGGCCGCTCGTCACCCACCTGATCGACGGGAACGCCGCGTCGTCGTCCAGTCAGCCATCCCTCATGGCCGCGATGCTGCAAGCACTCGGCGACCGCGACGACATCCGCGTCAAAGAGATCGGCACGGGCGCCGGCTACAACGCCGCGCTGCTCTCCCACCGGTACGGCGGCGACCAGGTGGTGACCGTCGACGTGGACCAGGACATCACCGACACCGCCCGGCAGCGACTCGACCGGGCTGGCTACCACCCCACCGTCATCACCGGTGACGGAGCCGCCGCGCACCTACCGACCGAGCCAGGACGGCCCATCACGCGCCGCTACGGTGCGATCATCGCCACCTGCGGACTCGGACGCGTCCCGGTGGCGTGGCTGCCCGAGCTCACCTCTGGTGGGCTGATCGTGGCCCCGATCGGCTACGGCATCATCCGTGCCCAGCAGATCAGCCCGACCGAAGCCGCCGGCCGTTTCCTGTCCACTGCCGCCTACTTCATGCCACTTCGCACGGCCGGCGACAGCGGGATCATCCGGCGCCCCGCGCTGCCCACCAGCCACAGCCGCCCGTCGACCGTCGGCGCCGGTGTCCTGGTGGACGAGAACTTCCGCTTCCTGGCCAGCATCGCGCTTCCGCCGTGCGGCTGGCAGTACGACCTGACTGACGACGGCAAGCCGACCGGCGCCCGTGTCTGGGCTGCCGACGGGTCGATTGCCGAGCTGCGGCCGGACGGCACGGTGACCGAGACCGGCCCCCGGCCGCTGTGGTCCGAGCTCGAAGCCGCACACGAGCTGTACGAGCGCCATGGACGGCCATCCCGCGACCGGTACGGCATCACGCTCACGGCGAGCGGTCAGCGAGTGTGGCTCGACAAACCCAGCGGTGTCAGCTGGTCCATCGGCTGACCCCGGGGCAGCAAGGCCCCCACCAGCAGCGGTGGGCACACTGGACGGACGCCGCCGCGAAGGGAACCACCGCTACAAAAGCTCTTGGCTTGTCGGGCGTCCGTCTCACCCTTGACCCAGCGTTCGACAGCGGGGTCATGGAACGGGAGTTGATCCACCACCACGCGGCCCAGCCCGAAGCGGATCAGGCCGCCCGGGCCTGGATGGCCGCCTGCCGGTGGGAGGATGCGATGGTGCCCTACGCCGCGTTCCGCGGCCTGTGAAGGGTTGGCCACGGGAAGTACCGTGACCAGAAGCTCGGCGGCCAGCACAACGCGAGCGGGGACTGCCTTATGTTGCTCCGGAAGGTCCAGCAGATGGCGGAGGGCCGGTGGTGGCCGCTGATGCGCCCGAGCACCCGCGCGGCCCGCGCCTCTTTCGACCGACCAGCATGAAAGGTTCCCGAGGATAACCGAGAAGCCCCAGTCCGAGCCCAAGGCCCACGCGGAAGCCGCCTGATGACGTACCAAACAGAGCAAGGGAAAAGCAGCAGGATGAAGAAGTACCTGACCGTTCTGGGCACTGTGGTCCTGGGGACCGCAGCACTCACGGGCTGTGGATCGAACGGAACAGCGACCGGTGACGCGACGAAGCCTGCGGGGGCGAGTGCGCAGGACACTGCCGTGCGATACCAGCAGGCAATCAACGCCCACGACTGGGCGGCCATGTGTCAGCTGAAGACAACCGCGTACCAGGGCGGAAGCCTTCAGAAGTGCACCGCCGACCACGCCGAAAGCACACCGCCGGTCTCGGCCTCACCGAGCACCAGCCCGGCCGAGCCGGCGGGCATCTACGCGGACGGCTCCACCGTCCCGCCGATGGCCACCCCGAGCCCGGCCGACACCCGACCCGCGACGATCAGCCCAGTAACCGCCGAACGGACCGAGCAGGTTCCCGCACTCAGTCAGCATCCTGCCGGCACCGGCGTGATGGTCGTCTTCCAGGTCACCCAGCCCAAAGGCACCAGCAGCACTCAGCGGCGCGCGATCCGGCTCGTCCAGGACGGCGTCGGCTGGAAAGTCGACCAGGCATGCGACGTCCACAACTCCGACATGACCCAAAGCGACCCGCTTCAAGCGGCGCTGGCCAGTGGCAGCTGATGGCACGGGTCAGGCACGATCGGGTCCAGAGATTCACGATGCCGGAACGGGCCGCGAACGGCGCAGGTCCCGAGCGGGTTGCCTCCGCGGACTGGGTGAACGTCCGATGAGCGCCCTCCCGCACGCCGCGCTGCCTGATCAGCGGCGCGGTTTGGCGGTGACGATCCGCAGCCAGCCGTCGGCGCCGGCCGCTGCGGCGCGCTCCCGGGTGGGGTAGTGGTCTCGGCGGTTGGGTGTGGAGCCGTGGGGCCAGGCGTTCCAGCCGTTGCGGCGCAGGTTGTTGTAGTTGGGGCCGATGTGGCAGATGACGGTGCCGTCGGCGGCGACGACGTCCCAGTTGCCGGTCTCCTGGTATTGCTCGGCCTTGACGAGCTCGGCGGTGTCCAGCAGCGCGAGGGCCTTCTTGCGTGACAGGTGCAGCGGCCTCGGGGTCCGCGTGGGACGGCTGCGTTCGTTACGTGACGGTTCCGGCTGCACCGCGTCGGGCGAAGCCGCGGCGTCGGCGGTCTCCGATCGGCCGGCCCCGGGGTCGGTGGCGCGGGCCCGGGCGGGCACTGGTTCGTTACGTGACAGCTCTTTGGGGCGCATGGCGGCGCGGACGGCATCAACCAGGTCGTCGTACCGACGCTGCAGGGCCGCGAGGGAGTCGTCCCGGCAGGCGTTCTCCTCGACGGCCGTGGCCGCGTACTCGACGGCGGCAGCCAGGGCGGCGCCGGCGGCGCGGATCCGCCCGGCCGGGCTGTCGTCGGCGCCCGGCTCCACGGGTTCGTTACGTGACGGTGCGGCCGTGGGCAGCTGCGTGGCGGCGGCCCGGAGCACGGCCATCTCGGCGGCGCGGCGGCGCCGGTGGGCTGCCTGCCGGCAGGCAGCGGAGCAGGTGCGGCGGGCCCGGGCCCGCCCCTGGGTCATCTCGGTGCCGCAGATCTCGCACGTGGGCATGCCGGCCTCCCGGTTTGTTACGTAACGTTCCGAGCCTACGCGGACACCTCTGGATTGTCACGTAACAAACCTAAGCGCAGGCACGGCCAGCGCCCGCTGGGCCCGCCATCAGGCGGTTGGCAGGGGTTCGGTACGGATGTCGATGTCCCTCGCGCACGCGGCGTGCACGCACCCTGGGTCTCCTGGTCGTGGTCACTGCCCCGGTATCAAGGCCTCCGCCGGAGACCTTGATGGCGCGCTGACCTGCGGCGTCAAGGTATCCGTCAAGGTGCGAAAGGATGAGGGGATGACTCCTCCCACTCGTCGGCCGCTGGGCACCGGCCCCGCGCCTGTCGTTCCGTCAGCTTCCCAGCTCCCGGCTCCCGAGCGCTGTTCCTGGCCGCTGCTGCCTGCGACGGCCGACCCCGTCCCGGCCGATGCCGTCGACGACGGGGACCAGGAGGTTCCCGAGCAGGCCCCGGCGGGGCGCCGACGGCTGTGGAACGGGCCGCGCGGGTAGGCGGCCCGCGGATAGGACACCGGGTCTACTTGGGTGGCAGGGCGGCTTCGGCGGCGTCGACAACCGCAGCCGCTTCGGACTTCGTCCAGGCTCGCCGGTGGCGGTTGAGGTGGCGGCGAAGGCGGCGGGCTTCGAGGATGGTGACGCCGCCGACCGTAAGAATGCCGGTGCGGCCGACCGGAGCGCCGTGCACGCAGACGATGGCGGACACCGTCACAGGGCTGCCCAGGCGGGCACCGATGGCCGACGCGGCGCGGGTCGCCTCCCACTGGGCGGTGGTGACCGTCTTGTTCGTCTCCTGCCGCCCGTACCAGAGGGTGCCGGTCCGGCCGTCGAACTGGACCCTGGCACCGCGGGCTTGCCAGTTCTTCGAGTCCACCGCGAAGAGACCTCGGCGTCCGACAACCAGGTGATCCACGTTGGCCCGGGTGAACGGAAGGGCGCGGTCGTGCAGAACATGCCAGCCACGACGGGCCAGAGGCCGCAGCAGGCGCTCGGTCGCGCGCTCCCCTTCAGCCCCGGACCGCCATGCCGTGGTGGACTGGGGAGCCTGTGCCAGCGCGACCAGCCATCCGAGGACGACTGCGGCGCCAGCGGCGTATCCGAGGGCCGGGGCTGAGGTGGTGTGCCACCCGGTCCACCAGGCCGTCAGGCCGGCGGCCCCCAGCGCCACCGGCAGAGTCCGCACAAGCAGGCGACCCTGGCGCCGCCGCCACGCGGAGCGGCGGCGGTCGAACTCGGCCTGCGCGCTGCGGCCCGCGCTCTGCTTCCTCGCCACGTCGGTCCCCTCGGTCGCTGGGTCAGGTCTTGGTACGTCACGCCGCTCTGCGCGACAGTTCCCTCAGCCGGACCTCGGCATGGCGGAGGTCCGGACTGCGGAGAGCCTGGAGGATGGCCACAACATCCGGGCCGATCTCCAGCGCAGTCACCGGCTCCTCCACCCGGAGCCACATCTGGAACGCGTTCACCGCAGCGCGGCGTGTCTCCTTCAGCGGGGCCTGCAGCTCGTGGCAGCGGCGGGCGACGGCGGCGTAGAGACGGGCGGCCAGCTCCCACTGCTCAGCGCTCATCGCGAAGTACGCATGAAGCTGGCTGGTGTTGACGGTGTAGGGGTGGTCCGGGCCGTACGCGTCCTCGACAGCGGCCTCAAGGTCTTCGGCTGCGGCTACGGCACCGCGCAGGTCGCCCGCCGACTCGCGGTCGCGGGTCTGTTGCAGCAGGTCGGCGTAATCCTCGGGGAGCGGGTCCGTCCACGACAGCGCAGTGGCAGCAGCCACGGGGCCGGCCGTAACAACCGGCCCGGCCGACTCGGCAGGGACATCTTCGAGAATCCGGCTACGGACGGTCGGGAACAGGTCCGGCTCGGCAACCGAAGCAGGCTGAAGCGCCGGGGCAGCCGAGACGGGGCCGGCCGGAACAACCGGCCCGGCCGACTCGGCAGGGACATCTTCGAGAATCCGGCTACGGACGGTCGGGAACAGGTCCGGCTCGGCAACCGCAGCAGGCTGAAGCGCCGGGGCAGCCGAGACGGGGTGGGCCGGAACCGCGGTCACAGAGCCGTCTACGTCAACAATCAAAGGCCAGTCGGTCCCGTCCGCCTCTCGCGCCAGGACGCGCACCGGGCGGCCCAGACGGGCGGCCCGGACACTCACCTCGATCAAGGCTGCTGTGCGGACCTGCTGGCCGGGCAGGGGCGGTGGCATCGGGTTTCCGTCGATCATGGCCACGCCGGTCGAGCTGAGCACGATCGTCACCAGCGGGGTGAGGGGAACGGTGTCGGGGTCGATCAGCTGGCGCACGACTTCTCTTCCTTACTCCATCGCAACTGGGCGTTCTCGTCGTGGGTGAGAGGGGGCATCAGAAATAGCGAAACGGCCCGAGCCCCGGTGTCCAGGTGGCAAGTGGCTGCCTGAACACCGGGCCCGGCGGATGGGGTAGCAGGGCTACGCATCGACGCCGGTCTGCTCGGGGATTCGGGATTCGCGCTGCTCGTACTGGGCCCGGATCTCCTTCGGGACGGGACCTCGGCTGGGCAGGGTAAGGCCGGCCGTCACCGCCCACTCGCGGATGCGGCGGTTCTCCTCCGGGTCGTCCTTCGTGCTTCGCCGCTTCGCGGCGGGCCGGTTGGCCGCCTTCCGGCGGGCCACCGCGAGGAACGGCGCAAGGGCGGCGTCCAGCACGGCGCGGTTGGCCTCGCCGAGATCGAGTTCCCACGTGATCCCCTTGTAGGTGATTTCGACGTTCTCGACGCCGTCGCCCTCGACCTCCGTGTCCAGGTCGTCCGTCAGGATCATCTTCTGTGCCATGGCTGTTTCTCCTTACTCTGTGGGCCTTGTTGGACTCGTCAGCCAGCGGTCGGGAAGTACGGAGGGGCCCAGCCCACGTACTTGGCACCCCACTTGGACTCAATTTCTTCCGTCGGCACCACGTCCACGTAGCCTGGGCGCCTGATGTCGGTGCTGGCCGTCATGCCGTTGCCGACGTAGACGGCCACGTGCCCGTAGATGGACCCCGTGTCCCAAAAAAGGAGGGCGCCCGGCGGGGGGTTGCGGTCCCCGTCGTGATGCATGCTGGCCGGTATCTTGTTGCGGTACAGCTCCAGCGCCCACGAGTGGGTGTTGCCCGCATCGGTGTAGCCGGCGTAGCTCCAGCCGTTGGCGGTCGCCGCAAATCTCAGGCACCCGCCATACCAGGTGCTGGCCCCGTTCGGCCCGGCCTCGTTCTTGGCCCACTCGATTGTCTGAGCGGAGGAGCGCGGGTTTTTGACCTCCGGCGGCCAGGGCGAGTTGCCGTCGTGAAACGGTGCTCCGGGACTGGAAGGCGCGGTGGGACCAGTGGTGCAGCCACCGCCCGGGGTGCCGCTGGCGCCCGGGGTGCCGCTGGCGCCCGGCGAGGCCGATACGGTCGAACCGCCGGTGCCGGCACGGTTGAGGTTTATGCCGGCCTCTTGCGCGACCCGCTTGGCTTCGTCCTCCTGGCCCGCGTACAGGGCGGGGTAGGCGCTCGCTTGGACGGCCTGCGCGGCGGCACCGGGGTCCATCGTCTCCCAGCCGTGGACCTCCGTCAGACCGCGCGGCCACGGGTTGCCGCCGCGGCCGAAGAAGGCGTTGGCCGCGTACTCGGGCTTCATGATGTCCGCCACGGTGCCCCAGCCCGAGGAGGGCCGCTGCTGGAAAAGCCCTATGGAGTCGCGGTCGCCGTGGTCCAGATTGATCAGCGTGCTCTCCTGGAGAGCCGTGATCAGAGCTATAAACGTGGCCCGCCCGCTGAGGCCCCGCTTGATGGCCACCCCGTCGATGATCTTCGCGTTGGCGAGTTGCTGCTGGCGCAGAGACCCGGTGGCGCCCGAGCTGCCGCCACCGTTGGTGGGTTCGACCGGCGGCAGGCCGGCGCCGTTGCACTTGGAGGCGGCGGCGGCCTTACTCCCCGATTGGACCACGGCGCCTATCGCGCCGAGCAAGACCAGGAAGACCATGAAGAAGGCGAAGGCCACCGCCCCGACCTTGACCATCAGTCCCCGGCCGGCCGCTCCCGCGGCCAGCCGGATCGCGTCGCGTCCCTCCACCCGTCAGACCCCCAGGATCCGGGAGACCCGCCACTGGCCGTCACCGGAAGTGGTCATCTCCTCGGTGAGGACCCGAGTGTCGGTGTAGCTGTCGTGTCCGCCCTGGCCCGCGACCGCGATGGTGGCAGTGACCTTGCGCCAGACCCTGAGAGGGCTGTCGCCGGGCAGGTCGTTTCCGGCCGACTCGACCTTGACCGCGGTCACCGTCGCCACTCCGGCCCGCGAGACCAGGGCGTCGAACGCGGGGTCGGGGTACGTCGTCAGATTGTCGACCAGGGGCGGCGCCATCCACTTGGCCGCCCGGTGGACGGAGGCGGCGTGGTTGTGGTCGGTCATGGGATTTCGGGTGAGGTAGACCCGGGTGAAGCCCTCGGCGACCACGGCCGGATCGGTGAGGACGGGCGGTGCGGTGGAAGGCGAGGCCGCGGGCGTGGTGCTCACGGGTGCGACGGCCGGGGCCGTCGCCGTCGCCGTCACGGCCCCGCCGCCGGAGGAGGAGAGCGTGACAGGAGTGTGCCCGTGGCGGAAGAAGAGGGCGGAGCCGAAGACGACCGCGACCAAGGCGACGACCAGCACGATCGTCCGGCCCGCCGTGGCGGGCTCGGCCTCACGCTGCTCGCGCAGCCACTGGAGCCGGTCGGTCCGGTCCTGGTGGCGCCAGGCCTTCTTGGCGCGGCGCCGCTGACGGCGCGACAGGGTGTCCAGCTCGGCCGGGTACCGGTAGTCCGACCGCAGCAGGTCCCGCCAGTCCTGCGGGCTGTTCGGTGCCTTGTCGTCGTCTCGGCTCATGGCCCTCCCCCTCCTTCTTCCTACTTCTTGCGTGAGCCGGGAACGGAGAACCGCCGTCCCGCGCTCTGCGTCCGTCCCTTGGCGGGAGTGGACGACGTGTCGATCACGGTGGGCCGGACCGGTCGCGGACCGGCGGTTCCGCCCGACGACCGGATGGGCGTCGTGCTGGAGCGGACGACCTTCCCCTGAATCACCCTCGGCGCCGAGGCACCCGCCTTCGGCGCGGTGCGGAAGGTGAAGTTGGGGCTGTCGGGTGCGGAGGCCTGAGCCGGGCGGCGCCCGCTCACCGACTGCTGGGCACCAGCGGGGTGTGCCGCCGAACCGTGTGGCGCCTGGCTGCCGGACGTTACGGCGGCCGGCCGCGAGGTCGTGTCCACCGCAGGTCGGCGGTCGCCGGGTGCGACCGCCGGGCGGCTCTGCGC
Source organism: Kitasatospora sp. NPDC001660 (assembly GCF_053596725.1). Taxonomy (NCBI): domain Bacteria; kingdom Bacillati; phylum Actinomycetota; class Actinomycetes; order Kitasatosporales; family Streptomycetaceae; genus Kitasatospora; species Kitasatospora sp. NPDC001660. Next base: position 13,301 of record NZ_JBSFGU010000059.1, on the reverse strand, counting down.
TGCGGGCAGCGCGGGCATCGGACGCCGGGCCGCGCTCGCGGTGACGCTGCGGCGGGACGGCGGCGGAGCCACCGCGCCGCTATGGGACGGTCCATCGGCCACCGACCGGCCCGTTGCCGGGGAAAGCGACGACGCCTGCTGAGGCGCCGACGGCGAACCGGCGCCGAGCGCCGCCGGCCGGGGCTGGCCGGCGGGAAGGGAAGCCGCCGTCTTCGAGCCGGGCGCCGGGGGGAGCGGCCTGCGCGGAATCCCCGCCCCGAGCGTCCCGAACCCGCCACCACCACCTGAACCACCGCCGGGCACGGGCGCGGCCGGGCCCGGGGAACCGCCACCGGACCGGCTGCGGCCCGGGAACTTCGGCAGGCTCATCCCGCCAACGCCGCGGCCGATCGCCTTGCCGAGCCAACCGGCGGCCTTCCCGGCGCCCTTGGCCGCCATGAACCCGGCCACCGCGGCGCCGGGGCCCATTGAGGTGCTGACACCGACGATCGACTCGACCACACGGCGGAACCGGAAGCCGACGACCGCCGCCGCGATGCTCAATCCGGCCGACGGAAGCCAGCCGTATTTGCCGAACATCTGGGTCGTCGCCGTTGTGAGGATCAGGACGCAGCCCAGGACCGTGGTCGAGATCGTGGACTGCAGGACGTAGCCGACCAGCGCCTCGAACCACTTCACGCCCCACTGCCGTGGGCGGCCCGGAATCATCCACATGCACGCGAACAGCACGCCGGCGACCAGCAGCATCAGTGCCCCGAGCAGGGACGCGAGGCACGAGAAGGCCAGCATCAGGACCAGCGCGGCAAAAATGATCACTGAGATGAGCGAAGGAATCGTGACCATCACCCGCCCGATGGGTGCGTGTCCTTGGCGCCACGTCACGCTGTCGTCGCCCACCTCGTCAGATGTCACAGTGTCCTGAAGCCACTCCTTCCGATGGCCCGGGTCCGTGCCACGGTCCAGCAACTCCTTCCCGAACTTTTTGCAGACCTCCAGCGAGCCCAGATCCGCCACGCACCACGGCGTCGCCACATACGCCCGCCACACGGCGTCACCGCTCTTGCGGAGCATGTTGTCCCGGGCGTTGTCGGTGTAGGTGACCGGTCGGCCGAGGTCGATCGGTGCGGTCGCGCCGTCGCCGATACCGGCGGACGCCGCGTCCATCGCAGCGCTGGAACCGATCTGGCGGGCCGAGTCGACGCCGTCCACCCAGGTGGTGGGACTGACCAGCAGCGAGACGGCCATCACGCCGGAGGCGATCATCCATCCGATCTGGGACAGCGCCGAGCCGTGCGCGCGGCGGGAGTTGCCGAAAGCCACCAGGCCGCCGACGGCCAGGGACGCGGGCAGCAGGGTCGCGATGAGCGTCCCGGCCGCACCGCCGATGGCCTTGGCCATCGCGTGCTCCAGTTCGGGCAGGCTGACCACGGCGAACAGCCACTGGACCACCACGACCACCGCCGAGCCGATCACGGCGATCAGAGACATGCACAGGTCGGCGGGCATCTCCATCATGGGGTCGAACACGTCCCACGTGCCGTAGTCGCTGTCGAGTTGCCAGAGCAGCGGGTTGCTGTAGGTCTCGTACAACGTGCCCTGGCCGCCCGTGGGCTTGAAGTTCGGCGAGGGCATCAGATCGCCCATACCGGCCGGAGCAATATCCGCCGCATGGGCAAGATCGGCCGTCACCAGCACGGTGGCGAGCGCCCCGAGCAACGGGACCACCAGCATCCGCAGCGGCACCCTGCGGTTCACGAGCGCCGAAACGGCAGCAGCCAGCCAGCGTGTCCTCATGCCGGCACCCCCTCCTTCTCCATGTCCACGGCGCCGCCGTCCTCCTGGCCGCCGTCGGCATTGAGCACGACCGACTTCGGAGTGGTGCTCAAAAGCTCCGCGAGCTCGACCGTGGGGATGTCCCACTGGTGCGTCGCGCACCCGAACCGCCGGTCCCGCATGATGTCGTGACCGTGGCGGACCTCCCCGTCCGGCTGGATCCCGATCGCGCGGATCAGCTGGCGGGTGTGCTCTCCCACCTCAAGCCCGAGCAGCCGCGCCAGGGTGTCCTGCTCGGCGGCGGTCGTCAGCTGGAAGGCGAAGACGGTCGTCAACTGCTCCATCAGGCCCGTCAGCTTCGCGATGGAACCCGGATCCTGGGTGTCCACCACCAGGGCGGTCGACAACGCACGGCCGACGCGGGCGATGTACTCCAGGAAGGAGGAGCCCTCCCTGGTGGCCGTCAGAACGTGCACCTCCGGGATCGCCACGACCTTGCGCATCCCCCGAAGATCCCGACGGCCGGCGGTGCTGATCGCGTACGCGATCATGGACTGCATCAGCGCGATCGAGAGCCGCTCCGTGACGTTCCACTGCTCACGGCTGGAGGAGGCGTCCGGCAGGCTCAGGCCCGGAATCTGCACCACCCAGATGCCCGGCTCCGGCACGAGCAGGGAGGCGTTCCCGGCCGGTCGTCCCATGAACGGGGCGCCGATCGCGGTCAGACTCAGGTCGTACAGCGCGGCCCCGGCCTCCCGGGCGAGTTCGTCGTCGGACTGGCGAAGCCGCTCGATGACCTTCCAAGTGGCCGGCTCCGGCTCCTCATAGACCGCGTTGACGGCGGCCTGGATCGGCGTCTCCGCACCGCGGTTGCGCAGGTGGGAGGGCAGCGCGATCGTCAGCTGGCTGGGGACCTGGATCAGCGCCTGCTCGGCACCGTCGCCCGACAGCATCGTGAACAGGTCCGCGACGCCGGCGTGCTGAGTCCCCGTCTCCACCAGGTGGGCGTTCAGACCGTAGGCGCGCCCGGCTGTGACCAGCCCGGCGACGTCGCCCTTGAAATCGAGCACCAACGCGAAGGCGCCCCTGAAGGCGGCATCCAGCAGGGACAGCATCATGGCGGTCGTCTTGCCACGGCCGCTTCGGCCGATGAACGCCGTGGTCGTGGAGTCGCCCCGCTCGCTGCCCGCGGTCAGGTCGTTGCGGACCAGGCCAGACGTCGAGCCGGTCAGGAACCCGATGATCGGGCCCTGGTCGTCGCCGACGGTCGCCCCGCCCCAGAACCAGCTGCCCGTGAGGGCGTCGACCGTGCGGGTGTGGCCCAGGTCCGCCACGCGCAGGCTGTCGCCCGGCTGGGTCTCCAGCCACAGATCCCGCTGTTCCTCCTCCCCGACCACCACCTCGATGCCGGCGCCACCGAAGTGGGCCTTCACAGCGTCGATCTTGGCGCGAAGGTCCTTGAGGCTGATCTCGGACGTGATGACCAGCCGCGGGTGATCCTCGATCAAGGTCACGTCCTCGCGGCGCATGTCGCGCGCGAGAGCGGCCATGACCTCCTCCGTCTCCTCGTTCTCCAGCGTGGTCTCGCCGGCCGAGTGCTTGGAGGCGGACTGCCGCTGTTCCTTGGCCAGGCGCCTCGCCTCGTCCACCCGCTTGAGCGCGTCCCGCTTGTGCATGACGGTGAACCGGACGTTCGGCTCCGGGTTCACCGGCAGCTCGGGGAAGTCCTCGTCGTCACCCCACTCGGCCTGGTCGATCTCCGGCACGTAGGTGATCTCGGAGACGGTCCGCAGCCACTCGCCGCGACCGGGGGACTCCATGGTCTCCGGGAAGCCGGTCATGGCCATCACGCTGACCCAGGCCGTCGTCTCGCCCTGCCCGTTGACCATCCGAAGGTGGTCCGGGTAGGGCAGCACGCGGCCCGAGGTGAGGTGCGCGAGCTTCGCGCCGGTGATCAGCCCGGCGCCGTTGGCCGCAGGAAGCATCGTTCCGCGGTGCTGCTCTCGCGCGATCATCCACGCCAGCATCTCCACCGTCGCGGGCTGGCCGCGCCAGGGGGTCTGCTCCAACTGACGGCCCAGACGACGGACCTGGGCGTCCAGGCGCGCGAGCTCGCCGCGCGAGAGCCCGGAGGAGCCGAGCCCGAGCGCGTCCTGGACACCGGAACGGCCCCGGGCCTTGGCGTGGCTGGCACGCTCCTGGATCCGCACCCCGAGCATCAGGTGGCGGGTCGGCAGAGCAAGCGCGTCCAGGCGATCGATGCGCTCGGCGGCCCAGCGCTCCCAGTCACCGGCGGAGAACAGCTCGGCGGCCTCCGTCATGTAGTCCTCGGCGTTGAGCGGGCTCCACAGCACACGGAGGTGGCAGTCGTAGCCCGCCAGGGTCTTCGCCAGAACCGAGCTGACCAGGTCGTGTTCGGCGTCGCGCGCGGGCATGGACATCAGGTCCGTGTTGGTACTGCGGAGCACGAACCAGGCCTCGGCGGCAACCTCCGTGACGATCAGGCCGTCTGCGACCGCCACGTACCGCGGCGGAGGCGCCGAGCGCTCCTTGCCCAGGCCGGCCAGCTTCGCGACTGTCTGAGTGATCTTCATCGGTCCCCCTCCGTTCGTACGGTGCTGCCCTTACGGCGGAGCACACCCTGGCGGGCGGCCCACACCTGGTCCGGGCCATAGAGACGAGCGCGGGCGCTCATCGGCACCGCCGGGCCCGCGACGATCTCCCGCGCGGCCTCCTCCCGGCCCAGCAGCGGTTCCAGGACGTGCAGGCCCGGCAGGTCCAGCAGCGCCTCGGCCCGATCTCCCAGGCGGGCCCGCAGCGGCAGCCACTCTCCCCGAGTTGCCGCCCGGCGCCCGCCGTTCACGATCGGACGGTGTCCGATCGCCAGGTAACGGGCGGCCAGCACCCACTGCGTCAGGTTCTGACGGCGGTCCAGCTTCCGGGAACGCTGGGTGCCGTAGACCGCGATCAGCAGCGGCGGGACGAAGTACACGGAGAAGGTGAACCTGCTCGGCGACCCGAATATCAGGAACAGCCCCCCGGTCCAGCCCACGACGAGCATGAACCCGAGCACGAGCGCCCGCCGGGGTGCTCCCTCGCCCAGGTCGAACCCGAAAAGCTCGTGCTGCCTCGTTTCAAGATCAAAATGGCGCGTGAAGGTGTGGCCGGTACGGCTCATGCGCCGGAGACCTTCCCCCAAAGGTCCTTCAGCAGGCCAACCGACGTGTCGGTGGCGAAGACGAATCCGGCGATCAGGATCGCGACCAGGATGTGGCCGATCAGCTCGCCCCACTCCCGCTTGGCGTAGTAGCCGATCGAGCGGACGACCAGGATCACGATGAAGACGTTGCCTGCGATCAGCAGAACCCAGGCCTTGAGGTCGGCTCCGGTGGTCAGCGCCAGGTTCTGCACAGCGGCCGGATCGGCTGCCAGGTGGTACATGTCTCGTTCCCCTCGATGATGTGGATGGGTCGTGCTAGGGAGCCGGTCACGGCGTCCCGCCGTGGATGGCGGACACCTGCCAGCGCTGGGCGTCCGCCGTGGAGACCCGGGCCAGCTCGACCCGGTAGGTGCTCTCCATCACCGCGCCGCTGATCCGCCACCGGACCACGGCGGTGCCCGTACGACTGCTGCCGTCGGCCGAGACGGCATCGGCGCTCCAGGACTGGACTCCGTCCAGCACCAGACCCGTGGTCAACGCGGGGATCTGGGCGCCGGGGGCTGTCACGGTCTCGATGTCGCCGGAGGCGTAGTGGCTGAAGAACGCCGTGACGGCTTCCTTCGTCGCGATGCTCAGGGCCGGGTCGCTCTGGGGGGCCGGCGGCGCGGGCACGGCGGAGGGCATCGTCGGCATGCCGACGATGCCGGGCTCCCCGGTCACCACAGTGCGACCGCCCGATTGGGTAACCGGGACGTCCAAGCCGATCCAGTGGTCCGGCGGCGAGGCCGCAGCGGTCGAACCGGCAGGAGGATGCGCGGGCGCCGGGCGGACCAGCACGTCGACATGGACCCTGGCCTGACCCTGCGACGCGACGGTGACCGTGCCGGGCTGCACGGCGACGACGTCCTGGTGGCCGCGGCCGTCCCAGCCGAACAATTTGTCCGACGGCTTGGCCATGTCGGCCGACAGGGCGGTCGTCCGGGCATCCGGGCTCGCCTCGTCCCAGCTCAGGTAGGCACGGGCCCACCGAGCCGCCACCGCCTGGGCGTCCTGCACCGGGTAGCTGGGGGCCGCGACCACGGCAGGCGGCGGCGCAACGGGAACGCGGTTGGGCCAGAACCAGCTCCGGACTCCCGTGATCGCCGCCAGGCCGATCACGCTCCAGATCAGGCCCCGGCCGGCACGTGCCGCCCAGCGCTTGCCGCTGCCCTCCTCCTCGACTCGCCACGGGACGTCCGACGTGGGCGCGGAGGTCGCGGGCACCTCGGTCCGAGACGGGCGCGCTTGCGAAGCGGCGGGCCCGGGCGCGGCAGCAGATGGCGGACGATCAGCCGCCGAACGCGGGGCGGCCTCCACCCAGGGGTGATAGGTGCTCTCCGGCTCAGGACTCGGCATCGCCGGATCAGGGGGCTGTGAGGTCGCCGGCGGCCGGGCCTGAGGCGGAGTTGGTTTGGGATCAGGAAGATTGAGGATTCGGCGCGCGACCGATCCAAGAGTTGCCATCGTGCGTGCAGTCCTCCCCGTGCACAAAAGCGAGCCCTGCGGACACTACTGCCACTCATCAGGTGGCGTCAAAGAATTACGTAACCGCTTCCGACCAGGGCGGAGATCACCCAAGATGGACAGGAGTACGGCTCCCGTCCGCTTGGCAGGCACTTCTTTTCTCGCGTGACGAGAAACGCCGATTTTCATTTCTCGCGACATAGGGAATGAACATGCCAAGTGAGCCATGGGTCAGGTTTTCGCTACCCAGCGTCGCCAATCCGGGGGACCGGCCGACCTGACGCGCGCCGGCCGAAGCCTTCGGATGGACGATAGGACCCTTCGCAGGGAGGGTGGAGAACTGATTGGGTCCGCGCAGCCCAGCAGGAGCAGGAGAGGACGACGTGGGATTTCAGGGCAGACTCCTCAGCGAGCTACGACAGTCGAGAGGCCTGACGCAAGGGGAGCTCGCGACGGAGGTGGCGCGTGCCGCAGGCAAGCGATGCGCGCGGAGTACGGTCGCGATGTGGGAGACGGCCGACTGTACGCCGACCCCGGACAACCTTTCCGCGCTGGCGGAGGTGCTGCACACACCCGTGCAGGCCTTCTTCGACGTCGGCCCGCCGACACTGAAGTACCTGAGGACCGTCTCCGGCTACACGCAGAGCAGGATCAGCAAGTTGCTGGCCGTCACTGGCGGGACGTACGCCGACGTCGAGACCGGGCGGCAGAATATTCCCGCACGGTGGGTGCCGATCCTGGCCCGGGCATTCCAAGTCGATGAGCGGGCTATCACCTCGGCGGTGCGCGAGCGGCCTGTACGGAATCGAAAGAGTCGACAAAGAGATGCAGAGACAGGCGGCGCCTCGATTACGCGCTTATGTCCTGGCCCTGCCTCTTGATATGCGATGAATTCGTTCCCGGCGGAGGCTGAGGCTGATTCGCGGCGGTGGGTGTAATGACCGGCTGGGCACGGCGTGAAGCGCGCTCGCAGTGCCTTGGTGCCGAAACCCCGCCGTCCGCGGCTTCCGGGCCGCACTTCGACCGCGCCGGACACGACGGTGGGTCGGCTCCTCGCGTAAGGGGCCGGCCCACCTCGTCTGGACGGTCGGCTGGTGCTCGGCCCATCCCGCGCGGGGTGGGCCGAGCATCCGCTGCCGAAGGGTCAGCCGCGGGCGCCCACCGGTGCGGACGACGACCGCGGCGTTCCGATCGCCACAGTGTCAACGGGGCGGCCCTTCACCCAGTCCGGCATGTCCTCGTCCGGTGTGACGGACCCGGGCTGCGGACGAGCCGGTGCTGAACGGCCCTCACCGCTCGGCGCGCGGTCGGTCATGGCGGGTCGCTGGGCAGGTGTTCGCTCGGCCTCGCCGGTCGCACGGCCGGCGGAGGCGGTTGCACGGGAAGCGGTCATGTCCGCGGGAACGCTGAACGCCGCGACGCGTTTCACGGCAGTGTCTGCACGGCCCACGGGGCGCCCGCCCGCGGACTCCCCCGAGACCTGCACGGCAGCCCCGGGATCCTGCACGGCAGCCCCGGGATCCTGCACGGCAGCCCCGGGATCCTGCACGGCAGCCCCGGGATCCTGCACGGCAGCCCCGGGATCCTGCACGGCAGC
>NZ_JBSFGU010000059.1:0-5170 GCF_053596725.1 Kitasatospora sp. NPDC001660 | reverse complement strand
GCCCCGGATTCCTGCACGGCAGCCCCGGGATCCTGCACGGCAGCCCCGGGATCCTGCACGGAGTCGGCGGCAGGGTGCACGTCGGCCCCGATCACCATCTCCAGCAGCACGCGGCGGAACTCGCCCAGCCAGCCGCGCACGCGGCCGTCCTGCACGCCGCCGACGGCCACCAGTTCGGCGCGTTCCGGCTCGACGCCGGTTGTGAGCATCGTGGTCAGGTAGAGGTCCCACCCGGCCTGCTTGCCGGCGCTCTGCCACAGGGGACCGTCGGGGCCCATCTCCGGCATCCGGAAGACCTTGCTGGGACGGGAGGCCTCCGCGTCGCCCTGCAGGCGGTCGAACAGCCCCAGCGCTGCCCGGCTCAGGGACACTGCGTGCTCGCGACGGGACTCCGCTTCCGTGGCGCTGTCCTCCGCGGTGGATCGCAGGCTCCGCAGTTCCTCCAGCCGCTTCTCTTCGGCCAGCGCCGCAGCGGAACGCGCCGCGTGCGCGTTCTCCAGACGGTCGAGCTCGACCGTGAGCTCCGACAAGCGTCGGCTGGCGGCCTCCGCATCGGCCTTGGACTGGGCCTGCGCGCGATCGGCGGCCTCGCGTGCAGCCACCGCCGCCTCAAGTTCGCGGGCGGCCGTCGCGCGGGCCGCTGCGGTGGCCTGGGCATCCGCGTCCAGCTCCGCCTTCCGGCGGCCGGCGGCCTCGGCCTCGTGCAGCGCGGCCTGACGCACAGCCCTCGCATCCACCTGTGCGGTCTCCAAGCGGGCCAGCTCCTCGCGGGCCTCCTTCAGCTCCTCCGCGGTGAGCCTCTGTGCGGCCTCGGCCTGACGCCGTGCAGCCTCTGCCTGGGCCCGTGCAGCGTCGAGTGCGGCCATCTCATCGGCAGCCTGCTGCCGTGCAGCAGCCACCTCCAGCCGAGCGGTCTCGGCCTGCTGAAGAACCTGCGTGGCCTTCTCCGCGTCTTCGTGGGCCGCCTTCTGGAGGGCCTCAGCCTCCTGCCGTGCAACGGACGTCTGCTGCCGTGCAGCCTCCGCTTCGTCAGCCGCCTGCTGTCGTATGGCCTCAGCCTCCTGCTGTGCTGCGGCTGCACGCTCCCGTGCAGCCTCCGCTTCCTCGGCCTCGGCCTGCAACTGCGCGACTTCCTCACGGAGCTCGGCGACCTTGGCAACGGACAACGAGGCATCGGCAGCCGCAGCCGCGGCCGCGGCCCGTGCCTCGGCCTCGGCCTCGGCCGCTCGCGCGGCTGCAGCCTTGGCGGCCTCCGTATCGGCCTGCGCCGCCGCCAGATCCTCAGCGGCCTGAGCAGCGGCAGCCTCCGCCTTCGCCCGGACCGCCTCCGCCTCCTGGGCACGGACTCCGGCCTCGATCCGCTCGGCCGAGAGCTCGATCCGCATGTTCTCCAGCGACGTCATCACAGCGGCCGGGTCGTCGTAGTCGACCCGAGACATCGCCGGGGCCTGGGTGAGCACGTACATCACGCGGGAGTACGCGAGACCCTGCTGGATGTCAGTGGTCACGTGGCCCCGGGTCAGGGCACGCTGGGCGGTCTGCGTCAGCCGCTTCCGCTCCTTCTGACTGCGGCGCACGACACGCGCGTCCTGGGCAAGGCCCGCCAGCGCGGCCTCGCCCTCCTCGAACAGACGCAGCGAGTACATCGCCTCTGCGGCCCGCTGTGCGAGAAGCGCCCGCTCGACCTCGGAGCCCGTCGCGCGGGCGTCAAGACCGAGCCTGGTGAAGACGGATGTCCACAGCTGGCGCCAGAGCACGACGACCAGCCGGATCGGACCGGCGACCCCGTCGTCCTCCTGGTCCAGGCCGGCCGCCGCCCGGGCCTCGGCTCGGGAAGCGGCCAGGTTCAGCTCGATCAACAGCGCTGCCGTGATGGGGCTGGACGCCATGGCGCACTGGGCGAGAAGCCCCTTCCCCGAGGCCTCGGCCCAGTTGGCGGATGCCGAGATGGCGACCAGCGTCCAGGTCATCCGCCGGATGATCCGCAGCGCCGCCTCCTGCGGCACCTCCGCCGTCGAGCGCCGGTACATCTCCAACACCAGACCAACGGTGGCGCCGTCGAGCCCCGCCACGAAGCCGGCGGCCATGGGCATGGGGAGCTGGCCGTGGTTCCGCGCCCATTGGTACAGGTTGAACGTGCTGACGGACATCGAGATGATGCCCACGACGATGGTCCAGTGGCTGCTGAGCGCCGCCTGGACGCGCTGCCGTGCGGCGTTGTTCTCGTCGCTGGCGACCCGGGAGGCCCACCGCAGGGCCTTGCGGTAGACGCTACGGATCGCCCACATCGAGAGGCCGAGCGATCCGGCCGTCAGGAGAAGCGCCACAACTGCCACAAGGGCCGGAGGGACCTGGAGAGCCTGGGCGACGGTGTGGAAGGCGTCGAGGATCTTCATCGGGCGACCCCAATGCGAGAAGGGGCGGCGACGGCCGAAACTACGGCGACCGGTACCCGAGAGGTGTTCCGAGACGGGATACTGGCGGGTGTCATCAGGGGCGTTCCTCTGGTGCAGGCCCCCGGGGCGTACGACGCCGGCAAGCTGCGACGCCTCGGGGCGTTGATTTCCCGACTCCGCTTAGACGGGAACGGGTCCACACGACCGGCAGACCGAACGGTAGAGCTCAGTAGCCACGGTCGGTAAGCCATTGGTCCATCGCTAGCGACATGACGTCGCCCTTCTGGCGATCCGGGAACTCCGCCAGGTATCTGGACGTGCGCCGTTTCAGATCCAGGGCGGTCAAGACGTAGCCGTTGTACTGCTCGCGCTCGGATCGCTTGTCCTGGGCCAGTGCAACCACAGCAGGGTTTTCCGTCAACGGGCCACGATGGGCACTGGCAGGGTCAAGCTCATCGGCAATACGACGCAGCTGACGCGCATGCTCACGCATCGTCAGGTCATCCATGCCCGTCCACTCCTCTAGCTTTCTAGCCTTCTAGAATTCTAGCAGATGTGATGGTGAATTATTTGATCAGCGAACGACAGGGCGGGCCGGCTTTGAACCTCGCCGACCCGCCCTGTGCGTCAGTACCCCTGCGCGCTCAGCCAAGCGTCAAGAGCAACGGCAACCGCGTCGCCCACGACGTCCACGTCTCTGTCGAGGCAGTAGCGCTTCAGTCGCTTCGGCAGCTCCAACGCGTCGGGAACGGTCAGGCTCAGGGAGCTGCGGCTGAGCTTGCGCAGGTGAAGGATGTCCTGCGGGCGAGGAACGGGCGGACGTCCCGGGCCTGGCGGATACCGGTGATCTGGCGAGGTCTCAGCGGAGGCCGCCTGCTGGGGCACGCCGTACTCTTCAACGGCGTATGCGGGGGACTGCGTGCCTGCCACTGCGGGCAGGGGGCCGGCTGCCCCGTGAACGGCAGCGGAGCCCACCCAGTCGTCGGGCGAACCGAAGGGGGTCGCGTGGCGGGCCGGCGGCCCGGCCTGGGCCGACGGGGTCGAGGCCGCCCGCTCCATCGGCTGTGCACGGCTCGGGGGCACGGGGGGCGCGGAAGTCTGATCGGCCGACGGGTCGTACTCCGGCTCCGTCTCCACCTCGTTCGCCTTCGCAGCCGCAGCTCGGGCGGCGGCTGCAGGGCTGAGCACGCGGGGCTGGCTCATTCGACTCCCGCTCCCTTCATGGCTTCACGCATCAGCGCACCATACTGATCGAGTTCCGTGATGTTGGGCAGGCGCTCCCAGGCCCTGGGGTACTGGACGAGATACTGGATCTCGTTCTCCGCCAGGGGGTAGGGATCTTCCCGTTCCGTGAGGACCACCCTCGCTTCGGCCGCCAGGCTGTTGCGGTAGTCGCAACGGACGAGCACCACGTAGACGGCCAGGCCGGCGCCGATGTGGTCGTTGGCGGCGAGGACTGCGGCTTTCATGCTGGCGTTGACGCGGCTGTGTTCGAACCCGGAAGGTGAGGACGGCATCAGGAGAAGCGCCGCTCGGCGGTTGGCCTCGTGGAAGGCCTGGCGGTCGCCGCCCCCGATGTCCACGAGGATGACGTCGTACTCGCCGCGCTTCGCGTCGAGAAGTTCACCGAGGTCGTCCGTGGGGTGGTGGCGGATGACGTCGAAGGGGACCTTCTGCTTCGCCTTACTCCGGATCAAGTACCACGTGTACAGCGTCTGAGAAGTGGCGTCGGCGTCGATGGCCAGAACACGCTTCTTCTTCACAAGGACAAGCCACATCGCGATGAAGATCACCGACGTGGTCTTGCCGGTACCGCCCTTGATCAGACCGACACAGATGACCAGGGCAAGCTTCTGATCGTCTGTGAGGTCGACTTCAGGCTCTGCCTCCGTAAGCTGACTCAATGCACTCTCGCCTCTCCTGGGAGGTCGGGGACGCCGTGGCGCGCCCGTTTGCTTAGTGGGCGGCGGGCGCGCCGCGATTGCAAGACTATGGGGAAGGCCGGAAACTGGTCCCCCCTCACGGCGAGCGGGAGAGTAAATCGTCCTGGCGGTCACGCCGGCGTGAGCGTGACGGTGCCTCCGAGCGGATGCCCGGCCTTCACCGCGCCGGTGTAGGCGGCGAGCGGCGCAACCTCCGCATAGATGTCGTCGCCCGGGCCCATGAGGACCGACCGGCCCGGGCTCGCCGGCGGGGTCCGACCGAGCGAGGCCGGGCCGGTCCGGTACGCGGCCGGCCGATGGCACCGGTTCGACCCCTGCGTTCGGAGTTCTGTCCAGAAAGAGGACGCCTCCGGCGGGCCCTCCCTCCCAAGGGGGCGGGGGTTGTCGGCCGGGTACCGCTTGGTGGGGGGCGAGGTGGGGTGGGGGCGGTCGGGGGCGTCCCTCGGTCGGTCGGACACCCGGAGGGCTACCGCCGAACCTGTGGGGGGCGCCAGGACAAGCCGCTTCGCGGTCGCTGCGCGATCCTGGCACCCCCCACAGAACCGACGGTCGGCTGGCGCTGCCCGACCGACCGAGGGACGCCCCCGCCGGGCAATGGCTTTGGCGCGGCCGGCCGTAGGACTGGGCGCCGCACAGGATCGAGGCCGATTCACCACACTCTTGAGGCAGGCCGTGGTCGCCCCCCTGGCAGGGGCGGCTGTTTGCGCCGCGGCCGGGGCCGGCCTTCTGGTAACCGCGACCTGACGACGCTCACCGTGAACCCCGTCGCCGAGCACGGGCACCCGTACCAGAACATCGTGGCCTCCTTCGGCCGCTGGTACAGCGACGTGA
>NZ_JBSFGU010000058.1:0-42875 GCF_053596725.1 Kitasatospora sp. NPDC001660 | reverse complement strand
CTGGCGTTGACTTTTGGCACGCTGTTGAGTTCTCAAGGAACGGACACTTCCTTCGGACCGCCTTCCAGCGGGCCCTCCGGGCGCTTCGTTCTTTCATGTTTCCAGCTTACCAGATGTTTTCCGCTCCGTTTTCCGGAGTTTCATTCAACCGATTCCCGCTGGGGGGATTTCCTGCGACTTCGCTCCGAAGCTTATCAAAGCTTTCGAACCGTTCAGTTCGCGGGATTTGCTTCGTCGGAGGGCGCGCATTTCGTGAAACGCGCTCGCCTCGATTCGGCGGTGTCGTGGACACTAGCGCCTGGGCCTGACCGTTGTCCAGTCAGTCCCAACCGTTCAAACCTACTAGCCCACCCCCACCACGTCAATGGTTTGGCCGGGATGCGAGAAGAGTAGCAGGTCAGAGGCCTGTTGATCACATCGGCTCAGGCGGCGACGGGCTGCAGGTCCGCCCGATCGGCCGCGTCCAGGTCTCCGGTCTCGCCGTCCGCCGCGGCCTTCTTCCCCAGCACCAGGGCGTAGAGCAGGAAGGCGACCTCCGCCACGACGCCGATCGAGATGCGTGCCGATGTGGGCAGGCCCGACGGGGTCACGAAGGCTTCGAGGACGCCGGAGACCGCGAGCACCGTGGCCAGGCCGATGGCCATGCCGATGATGGAACGGCCCTGTTCCGCCAGCGCCATCGTCCGGGTGCGCGGACCGGGGTCGATGACCGTCCAGCCGAGGCGCAGGCCGAGACCGCCGGCGACGAAGACTGCGGTCAGCTCCAGCAGACCATGCGGAATGAGCAGGCCGAGGAAGACGTCGAGCCGGCCGGCGGAGGCCATCAGCCCGACGCCCACGCCGAGGTTGAGGACGTTCGTCCACATCACGAAGAGCACCGGGATGCCCAGCGCGATCCCGAACAGCAGGCACTTGGCGGCGATCCAGGCGTTGTTCGTCCAGACCTGCGCGGCGAACGAGCTCGCCGGGCGGTCCGAGTAGTACGCCTCGAACTCCCCGCCGGGGCGGGTCATCTCGCGCAGCATCTCCGGCGAGGCCACGCTGTTGCGGACCTCGGGGTGGTTGGCCACCCACCAGGCGATCACCGCGGCGGCGATCAGCGAGACGACCGCGACCGGCAGCCACCACCGGCGCGACCGGTACAGCGCGGCCGGGAAGCTCACGGTGTAGTAGCGCGCGACGTCCTGCCAGCCGCTGCTGCGGGTGCCGGTGACGGCGGCCCGCCCGCGGGAGACCAGTGCGGTCAGCCGGCCCACCAACGTCGGATCGGGCGCCGCGGCCTGGATCTTGGCGAGGTGGCCGGTGGCCCGCTGGTAGAGGGTGACCAGCTCGTCCGCCTCCTCCCCGCTGAGCCGGCGCTTGCGGGCGAGGGCGTCCAGCCGGTTCCACTCCCCCTGGTGGGTGGCGACGAAGACGTCCAGGTCCATGCGGCGGCTCCATGGTCGACGCGGGGCGCGGGGTGCGGGGCGCCCCCGCGCGGGGCGCGGGGTGCGGGGCGCCCCCGCGCGGGGCGGGCGGTCGGGCGGGCATACGTACGGACACGTGCGGGCCCAGCATGCCAGGACGGACCGACGCCGCGGCCCCCGGGATCTCACTTCCCGTGCGAGCACCGGGCGCCGTATGTTGGCGACTGCGGATCGGACGGCAGAGAGCGGGTCGCGGGGGCCGGTCCGGGATGTCTCCCACCACGACGTCATCCACCTCGGCGACCTCAACGAGCGTGAACGGACGGATGTCTTGAGCGACCTGGTGACGGGTGAGGCGGTCGTCCTCGGCCTGCGCGCGGCGAAGCTTCCGAGCCGGGCGCTGGCGGTCGCGATCGACCTGGCCGTGGAGTTCGCCGCCCTGCTGATCACCTCGCTGGTCCTCAGCATCACGCTCTCGGGCATCGACGGCGCCGCGCTGACCGCCGTGATGCTCGGCCTGATGGTGTTCTTCCTGGTCGGCGTCCCGGTGATGGTCGAGACGCTCAGCCACGGGCGTTCGCTCGGCAAGGCCGCGCTCGGCCTGCGGGTGGTGCGCGGCGACGGCGGTCCGGTGCGCTTCCGGCACGCACTGGTGCGCGGCCTGACCGGCTTCTTCGAGCTGATCACGTTGACCGGCGCGCCCGCGGTGATCTGCTCGGTGGTGTCCTCGGACGGCAAGCGGCTGGGCGACATCTTCGCCGGGACACTGGTCGTCCGCGAGCGTGCCCCGGGCGGCGGCGGGACGGCGGTCGCGCTGCCGCCGGTGCACCCGCAGCTGCTGCAGTCGATGGGCGGCGAGCTGGTCGCGATGGACCTGTCGGCCGTCCCCGAGCCGCTCTGGCTCGCGATCCGCCAACTGCTGGGCCGGATCGGCCAGCTGGACCCGGCCGTGGCGCACCGGATGTCCGCCCGGCTGGCCGCCGACCTCGCCGCCAGGACGAGCCACGCGGTGCCGCAGGGGCTGCACCCGGCCGCCTACCTCGGCGCCGTGCTCGCCGAGCGCCAGCGGCGGGAGTGGACGCGGGCCCAGGGGTACGGGCCGATGGCCGCCCCACAGACCTTCCACACTCCGCAGGCAGCTCCACCCGCTCCGATACCCCCGGCGGCACCCGCGGCCCCGGCGCCCGCGGCCCCCGCCGCGCCGTCGGCTCCGGCCACGGCGACCACCACCGCCCAACCCAACGACATGGGCTTCGCCCCGCCCGCCTGACCTGCGCGCTACCCCCCGAATTCCACCGGCCAGGCGTTCGGCGACGACTCCAGCTCCTCCAGCTCGATCCCGTCCGCCGCCAGCACCACGTCCCCGGCGAGGTGCACCACCTGCTGCTCCCCCGTCTCCAGGTCCGCCACCTGGTACCGCTCGACGAGCAGCGGGCCGGAGTCGGTCGGGTGCGTGTCGGTTCCCTCCAGCAGCCAGCCCTGGTCGAAGGTGCGCGGCGCCAGCACCGGCTCGGTGAACGCCACCAGCCGCACCCGCGCGCTCGCCCCCTCCCGCAGCCGCAGCAGCCGGGCGGTCGCGACCAGGAAGGCCGGCGAGCGCCCGGTGAACCCGTGGGCGCGGTCGTGCCCCTCCACCGCGTGCTCGCCACCCGGGTCGGCCGCGTCCGTACGCACCCACGCCACGCCGTCCACCGCCCCGCCGCGGACCTGCCACCCGCCCGCCTTCAGCTCCATCCGCAGTGGCCGCGCGCGCGAGTCCAGCGTGAGGTCGACGGTGCCGGTCACCCGGCCGTCCGGGGCGTAGGTCTTGGAGACGTACCGCCAGCCGGCCGGCCCGGGAGCGCAGCTGAACCGCTCCTCGCCGAGCAGCACGTGGTCGTGGGTGTCATGGAGCGAGTACCGGCCGTTGGGCATGCCCGAAGCCTACGTGGCCGCCCGTGACGGATTGGCATGCAACCTTCCGGCCCGGCGCCCGCATTAGGGAGGCGGGCGGCGCGGGAGAGGCGCCGCCGACGCGACGAAGGGGGGTGCAGATGGCGAAGCAGACACACGACGCGGAGTTCACGGAGTACGTGGCCTCCAGGAGCGGCTGGCTGCGGAAGGTCGCCTATCTGCTGTGCGGGGACTGGCACCGGGCGGACGACCTGGTGCAGGAGACCATCACCAAGCTGTACGTGAACTGGTCGAAGGCCGCCCGGATGGAGAACGTCGACGGCTACGCCCGGCGAGTGCTGGTCAACGTGTTCCTGGGCGAGCAGCGCACCTCGTGGTGGCGCCGCACGATCCGTACGGAAGCCACGCCCGAGACGGTCGCCGGCAGCGTCGACCTGGACGCCTCGCTGGACCTGCGCCAGGCCCTGGCGGCGCTCCCACCGCGCCAACGTGCCACGGTCGTCCTCCGGTACTACTGCGACCTGACCGTCGAACAGGCCGCCGAGGCCCTGGGCTGCTCCGCCGGCAACGTGAAGAGCCAGAGCTCGCGCGGCCTGGACGCCCTCCGCACCAGGCTCGCCACCCGCCCCGCCGTCGCAGAGAGGACGTCATGACCACCACCGAACACGACGAGCTGGCCTCCCGCCTGACGGCCCTGGCCGATGCTCCGGCGCCACCGGCCGCCTTCGACGTCACCACCTCCATCGTCCGTGGGCGGGCCCGGCTGCGCCGACGACGCCGGGCGGCGGTCGGCACGCTGGCCGCCATGACGGCGGCCACAGTCACGGCCGTCCTGCTGCTGGCCCCAGGAGGCGGCACCGCGCACCCGACCCGGCTGCTGCCGGCGGCCACGCCCAGGGAGCGTCCCGGCCCCGACCCCACCGTGCCCCCGGTCGGCAGCCCGACCAACCCGCTGGTCGTCGGCGGCAAATTCGGCTGGCTCCCCGACTGGCTGGACCCGGCGCGCGACATCGGGTACCAGGCAACCGGAGAGACGGTCATCACCCGAGCCGGCCAGGGCGGCCTGTCGGGGCGGCACCTTGATCTCGTCGTCTACCCGGCCGGCCCCGAGCCCCAGTTGGTCGACTCGTCGGTGACGAAGCAGGAGAAGGAGCCGGCTCCCGCCGTCAACGGCCGGACGGCGTACTGGGTGACCGACCCGACCCATCCGACGTTCGACAGCAGCCAGCGGATCCTGCGCTGGCAGACCCCCTCCGGCCGCTGGGCGCAGCTGGTGTCGAACCGCCCGCGCGGCGGCGAGGTCCCCGATGACGTGCTGCTTCGGGTCGCGGCCGACGTCCAGGCCGGCGAGTGGCCCGTCGCACTGCCGTTCTGGCTGTCGGGGCTGCCGGAGGGCCTCCGGCCGACCGAAGCCGATCTGACCCGTCCTGCGGCCGGGCAGCCGTGGAGTGCGGGCGCCTCCTTCTCCATCGGCGAGATGAACATCGGATTCATCGTGGCCCCGGTGGGCGATCTGCGCTTCGGGAAGTACCGGACGGTCTGCCGGCAGGAGCAGAACCTGCAGATCTGCGCGACGACGGAGGGCGGCAGCGAGCCGCTGCTCGACCGGTTCGGGGGGCTGGAGGGCCTGACCCGGATGGTGCACCCCACCGGGGCCGACCCGTCGACCTGGACGACCGACGTCATCCGCTGACCGACGGCCTCAACGCACCGGTGGCCGGCACCCACGGGGGGTGCCGGCCACCGGCGTACGCCTGTCACCGCATCAGTAGCGGTACTGCTCCGACTTGTACGGGCCCTCGACCGGGACACCGATGTAGTCGGCCTGCTCCTGGGTCAGCGTCGTGAGCTTCACGCCCAGCGCGTCCAGGTGCAGCCGGGCGACCTTCTCGTCCAGGTGCTTCGGCAGCACGTACACGCCGATCGGGTACTGCTCGGTCTTCGTGAACAGCTCGATCTGCGCGATCGTCTGGTTCGCGAACGAGTTCGACATCACGAACGACGGGTGACCGGTCGCGTTGCCCAGGTTCAGCAGACGGCCCTCGGAGAGGACGATGATGGTGCGGCCGTCCTCCTTGCGCCACTCGTGGACCTGCGGCTTGACCTCGGTCTTCACGACGCCCGGCAGCTGCGCCAGGCCCGCCATGTCGATCTCGTTGTCGAAGTGGCCGATGTTGCCGACGATCGCCTGGTGCTTCATCCGCGCCATGTGCGACGCCAGGATGATGTCCTTGTTGCCCGTGGTGGTGATGAAGATGTCGGCCGTCTCGACGACGTCGTCCAGCGTGGCGACCTGGTAGCCGTCCATCGCGGCCTGCAGCGCGCAGATCGGGTCGATCTCGGTGACGATGACGCGCGCACCCTGGCCGCGCAGCGACTCCGCGCAGCCCTTGCCCACGTCGCCGTAGCCGCACACGACCGCGACCTTGCCGCCGATCAGCACGTCGGTGGCCCGGTTGATGCCGTCGATCAGCGAGTGGCGGCAGCCGTACTTGTTGTCGAACTTCGACTTGGTCACCGAGTCGTTGACGTTGATCGCCGGGAACAGCAGGTTGCCGTCACGGTGCATCTCGTACAGGCGGTGGACACCCGTCGTGGTCTCCTCGGTCACGCCCTTGATCGTGGCGGCGACCTCGGTCCACTTGTTCGGGGTCTCCTTCAGCGTGCGGTTCAGCAGCTCGAGGATGATCCGGAACTCGTCGTTGTCCGCGGTGGACGGGTCCGGCGCGGCGCCGGCCTTCTCGAACTCGACGCCCTTGTGGATCAGGAGGGTGGCGTCACCGCCGTCGTCGAGGATCATGTTCGGGGTCTTGCCGCCCGGCCAGGTCAGCGCCTGCTCGGTGCACCACCAGTACTCCTCCAGCGTCTCGCCCTTCCAGGCGAAGACCGGCACGCCCTGCGGGTTCTCCGGGGTGCCCTCCGGGCCGACCGCGATGGCCGCGGCCGCGTGGTCCTGGGTGGAGAAGATGTTGCACGAGCACCAGCGGACCTCGGCACCCAGCGCGGTCAGGGTCTCGATCAGCACCGCGGTCTGCACGGTCATGTGCAGCGAACCGGTGATCCGGGCGCCGGCCAGCGGCTGCGACTCGGCGTACTCGGCGCGGATCGACATGAGGCCGGGCATCTCGTGCTCGGCCAGCTGGATCTCCTTGCGGCCGAACGGCGCCAGGGAAAGGTCGGCGACCTTGAAGTCACCGGTGATGTCGGTCGACATGCGTCTGCTCCTCGCTGATGGGGTGGGGCAAGGCCAAGGTCCTGGGTGTGCGTCGCAGCGCGGCGGTGCCGTACGGGTGCACGGCCACGCCGAGGCCGCCGGGCCCGCTGTACCGGACCGGCTCCCTGTGCGCAGCACAAACCGTCGGAGGACCTCTCTCCCTCGACCGGGGCACACCCTACGAGTGCGGACCGCCGATCGACCGCCATCAGCAGCGACGTTCTGGCTCTGGTGACGAATCTACACCGGTGCTCCCGTCCGCCGTTCCCGGTTACGGATTTTCGGGGCCCGGCCCGCCCGGGGTGGCCGCCGGGTCGGCGCCGGCCGCCGCCTTCGCGGCGCTGTAGACGTCCGGCTCCAGGTAGATCGCGCGGGCGATCGGGACGGCCGCGCGCACCCGCTCCTCGGCGGCGTCGATGGCGGCCGCGACCCGGGCGGCGCTGTCCTCGGCGTTGACCGCGATCTTGGCGGCGACCAGCAGTTCCTCCGGGCCCAGGTGCAGCGTGCGCATGTGGATCACGCCGGTGACCGCATCGCCGTCCACCAGGGCCGCGCGGATGCGCCGCACCGACTCGCGGTCGGCCGACTCCCCGAGCAGCAGCGACTTGGTCTCCAGCGCGAGCACCGCGGCGATCAGCACCAGGAGGACGCCGATGCCCAGGGTGCCGACGCCGTCCCAGACGCCGTTCCCGGTGATCACGGTGAGTGACACGCCGATCAGCGCGAGCACCAGGCCGATCAGCGCGCCGGTGTCCTCCAGCAGCACCACGGGCAGCTCCGGCGCCTTGGCGGTGCGGATGAACTGCACCCAGCTCCGGCCGCCCTTGGCCTTCGCCGACTCGCGCACCGCGGTCAGGAAGGACCAGCCCTCCATCCCGATCGCGAAGACCAGCACGCCGACCGCCCAGTACCAGGAGTCCAGCGCCTTCGGGTGGCTCACCTTGTGCCAGCCCTCGTAGACCGCGAACAGGCCACCGACGCTGAACAGCACGATGGCCACCAGAAAGCCGTAGACGTAGCGCTCGCGGCCGTAACCGAACGGGTGCTCCTCGTCCGCCGCCCTGCGCGCCCGCCTGCCGCCGACCAGCAGCAGGACCTGGTTGCCGGAGTCGGCCACCGAGTGGACGCCCTCGGCCAGCATCGACGACGACCCGGTGATGCCGAAGGCGGTGAACTTGGCCACCGCGATCGCCAGGTTCGCCGACAGCGCCGCGACCAGCGCCTTCGTACCGCCTTCCGTACTCATGCGTCCACACGCACCTCTCGATGACGGGCGAGCTCGCTCGCCCGTGCCGCCCACGCTAGCCGCGCGGCCCTACGACTGCGCGGCGGCGAGCCCCAGGTAGACGGCGGCGAAGTCGGTCAGCGCGACGAGGTCGGCGAGCGCGTGCAGCGGCTCGGGCCGGGCGCTGGCGTACTCGGTGAGCCGGACGTCGTGGGCGGCGGCGAGGCGGTGGGCCCGGGAGACGCCGAAGCCGCGCGGGCCCTCGTCGTCCTCGGGCACCTCGGCCGGGCCCTGGTCCTCGTCGACCGGACCGCCGGGCGCGCCCGGGGTGTGCCGCAGCAGCAGGACCTGGAGGTGCAGCGGGTCCGGTTCCTCGACGCGGTCGCGGAAGAAGTCGTCCGGGTCGGCGCCCGCGCCCAGCTGGCCGGTGAACATGCCCCGGTGCGCGGTGAGCACCTGCGGCAGCAGCCCGGCCAGCGCCGGGCGGCCGGCGCGGTCGGCCAGCTGCGCGGCGAAGCGGACGGCGACGGCCCCCGCGACCGCGCCCTCGGCCCACAGCAGCGGGACGGTCCCGGCGAGCCGGGCGGCCAGGCCCTTGGCCGGGTTGGTGTACGCGGCGGCGTCCGGGCGGCAGCGGACGGCCGTCGCGTCGAGGAGGTCGGCGGTGGCCGGCAGCGCGTCGTACGGCAGCTGGGTGACGCCGATCTTCTGGGCGAGCGCCAGCAGCGGGGTCAGGTGGGACCAGAGCGCGCCCGGGTCCTCGGCGGGCAGGTCCGGTTCGGCGGCGAGCCCGGCCGGCAGCCCGTCCTCGGGCAGCGCGGACGGCACGTACGGCAGCGGCAGCGCCCGCACCTGGAGGGCCGCCTCGGCGAGCGGGCTGCCCTCGGGAGCGGTGACGACGATCGCGCAGCCGCGCGCGTAGGCCTGCTCGGCGAGGCCGATCAGGCCCTGCTCGCCGCCGTCGGCGGAGCTGATCACCAGCAGGTCGAGCGGCCCGGCCCAGCCGGGCAGCTGCCAGCCGAGCCCGGAGGTGAAGACGGGCGGGGCGCCGCCCCGGTCGGCGCGCGGGGCGGTGACGTCGACGGCCGGCAGCGGGGTGACGAGGCAGCCGGTGCCGGCCAGCGCGGCGAGGATCTCGCCCGCGGTCAGGGCGCTGCCGTGCCCCGCGACGAGGACGGCGCGCGGACGGCCGTCGGGCCGCAGCCGGTCGAGGCCGGCCGTGTCGGCGAGCCGCAGCGCGGTGCGGACCCGCGCCCCGGAGCCGGCCAGGGCGAGCAGGGCGCGGTCGCGGTCGGCGCGCTGGAGGGCGGCCGGGTCGTCGAGCAGGGTGTCGTCGAGCATGCGGCGGGCCTCCGTCTGCTGTCGGCTGCTGTCCCGGTGGGGCACTGGGCTGCGGGTGGGGCTTCGCCCCAAGGATCAGGCCGGGCGGCGGGCCTCGTCCACCAGGAGGACCGGAATGCCGTCGCGGACCGGGTACGCGAGGCCGCAGTCCGCGCCGGTGCAGACCAGCTCGGGCTGCTCCTCGGTGCCGGCCTCGGCGAGCGCGGCCCGGCACTGCGGGCAGACCAGGATCTCCAGCAGGAAGGATTCGAGCTTCAAGGGGCTCTCCAAGAGTCGGGAGGTGGCGCGGCGGTGCCCCGGCCGATAGGCAACCCTACCGGCCGGGGCACCGCGGCTTCCGCTCAGGCGCGGGAGCCGGCGCTCAGGCGCGGGAGCCGGCGCTCAGGCGCGTCAGGCGCGGACGATCGCGAGGACGCCGTCGCGCAGCTCGGCCATCTTCGCCGGGTCCTTGGCCTCGACGTTCAGGCGCAGCAGCGGCTCGGTGTTGGAGGCGCGCAGGTTGAACCACCAGTCCGGGCCGGCCACGGTGAGGCCGTCCAGCTCGTCGACGGTGGTGCCCGCGAGGCCGGCGTAGGCGGCGCGGACGGCGGCCGAGCGCTCGGCCTGGTCGGCGACGGTGCTGTTGATCTCGCCGGAGGCGGCGTAACGGTCGTACTCGGCGGTGAGCTCGGACAGCGTGCCCGGCTGCCCGCCGAGGGCGGCGAGCACGTGCAGGGCGGCGAGCATGCCGGTGTCGGCGCGCCAGAAGTCGCGGAAGTAGTAGTGGGCGGAGTGCTCGCCGCCGAAGACGGCGTCGGTGACGGCCATCTCCTGCTTGATGAAGGAGTGGCCGACCCGGGTGCGCACCGGGGTGGCGCCGAGCTCGCGGACCACCTCGGGGACGGTCCAGGAGGTGATCAGGTTGTGGATGATGGTCGGCTCGGCCTCGCCGGCGGCCTTGGCGCGGGCGATCTCGCGGGCCGCGACCAGGGCGGTGATGGCGGACGGGGAGACCGGCTCGCCGCGCTCGTCGACGACGAAGCAGCGGTCGGCGTCGCCGTCGAAGGCGAGGCCGAGGTCGGCGCCGACCTCGCGCACCTTGGCCTGGAGGTCGACCAGGTTCTTCGGGTCGAGCGGGTTGGCCTCGTGGTTGGGGAAGGTGCCGTCCAGCTCGAAGTACATCGGGACGAGCTCGATCGGCAGGCCGTCGAAGACGGTCGGCACGGTGTGGCCGCCCATGCCGTTGCCGGCGTCGACGGCGACCTTGAGCGGGCGGATCGCGGTGAGGTCGACCAGGCCGAGCAGGTGGTCGGCGTAGCCGCGCAGGGTCTCCTGCTCGGAGAGCGCGCCGGGCTTCACGTCCTGGGCGGGGACGGTGACGGTGTCGTCCTCGCCGGTCCAGGACTCGACCAGCTCGCGGATCTCGGCGAGGCCGGTGTCCTGGCCGACCGGGGCGGCGCCGGCCCGGCACAGCTTGATGCCGTTGTACTGGGCGGGGTTGTGGCTCGCGGTGAACATCGCGCCGGGCAGGTCGAGCTTGCCGCTGGCGTAGTAGAGCTGGTCGGTCGAGCAGAGGCCGATCTGGACGACGTCGGCGCCGTAGGCCGCTGCACCCTCGGCGAAGGCCCGGCTGAGCGACGGGGAGGAGGGCCGCATGTCGTGGCCGACCACGATCGCGGTCGCGCCGGTGACCTGGACGAAGGCGGCACCGAAGGCCCGGGACAGGCTCTCGTCCCACTGGTCCGGGACAACGCCTCGGACGTCGTACGCCTTCACGAGCTGCTTGAGGTCGCGCACTGCGGCTCCACCCTGGTCTCTGTACTGATCGTTCACGATACGTCGGGGTCACCGCCCGTTCGGTCGACGGTGCGCGGTGACGGTAGACGGGCAGCGTACCTGTGCCGGACGAACGTCCCGTGCGGGGTGAGCCGTCAGTTGTCGGGCGAGCGCAGGACCCGCAGGTGGCCGCGGCGGCCGCCCTCGGTGGACTCGCCCTCGGAGGCGCGGCCCTGACGGGGGGTCTGCGGACGGGCGGCCTCGCGGACGGCGTTGGCGAGGGCCTCCAGGTCGTCGCTGCTGCGGCGCAGCGGCCCGGCCTCGGCGGCGAGCCGGACGACCTCCCAGCCGCGCGGGGCGGTGAGGCGCTCGGCGTGCTCGGCGCACAGGTCGTAGCAGTGCGGTTCGGCGTAGGTGGCGAGCGGGCCCAGGACGGCGGTGGAATCCGCGTAGACGTACGTCAGCGTCGCGACGGCCGGCCGGCCGCACGCGGTCCGCGAACAACGACGTACAGAGCTCACGAGGGTGGACGGTACAGCACTCCCCGCCGGGGAGCGAAGACCGCCTGCCCGGGAGGTGTGACGTGTCGCGCCGCGCGCCCGGGGGTGTGCGCCCCTCGCCCCGGGCGTTTCCCTGCCGGAGTGGTCCACTTCCGACCGCCCAAGGACTACCCTCGGCAGTGATATGGACAGCTCTGCACCGCAGTCATCGACGGGACCCTCGCGCCGCCCCCGGCACCGCGACCGGCACGGCAGGGGGCTGCGCGGCCCGCTGGCGCCGCCCCAGGTGCCGATCTCGCTCACCCGATCCGAACTGTTCGACGACTACGTGCGCGAGTCGGTGGAACGGCTGGAACGGCGTTGGCCGCAGCTGATCGAGGTGGAGTTCGCCGTCCAGGAGGTGCCGCTGCACGAGGCGGACGGCACGGACTCCGAGGACGGCGTGCCGCTGGGGCGGGTGTCGCCCGGCCAACAGGGCCGCAAGAGCCAGATCGTGGTGTACCGGCGGCCGGTGGAGATCCGGGCGAAGACCCGGGAGGACCGGGCGGCGCTGGTGCACGAGATCCTGATCGAGCAGGTGGCCGAGCTGCTCGGGCTGTCGCCGGACGCCATCGACCCGCGCTACGACGAGGACTGACGTCCCGGGGCCCGCGGGCCCCCGGGACGCCCGGTCAGCGCAGGACGACGCCCGGGTCCTGGGAGGCCTGCGGGACCTTGACGGTGCTGTGGTCGTCGCGCAGCGCCTGGATGGTGAACATCGGCACGTCCTTGGCGGGGAGCGCGAGCATCCGGGCGGCCACCACCGGGCCGCCGGAGGCGGTCTCCACGGTGAGCGCGAAGGAGCCGTTCAGCCCGCCGGGCTCGGGCGCCGGGACGGCGACGGTGGCACCGGCCGGCACCTGGACGTCCTTGGTCACCGGGGTGCCGCCGCTGGTGCCCGCCGAGGCGGTGACGTGGACGGTGGCGGCGTCGCCGGTGGAGGTCAGGAACAGGGTGGACGCGCCGGCCCGGTCGTCGGCCACCGTGGCGCGGGCGCCGACGGGGGCGCTGCCGGTGAGCCAGGCCGCGTCGGTCTTGCCGTTCGAGCCGGCCCGGTCGACCCGGACTGCGGCGACGACCGCGGTGGGGTGCTTGTCGTCGCTGGGCGACAGCCGCAGGCCGCCGGGCTCCTCGCCCCGGGTGATCTTCCCGAGGTCGACGGCGGCGACCATGCCCGCCTTGACGTGGATCGACTCGTTGCCGGCCGGGGTGAACCAGCCGTTCTTGCCGGAGATCTGGATCTTCAGGTCGGCGTCGTCCTCCGGCGGCGCCCAGACGACCAGGCGGGCGGCCGCGGTGTCGGCGGGCAGGCCGGGCAGCACCTGGGTGGGGGCGGGCTCGACGGAGGCCGGGATCCAGTCGGCGCCCTTGTTTCCGTCGGCGGCGTGCAGGAACGCCCCGAGCCGGCCGCTGCGGGCCACGACGTGCACGGCGAGGTCGGTGACCGCGCCCTTGGTCAGCGTCGGCAGCAGGATCGACTGGGAGCTGTTGGGGGCGACGGTGATGCCGTTGGCGGCGTCGTTGTCGATCGGGCCCTTGTCGCCGTAGAGCTTGATGTCGACGACGGCGGCGGCGGACTCGGTGTTCACCAGGCTGAGGTAGTCCGTCCGGTCGCCCGCGGTGCTGGCCCCGGCGAACCAGAAGCTGGTGCCGGCCGGGGTGCAGGTGACGCCGGACAGGCCGAGGCCGCGCTGCTCGGTGACCGTGGTGGTCTGCGTGACGGTGAAGCCGGGGGCGAGGGCGCCGGTGGCGACGGCCCCGGTACCGGGCGCGGTGTCGGCGTTGGCGGCGGGGGCGGACACCGGGGTGCCGGGCTTGGCCAGCGTCAGCCGGGCGTCGGCGGGCGCGCCGCCTTTGTCGGGGCCGGCCGAGCCGGCCGGTGCCGGGGTCGTGGGGGCCGGCGGTGCGGGCGTGGCCGGGGCCGACGGTGCGGCGGTGGGGGGTGCCGCGGGCGCGTTGGCGTCGGCGAGCCAGCCGGCCCCGCCGGTGGCGTTGCCGGTGCCGGGCGGGGTGTAGGCGGTGAGCGTGGTCGAGCCGGTCAGACCCTGGATCGGCTGCGGGCAGACCGCCGCCGTCCGCTCGACCTGCGCGGTGGTCGCCGTGGCGCCCGTGTCACCGGTCGCGGGGGCGGCCGGCGGGCGGACCTCGGCGATGCCGAACACGACGGCGAGCACGGCCGCGGCGGCCAGCAGCGACGGCGTCGTCCGGCCGGCGCCCGAGCGCCCGGCGGGGCGGGCCGGCGCCGGGGCCCCGTCCGTGCCGGGGGCTTCGGCCGGCTCCGGCGGGGTGTAGCCGGTCTCCTCGGCCTCGGCGGGCGCGGACTTCTTCCCGAAGGAGGGCTTCTTCATCGCGGGTCAGCTCCCCGATCCGTGGTGGTGCGGGTACCGGCCCGTTCCGTTGGGGTCGTTCGGGTCGTAGTAGGGCTCGGCCTGCGGCTGCCCCGGCACCCACGGCTGCTGGTGCTCTGTCTGCTGGTAGGGGTCGTAGCCGTACTGGGGGTCCTGCGGGTACGGCTGCTCGTAGCCCTGCTGCTCGTACCCCTGCTGGGAGTACGGCTGCTGGTAGCCCTGCTGCTCGTAGCCCTGATGGGAGTGGGCCTGACCGCCGTACGGCGTGGCCGCCGGCTGCTGTGCGGCGTAGGGGTCGTAGCTGTACGGGTCGGCCTGCTGGTACGTCTGGTACGGGTCCGTGTACGGCTCGGTGTCCTGGGCGGCGGCCGCCGCCTGGGCGGCCTCCGTCACCGGATCGGCGGTGGGCTGCGTCGGGACGGCGCCCTCGTACACCCCGGTGTCCTCGGTGCCCGGCTCGGCGCCCTCGCCGCGCTCGGCCATCCGGCGGGCCCGGCGGCTGCCGGGGGCGGGGGCCTGCGCCTGGGCCGCGGCGGCCAGGGCGGCGGCGGCCACCACGTCCTCGGGCAGGTCGTCGTCCTTGTTGCTGCGGCGGCCGGGCAGGGCGAGCACCAGGATGGTCAGGCCGAGCACCACCTGCGCCCAGATCCAGCCGGTGTGCAGCGGGCTGTCCCCGCGGGTGACGGACAGCTTGCCGCCGCCCGCCGGGAGCTTGAAGCCCTGCGCCCAGCCGTCGACCGTGGTGGGCTCCAGCGTGGTGCCGTCCAGGGTGGCCTTCCACTCGGGGGCGGCGCTCTCGGCGAGCCGCAGCACCCGGCCGTCCGGGCCGGCCGCGACGGTCGTGTCGATGTCGCGGGCGCCGGACGGGACGACGACGGGAGCCGCGCCGGGGGCGGTGATCACCGCGCGGACCGCCGGGGCGCCGTCGACCTGCCAGAGCGCGGCGTCGCCGTCCTGGTTGGCCTTGACCAGGCCGGGGGTGGCGTCCAGGACGTCCTTGAAGGCGTCGATCGCGGGCCGCTCGACCAGCACGTACGCGATGCCGTAGCCCGACAGGGCGCCGGCCTGGTCCGCGCCGGAGCCGGCCAGCAGGCTGCCGACCGCCTTGTTCAGGCCGTCCTGGGTGCCCGTCGCCGGGTCGACGGTGGACTCGGACTGGCCGAGCGTCAGACCGGCGCCGCGGACCACGGTGTAGCGGACGGCTCCGCCGCTCTTGTCCCCGGTCACGACCAGGGTGCGGGAGCGGTCGGTGGTGCCGGCCTCCTCCGCGATGAACGCGGGCACCTGGCTCGCGTCGGCGCGGTGCAGCGGACCGTCCGCGCCGGTCACGGCCCACCAGAGGCCGGTGCCCAGCGGGGCGAGCGCCGCGGCGGCCACCACCAGGGCGGCGACCGGCTGGCGCCAGCCGAAGGCGATGCCGGCCACGCGGGCGTTGGCACCGTCGGCGCCGATCGCGGCGGCGGCCAGCAGGGCGATTCCGGCGATCAGGGTGGCCGGCCCGGCCCAGGCGGGCACGGTCGGGCCGCCCGAGGCGGGGGTCACCGAGGTGCCGGCCACGGCGACGGCGAAGACCATGCCCGCACCGGCCGCGCCCCACGCGGCGAGCACCGCGCGGCGGCGGTCGGCGCGCAGCAGCGCGGCGAGCGCGGCGAGCACGACACCGGCCGACAGCCACACCGGCGGCACGCCGGCGCCGCCCGGGTTGACGAGCACCAGGCCGAACGCGCTCGCGCCACGGCCGTGCAGGCCCGGCAGGCCGGCCTCCAGCAGCAGCGACTGCGGGTGCGACAGCACCTTCAGCGACCACGGCGCGAGCACCGCCACCGGCACCGCGAGCACCACGAGGACGCGCAGGCCGAGCAGCCGCAGCGCCGTGCCGCCGGAGCCGAAGGCTCCGCCGCGGACGACCGCGACGACGAGCGTGGCCAGGCAGAGCGGCACCGCGAGCGCCCAGGTCAGCGGGACGAAGGCGGTGGCCAGGGTGAGCAGCAGGACGGTCATCCAGACCGGCCGCCAGCCCGGACGGGCGCCCTTGGCGGCGCTCTCGTCGCGGATGCCGAGGCCGGCCGTGATCGCGGCGGCGCGGGCCAGCGGCGGCAGCAGGACGGCGAGGACGGCGGTGCCGAGGCGGCCCTGCGCGAGCGCGCCGGTCGCGGCGGGCAGCAGCGCGTAGGTGGCGCCGGCCCACGCGCGGACCAGCTTGGAGTCCAGCAGCGGACGGGAGACCAGGTAGGCGCTGACCGCGGCGAGCGGCACCGTCAGCACGAACAGCAGGGTGATCGCGAGGTTGGCGTGGCCGAACAGGATCCAGGACAGGACGGAGAGCACGCCGAGGTACGGCGGTGCGGCGGCCGTGGAGCCGGTGCCGATCGGGTGCCAGGCGTCGGCGTACATCGACCACAGGCCGCCGGCGCCGTCGGAGGCCGGCAGCAGGGCGCCGCCGAACAGGTCGCCGCTGCCGATCAGGGCACGGCAGGCCACCAGGGCGAACACCAGCAGGGCCGCGAACAGGACGGGCGCTGGGCGTCGGGCGAGCTTCTTGAGCAGGGCGAACTGCTCGACGACCAGGTCCTCGGCGTCGTCGTCGCCGCCGGCCTCGGCCGATCCGTGCCGGCCGACGGAGTCGTCCGATCCCCCTATCCCCAGCGAGCTGATGACGCCCTCGACCGCGAGCCGGGTGGTCGCGCCGGGCGCCGGGAAGAGCGAGCGGTCGTCCAGCGCATCGGCGGCCCTGGTCCGGGCGCGGCGTTTGCGTGCGGCCAACAGTCTCGGCATCCGGACGAGTTCGTGGCCGAGCCCGGCGAGTTCGTCGAAGGCCTGGCGCGGGTCCTTGCCCAGCAGGTTGGTGACGGCCCGCACCAGGGTGCCGAGCACCAGGCGCAGCAGGACGTAGGGAAAGAGCGCACCCTTGCAGTTGGCGAGCAGGGTGTAGACGGCGCCGGCCTTGTCCACCCGGTGCGGGTGGGAGGCGCCGCAGTCGATGGCGCGGCGCTCACGGCTGGCCGCCTCGGCGTGCCGCAGCACGGCGTCGGGGGCGACCACCACGCGGTGGCCGGCGGCGTTGACGCGCCAGCAGAAGTCGGCGTCGTCGCGCATCAGCGGCAGCGCCTTGTCGAAGCCGCCGAGCTCCTCGAAGACGTCCCGGCGCACCAGCATGCCGGCGGAGGAGACGGCGAGCACCGGGCGGACCTGGTCGTGCTGGCCCTGGTCCTGCTCGCGGCGGTCGAGGCCGGTCCAGCGGCGGCCGGAGCGGGCGATCGTGACGCCGACCTCCAGCAGCTGGCGGCGGTCGTACCAGCTGCGCAGCTTGGGGCCGACGACGGCGGCGCTCGGGGTGGAGTCGGCGACCTGGAGCAGGCGGCGCAGCGCGTCGGTCTGCGGTTCGCAGTCGTCGTGCAGCAGCCAGAGCCACTCGACCGGCCGGGTCTCGCGCGGGCCGCCGCGGCCGAGGTCGTCCTCCTGGGCGAGCGGGTCGCCGAAGTCGTCCCAGCCGCCGGTGACCGGGTCGTAGCCGGACGGGTCGAGCCGGTACGGGAGGTCCTCCGGACGCAGCGGCGGGCTGTTGAAGACGGCCTCGGCGACGGCCGTGCCGAAGCCGGCCCGGCGGCCGAGGATCAGCGGGCCGCTCTCCGGCAGCCAGTCGGTGAGGGTGTCGGCGAGCAGCTGCGGGGAGCTGTCGGTGGACCCGGTGTCGACGGCGAGCACCCGCTGGACCTGGCGGTCCTGGCCGAGCAGGCCGGCCAGGGCCTGCGGCAGCCAGCGGGCGCCGTCGTGCGAGACGATCACGGCGGTGACCAGGTGGCGCGGATAGGCGGGCGGCCTGGCAGCGGTGAAGCCGCTCTGGTGGCTGTAGACGGTCATCGAGTGCGCGGGCCCCAGTTCTCGGTGGACACAGCCGGTGAACGGCAACCGGATGGCGCACCACACTAACGGCTCCACGTTGCGGCTCCGTCCACGGTGTCCGTGCGGGGACGGTGAAGAGCGGCCCGGAGCCGTGCCCGGACACGCGAAAGCGCCCCACCACCGCGGTGAGGCGCCCGTGCGGCTCTGTGGTTGTCCTTCGGTGCCGGAGGGTCAGCGGGGGTCGGAGGCCATCCCGGTCAGACCGCGCTCTTCTTGAGCCGGCGGCGCTCACGCTCGGAGAGGCCGCCCCAGATCCCGAAGCGCTCGTCATTGGCGAGGGCGTACTCCAGGCACTCGGAGCGGACCTCGCAGGCGAGGCAGACCTTCTTGGCCTCGCGGGTCGAGCCGCCCTTCTCGGGGAAGAAGGACTCGGGGTCGGTCTGGGCGCACAACGCGCGCTCCTGCCAGCCGAGTTCCTCCTCGTCCTCCGCGATGCCGTCACCGATCAACAGCTCAAAGAGCTCGCTCATGTGGCGCGCCTCCTCTGCCCCTACTTGGCGTCCCCGTGGTTGCCGTTGCCTCGTGCGGCCGACGACACGAGTGAAATTACAGTTGCGTCACTCTGGCTCAGTCAAGCCGAGCTCTGGTATTGGAGCCAGGATTCACTCCCCGGCACCAAGCCGTTACGAATAGTGTGCATATATGGACACATCGGACTTTTCGCCGAAACACCCCAGGCAGTCGCGAACCGTCCGCAACCATCCGCCGATTGACGCCCGGTCACCATCACAGGCCGGTCATCGCGCTGCCTTCCCGACGATCTTCCCATCGAAACATAGAGGGTGATGAATCACCCCATCCGGTACTTCCGGACTTAACCCACCCGAATGCCGCATCTCCAGGTTTGACACCACCCCTGCGGATGAGGTCTCCTTTCCCCCATGTCAGAGTTCACGAGCCCCCGGAGCGGTTCCACGCTCCGCCGTGCCGTGAATCCCTGTTGTCGCCTCTGTTCCTGCTGCATCTAGGCGCACGCGTCCCACCGCGCGCCGCCCCAGGAAGCACAGAGGCCGCCCGCGATTCCCGCCCCAGGACATCCCGGATCCGGCTGATCCCCGACGAACCAGCCGCCGATCCGAGGACGACTCCCGTGCGCATGACCCGCATCCGCAAGCGGAACCGCGACCGCAACAAGCTCGCCCGCCGAAACTCCCGGCCCGCCCCGCGCACCACCGTCCGCACCGGCGGCTGGAGCGACGGCCTCAGCGACGTCTCCATCGCGGGCGACCCGCTCGCCTTCCCGCACCTCGCCCGCACCGACCTGCCCGCCCACCCCACCACCGTGGCCGGCTACGCCCGGCTCGTCCGCGAGATCGCCGCCGACCGCGCCCGCTGGGAGCCGCTCGTCCGCTACGACGCGCTCACCCGCTGGTACGCCCGGCTGGAGACCGGCCCCGGCTACGAGGTGTGGCTGCTCAGCTGGCTGCCCGGACAGAGCAGCGGCTTCCACGACCACGGCGACTCCTCCGGCGTCATGACCGTCGTCCGGGGCGAGCTCATCGAGCGCTCGCTCACGCACGCCGGCGAGGCCACTCGCATCCTGCGCCCAGGCGGGACGGGGGTCCCCCCGGCCGGAGGCTGGGGGAGGGTGTTCTCCTCCGGCTACCTGCACGAGGTGGTCAACGGCGCGCTGGAGCCGGCCGTCTCCATCCACCTCTACAGCCCGGGCCTCACCGAGATGAACCAGTACGGCCACACGGACGCCGTCCCCGAGCAGCACCCAGAGCAGCACCGGCAGGCACAGGCCGGGGCGCATCGACCGAGTTGACCGAGGACTGACGGACAGTCGGGCCATGGCAGGATGGGCGCATGCGCATCGTGGCACTGGCAGGCGGAATCGGCGGGGCGCGCTTCCTGCGCGGACTCCTCGCGGCGGTCGACCCGCAGGACGAGATCACCGTCATCGGCAACACCGGCGACGACATCCACCTCTACGGGCTGAAGGTCTGCCCCGACCTCGACACCGTGATGTACACCCTCGGCGGCGGCATCCACGAGGAACAGGGCTGGGGCCGGACGGACGAGACCTGGTCGATCAAGGCCGAGATGAAGGAGTACGGCGTCGGACCCGAGTGGTTCGGGCTCGGCGACCGCGACTTCGCCACCCACCTCGTGCGCAGCCAGATGCTCACCGCCGGGTACAGCCTCAGCCAGGTCACCGAGGCGCTGTGCGTGCGCTGGAAGCCCGGCGTGCGGCTGCTGCCGATGAGCGACGACCGGGTCGAGACGCACGTGCGGATCACCGACGAGCAGGGCACCCGGGCGATCCACTTCCAGGAGTACTGGGTCAAGCTGCACGCCGCCGTCGACGCCGAGGCGATCATCCCGATCGGCGCCGACACCGCCAAGCCCGCGCCCGGCGTGCTGGAGGCCATCGCCGAGGCGGACGTCATCCTGTTCCCGCCGTCCAACCCGGTCGTGTCGATCGGCACCATCCTCGCCGTGCCCGGCATCCGCGAGGCCGTCGCCGCCGCACCCGCGCCGGTCGTCGGGCTCTCCCCCATCATCGGCGGGGCCCCGGTGCGGGGCATGGCCGACAAGGTGCTGGCCGCCGTCGGCGTCGAGGCCACGGCGGAGGCGGTCGCGCTCGACTACGGCAGCAGGGCAGCGCTGCGAAGCAGCTCGGGCGAGGGTGGTGGCGGGCGACGGGAGGGCCTGCTGGACGGGTGGCTGGTCGACACCGCGGACGAGGGTGCGGTGGGCGCCGTCGAGGCCGCCGGGATCGCCTGCCGGGCCGTCCCGCTGCTGATGACCGACGTCGACGCCACCGCCGAGATGGCACGGGCCGCGCTCGCGCTGGCGGATCAGGTCCGTTCGTGAGCGAGCGGGGCACGGGAGTCCCTGCGGCCGGAAACCGGGCGAGAGCCGGGCGCATGAGCGTTCGGATCCTTCCGGTCGAGGGGCTGCCGGAGATCGAGGCCGGGGCCGACCTCGGCGCACTGCTCGCCAAGGCGGGGACGTACGAGGACGGCGACATCCTGCTCGTCACCTCCAAGATCGTCAGCAAGGCCGAGGGGCGGCTCCTGCACGCCGCCGACCGCGAGGCCGCGATCGACGCCGAGACCGTCCGGGTGGTCGCCCGGCGCGGGCCCGCCCGGATCGTCGAGAACCGCAACGGCTTCGTCATGGCCGCCGCCGGCGTCGACGCCTCCAACACCGCCCCCGGCACCGTCCTCCTGCTGCCCGAGGACCCCGACGCCTCCGCCCGCGCCCTGCGCGCAGTGCTGCGGCGGCTCACCGGGCGGCGGCTCGCCGTCGTCGTCACCGACACCTTCGGCCGGCCCTGGCGCAACGGGCTCACCGACGTCGCCGTCGGCGCCGCCGGGCTGTCCGTGCTGGAGGACCACCGCGGACGCACCGACAGCCACGGCAACGAGCTCGCCCTGACCGTCACCGCCACCGCCGACGAACTCGCCGCCGCCGCCGACCTGGTGAAGGGCAAGGCCACCGGCGTGCCGGTCGCGATCGTGCGCGGTCTCGGACACCTCGTCACCGCCGAGGACGGCGAGGGCACCCGGCCGCTGGTGCGCCGCGCCGCCGACGACATGTTCCGGCTCGGCACCTCCGAGGCCCTGCGGGAGGCCGTCACCCTGCGGCGCACCGTCCGGGCCTTCACCGACGAGCCGGTCGACCCGGGCGCCGTCCGCCGCGCCGTCGCCGCCGCCGTCACCGCGCCGGCCCCGCACCACACCACGCCGTGGCGGTTCATGCTGCTGGAGTCCCCCGGGACCCGCACCCGGCTGCTCGACGCGATGCTCGACGCCTGGCGGCGCGACCTGCGCGAACTCGACGGCTGGGACGACGCCCGGATCGCCCGCCGCACCGCGCGCGGCGACGTCCTGCGCAACGCGCCCTACCTCGTCGTGCCGTGCCTGGTGATGGACGGCTCGCACGACTACCCCGACCCGCGGCGCGCCACCGCCGAACGGGAGATGTTCACCGTCGCCGCCGGCGCCGCCGTGCAGAACCTGCTGATCGCGCTCACCGGCGAGGGCTACGGCTCCGCGTGGGTCTCGTCCACCATGTTCTGCCGCGACACCGTCCGCGCCGCCCTCGACCTCCCGGCCGACTGGGACCCGATGGGCGCCATCGCGGTCGGCCGCCCCGCCGAACCGCCGCGCGAACGGCCGGGGCGCAGCGCGGACGCCTTCATCGAGGTGCGGTAACCGGGCCGGTTCAGCGGCGGCGGTGGTCGTTGGGGGCCAGGCGGGGGCCGTAGCGGGGGGCGTGGGTGCCGGTGGACGTGAGGAGGCGGCAGACGCGGTGGCGGTGGGGGCGGTAGGGCTCCAGGAGGGCGAGCATCTGGGCGTCGTCGCTGCGGGGGCGGCCGGCCAGGGCCCAGCCGACCAGGTTCGGCAGGTGGAAGTCGCCGACCGAGACCGCGTCCGCGTCGCCGTTGCTGCGCTGCAGGGTCTCGGCGGCCGTCCAGATCCCGATGCCCGGCACGGCGGTCAGGCGCGCGAAGGCCTCGGCGTGGTCCATCGCGGACGCCTCCTCCAGACGGGGCGCCAGGCGCACGGCGCGCACGACCGTCGCCGAGCGCTTCGGGTCCACCCCCGCGCGGTGCCACTCCCAGCTCGGCACCAGTGCCCACTCACGGGCCGACGGCGCCACCCGCATGCCCTCCGCCGGGCCCGGCGCCGGGGTGCCGAAGTCCCGCAGCAGCGTCCGCCACGCGCGGTAGGCCTCGTCGGTCGTCACCTTCTGTTCCAGGATCGCCGGGACGAGCGACTCCAGCACCAGACCGGTCCGGGTCAGGCGCACACCGGCCGTACGGCGCTGGACGTCGCGCAGCGGACCGGGCGGCAGCACCAGGCCCTCCGGGTGGTCCTCCGCGCCCAGCAGCACGGGCAACCGGTCCAGCAGCCACCCGGCACCCGGGCCCCAGGCCCGCGCCTCCACCTCGCCGGCGCCCGGGCGGGCCAGCACACGCAGCGTGCCGACGCCGGCGGGCGTGCGGGACGCCCGCCAGACCGCGCCGTCGCCGGTCGTCCGGTAGGAGGGGTCGGCCGGGCCGCGGCGCAGCGGGAGCAGCGTGCGGGCCGCGTCCAGCGGGAAGCCCGGCCGCCAGCGGCGCACCGCCTCGTCCGTCACCGCCCCGCACCTCCTCCGCTGTCCGGCTCCACCGCCTTCGTCGACCATGGGGATATGAACGATACGCGGATGCCGGAGCTGTCCTCCGCGGACGAGAGCGCGGTGCGGGCGCTCTACCACCGGGTCCTCGACGGATGGAACCGGCGGGACGGCTCGGCCTTCGCGGGGCCCTTCGCCGACGACGGCGAGGTGATCGGCCACGACGGGACGCGGCACCGCGGGCGGTCGGCGATCGCGGCCGAGCTCGGACGGATCTTCGCGGACCACGTGACGCCGCGGTACGTGGCCGCCGTGCGGCGGGTGCGGGGGCTCGGGGCGGGGGTGGCACAGCTGGACGCCGTCGCGGGGCTGGTGCCGGCGGGGGCGGCGGACCTCGTGCCGGAGCTCAACTCGGTGCAGACGGTGGTCGCGGTGAACGCGGGGGCGGGGTGGCGGATCGAGCTGATGCAGAGCACACCCGCGCGGTACGACCTCCGGCCGGATCTGGCGGCGGCGTTGACGGAGGAGTTGCGGCAACTGGCGTAGAGGGAATGTGGCGCCAACTGCCCTCCTGTAACGCACAGTTCACCGCGCCTCTGTCCGAGCTCGGGGATGGGCGGAGAGATCCGGAGAGAGGAAATCCGAGGAAAGAGGAGGAGAGGGGAAAGGCGCGCGGTACGGGAGTCGGGGCCGTCACTGCGCCTGCAGGTGGGCCGCGGCCTCGCGCAGGGGCGGGAGTTGGGCGTAGAGGGCGGCGCCGGGGCATTCGGTGGCGAAGGCATCGCGGTGGCCGGAGATGGTGTCGAAATCGACGACCGTGCCCTTCGGGAAGCGGCTGGCGTCGGAGGTGGACGTGAGCCGGGTGCGGCCGTCGGCGGCGTGGGCGGTGAGGCCGAGTTTCCACGCGGCGATGGCGGCGATGCCGTCGAGGAGGGGCTGCGGCGGGGCGTCGGTGATGTAGGTGCCGATCGCGGCGACACCGGACGAGTCGTTGTTGAAGCCCAGGGTGTGGGCGCCGTGGACGGGCTTGTCGACGCCGCCCGCGCGGCCCTCGTAGACGGTGCCGCAGCGGTCGACCAGGAAGTTGTAGCCGATGTCCCGCCAGCCGCTGCTCTGCACGTGGTACTGGTAGATCGCCCGGATCACCCGCGGGGCGTCGGTGCAGGCGTAGTCGGTGGCGGTGGCCGTGTGGTGGACGAAGACCACCCGGACCGGGCCGGTGTACTGGAAGGGGGACTGGTCGCGCAGGGACTCGTCGGCGCCCCAGCCCGCCCGCGTGACGATCGCGGGGCGCGGGGTGTCGGGGGCGGCCGGCAGCGTCCGGGCGGAGGCGGCGGAGACGCCCTCGCCGGGGTCGACGAGTTCGAGGCGCAGGCCGGGCGGCGCTCCCGCCGGGCCGGGGTGCACCTCGACCGCGACACCGTCGCTGCGCCCGGTCCACAGCGGCGCGGTCGCGCCGTGGGAGCGCGTGTCCGGTCCGTCCTCGGTGTCCGTCTCCAGTGCGCGCCAGTCGCCCCAGTGTCCGGTGGCCGCGTCGCGGGTGCGGACCCGGACGGTGCCGCCGGCGAGCGCGTCCGCGGGGCCGTCCCAGCCGACGCCGAGGAGCTCGAACGGGGTCGTGACGCGCGGCGCGAAACCGCGGCCCGCCGCGACCGGCAGCGACGTGACCGACCCGCCGCCGGCCGAGGCGCGGCGCTGCACGGCTGGGACGCCGGGCCCCTCGCCCCCGGCCTGGCGGCTGGGAGGTGCCCCCGGCCCGGGGGCGGGCAAGGGCGGAGAGCCGGCGGACGCGGCCGCGGCGGGCTGGAGCATCAGGATCGCGAGGGCGACGGCGGGGAGTGAAAGGCGCATAAACCGGATGGTCGCCGCAAACACGGGTGTTCGCCACGCGACCCCGCGCCGGGTCCGCCGCCCCTCCCGGGGCGCCACCCGAAGGCCGTAGGCTGGGGCGCACCATGACTGCGCCTTTCGCTGCCGATGCCCGCACCCCCGTCGAGCTGCTGCACGCATACCTGCGAGGTGGCACCCCTTCGGTCGATCCCGCGGCCCCGCTGGTCACCTTCTACGACGACGCCACCGGCGAACGGGTGGAGCTGTCCGCCCGGACCTTCGACAACTGGGTGGCCAAGACCGCCAACCTGCTCCAGGACGAGCTCAACGCCGGCCCCGGCGACCGCGCCGCCCTCCTCCTGCCCGCCCACTGGCAGAGCGCCGTCTGGCTGCTGGCCTGCTGGTCGGTCGGGGTGACGGCGGTGCCGGGTGGCGACCCGGCCGCCGCCGACCTGGTGGTCAGCGGCCCGGACGGCCTGGGCGCCGCCCAGGCCTGCGAGGGCGAGCGGGTCGCGCTCGCCCTGCGCCCGCTGGGCGGCCGGTTCCCGCAGCGCCCGGACGGCTTCCTCGACTACGCCGCCGAGGTGCCCGGCCAGGGCGACCGCTTCGCGCCGTACTCCCCGGTCGCCCCGGACGCGCCGGCCCTGGAGACCGGCGTGGACGGGCTGCCGCTGAAGCTGACCGGCGAGCAGACCGTCGCCCTGGCCCGCGAGGGCGCCGTGCGGCTCGGCCTGAACCCCGGTGACCGTGTTCTGTCCACGCTGTCGTACGACGACTGGACGGGCCTGGAGGCCGGCCTGCTGGCACCGCTGGCGGCCGGCGCCTCGGTGGTGCTGTGCCGCAACTCGCAGGGCCTGACCCCCGAGCAGTGGGAGAAGCGGACCGAATCCGAACGGGTGACACTGCGCCTCGGGTAACTCCCGCCGCCGGCCCGGCGGGTAGGGATCCCTGCCATGGCCGAGGATGACGCTGCGCACCCCCCGACCGGCACTCCCCCGAACACACCCGGACGCCCCCGTTGGCGCCGGCGGTGGCTGTTGATCACCGCCGGCGTCGTCGCGTTCCTGCTCGTCGGCACCGCGGTGCTGCTCTGGGTCGCCTACCGGAAGCTCGACCGGAACATCCGCACGGACACGGCCACCGACCAGCTGCTCGCCAAGCTGGAGGCGGAGCGGCCGGGCCGGACCGCCGGGGCCAAGGGCGCCGGGAACATCCTGCTCATCGGCAGCGACGACCGCTCCGGCGCGAACGGCGCCTACGGCGGCGAGGCGGGCACCCAGCGCTCGGACACCACGATCCTGCTGCACCTGGCGGCGGACCGGAAGCACGCGACGGCGGTCTCCGTCCCGCGCGACGTCATGGTCACCGTCCCCGCCTGCGAGAAGCCGGACGGCACCCGGAGCAAGCCCGCCCTCATGCAGTTCAACTGGGCGTTCGAACTCGGCGGTCCGGCCTGCTCGATCCGCACCGTCGAGCAGCTGAGCGGCATCCGGATCGACCACTACGTGATCCTCGACTTCACCGGCTTCAAGGCGATGGTGGACGCGATCGGCGGGGTCGAGGTGTGTGTGCCGCAGCCGATCCACGACAAGGAAGCCAAGCTCGACCTGCCGGCCGGGCGGCAGACCCTCCGGGGCGAGCAGGCGCTCGGCTACGTCCGCGCCCGGGAGAGCCTCGGCGACGGCAGCGACACCCAACGGATGGGCCGTCAGCAGCAGTTCCTGGCCTCGCTGATCCGCAAGGTGCAGTCGCAGGGCGTGCTGCTCAACCCGGCGAAGCTGTGGCCGGTGCTGGACGCGGCCACCTCCTCCGTCAAGGCGGACGGCGGCCTGTCCTCGCTCGGCGCGCTCTACGAGCTCACCCAGGACCTGCGCGGCATCCCCTCGGCGGACGTGGTGTTCCTCACCGCGCCGCGCCGCCCCTACCACTACGACTCGGACCGGGACGAGTTCGTGCAGCCGCAGACCACCCAGCTGTTCACCGCGCTGCGGGACGACCAGCGGATCACCGTACGGCCCCCCGGCTCGGAGCCATCGCCGACGGCCGTCGCGAGCCCGGGCCGGACGCCCGGCTCGGACGGGGCCACCGGGGCCAGCGCCTCGGCCTCGGCCTCACCGTCGGCCGGGGCCGCGCCCGTCTTCGAGGGGCGGACGGCCGACGTGGACGCCTGCGCGCAGCACTGACCACCCCTTCCGGCTTTACGTTTCGATTACCTGTATGTGACGGGCATCATACTCGGAACAATTCCCCCGTTCGGCTCGTCTACTGTGTCCGGATCGGCCCATCGCCCCGGTGTGCCGGACCTCGTGACCCGCCGGACGTAGGGAAGCCCGTGCAGAAGGACAAACCGAAAACCGGTGAGTACAGCGGGGACGGCCACCGGACGGCGAAGCGTCGGGCGGCCGCCGCCAGGCGCAACCGGCGCCGGTGCAGGACGCTCAAGTGGACGGCCGGGGCCGGCGCGCTGGTCATGGCCGCGGGCTGCTGCGGCGGCTACTACCTGTACCGGCACTTCAACAGCAACCTGACCTCGGTCAAGGTCCAGCTGGGCGACGAGGCCGAGCGGCCCAAGCCGGCCGGGGACGCGCTCAACATCCTCGTGCTCGGCACCGACAGCCGCGAGGGCCTCGGGAGCGACTACGGCGACGAGGGCAGCTCCGGGCACGCCGACACCACGCTGCTCCTCCACGTCGCCAAGGACCGCTCCAACGCGACCGTCATCAGCATCCCGCGCGACCTGATGGTGCCGATCCCCGAGTGCCGGACGCCGGACGGCAGGCGGATCCCCGGCTCCGTACGGGACATGTTCAACAACAGCCTGGGACAGGAGGGCCGGGACCCGGGCTGCTCCTGGAAGACCGTCGAGAAGGTCACCGGGATCCGGGTCGACCACTTCGTCCAGGTCGGCTTCGAGGCGGTGAAGACGCTCTCCACCGCCGTCAGCGGGGTCGAGGTGTGCGCGGCCAAGGACATCAACGACCCGAAGTCGCACCTGAAGATGAGCAAGGGCCGGCACGTCGTCCAGGGCGACGACGCGCTCGCGTTCGTCCGCACCCGGCACGGGGTCGGGCTCGGCGGCGACCTCACCCGGATCCCGCTCCAGCAGCAGTTCATCAGCTCGATGATCCGCAAGATCAAGAGCGACGACACCCTGACCAGCCCGAGCAAGCTCTACAGGCTCGCGGACGCCGCCACCAAGGCGCTCACCGTCGACTCCGGCATCGGCAGCGTCGACAGACTGAAGGACCTGGCACTGGACATCAGCACGGTGGACACCAGGAACATCACCTTCACCACCGCGCCGGTGCTCGACGACCCGAAGGACGAGAACCGGCTGATACTCAAGCAGCCGGACGCCGGGCAGCTGTTCTCGATGATCGCCGCCGACCGCTCGCTGACCGGGACGGCGACCACCCGGAGCGCCACCCCCGCCCCGGCGACGCCGGAGACGCCCACCGCGCCGAGCACGCCCGCCGCGCCGGCGGTGGACCCGAAGGACGTCCAGGTGATCGTCCGCAACGGCAGCGGGACGCCGGGCCAGTCGAGCCCGACCGTGGACAAGCTGCGGGCCAAGGGCTTCGCCAAGGCCTCGACGGGCCCCAACGCGCCCACCACGGCGACCGGTTCGATCTCCTACCCGGCCGGACAGGAGGACGCGGCGGCAGCCCTGGCCGCCGCCCTCGGCCTGCCCGCCGACGCCACCCGGCCGGACCCGAAGGCCGCCGCGAAGGGACCGCTGGTGCTGGTGCTCGGCAAGGACGTCCTCGCGGCACCCGCCTCACCGGCCGCGGCGCCGACGGCGGCGGCACCGACCGACCTCCAGCGGGTGCAGGCGGACGACACGGACGTGTGCGCCAAGTAACGCTCGTGGAAAGCGGGTCGGAGGCGGGTGAGGGTGCCGTCCGCCTCGACGCCACCGGCCTCAGCGCCGGGGCGGGTCGGCGGCGGTCGGTCAGCGGGCCTCGGAGAGGACGTCGGCCGGGGTCGGCGCGGTGCTGCCGATGACCTTGCGGGCCAGCGAGCGCGGCGAGGTGAGGAAGCCGAAGCCCCAGCTGAGGTGCATGGTGGCGAGGGCCACCGGCAGCATCGCCTTCGCCTTGACGGACAGGCCGCGGCCCTCGATCACCGAGCCGCCGAGGATCCCGAGCAGGTACGCGCCGGGCGCGGCGAGGAAGACCGGGTGGACGGCGGCGCCGAGCACCAGGCCGAGCGTGACGCCGAGGAAGGCGGCCGGCGGGGCCAGGTAGCGCAGGTTGACCGAGCCGCGGTGGTAGCGGGTGACCACGCGCCGCCAACGGCCGTAGTCCTTGTACTGTTTGGCGAGCGCCCGGACCGACGGCCGGGGCCGGTAGGTGACCTTGAGCTGCGGGGTGAACCAGATCAGCCCGCCGTCCTGGCGGATGCGGTAGTTGAGCTCCCAGTCCTGGGCGCGGATGAACTCCTCGTTGTAGCCACCGAGCTTCTCCAGGACCTCGCGCCGGAACACGCCGAGGTAGACGGTGTCCGCGGGGCCGGCCAGGCCGCCGGTGTGGAAGGCGGCGTTGCCGACGCCGATCTTGGAGGTCATCGCGGCGGCGACCGCGTTCTCCCACTCGGTCTCGCCCTCGGCGTGCATGATGCCGCCGACGTTGGCCGCCTCCATCTCGTCCAGCAGGCGGACGGCGGTCGCGACGTAGCCGGGGGTCAGCAGGCCGTGGCCGTCCACGCGCACCACTATCGGGTGGCGGGAGCCGCGGATCGCCGCGTTGAGACCGGCCGGCGTGCGGCCGGTGGGGTTCTCCACGGTCCGGACCCGCGGGTCCTCGGCGGTCAGCTCGGCGGCGATCTCGGCGGTGCGGTCGGTGGACGGACCGAGGGCGATCACCACCTCCATCGGGCCGGCGTAGTCCTGTTCCAGGATGTGCCGCACGGCCGTGCGCAGGTGTCGTTCCTCATTGAGCACCGGCATGATCACGGAGACCGCCGGCAGCTCCTCAGCAGCCTTGGTGTTCATCGGGGCCAACCGTACCGGTCAGAGGAGGAAGTGGACGACCGTGAAGGTGACGAACCCGAGCAGCGCGATCCGGTCGAGGACGTGCTGCGGGCTGCCGGGCCGGTCCGGCAGCGCGACGGACGGCCGCAAACCGGGCTGGTGCGGCCGGGAACGCCGTAGGGGCCGGGTGCTCGCTCGCACCCGGCCCCTACGCCCCCCGTTCCCCCGTTCCCCCGTTCCCCCGTTCCCCCCGTTTTCCCCGGCGTCCCCCGCCGCCGGGTCAGTCCGTCGCGATGGCCGCGAGGACGTTCATGCGTCCGGCCCGGAAGGCCGGGACGAGGGCCGCGAGCAGACCGATCACCACGGAGGAGACCAGCGTCACGGCGATCGTGGTGGTCGGGACGGTGAGCGTGCCCAGACCCTGGTCGCGGAGCACCTGCTGGGCGGTGACGCCCCAGGCGAGGCCGAGCACCGTGCCGAGCACGGCGCCGAAGACCGCGATCACCACGGACTCCAGCCGGATCAT
Source organism: Kitasatospora sp. NPDC001660 (assembly GCF_053596725.1). Taxonomy (NCBI): domain Bacteria; kingdom Bacillati; phylum Actinomycetota; class Actinomycetes; order Kitasatosporales; family Streptomycetaceae; genus Kitasatospora; species Kitasatospora sp. NPDC001660. The sequence continues at coordinate 12,850 of NZ_JBSFGU010000058.1, read as the reverse complement.
CCGGCGCAGCTGGCGGCGGGAGAGCCCGATCGCCCGCAGCAGGCCGATCTCGCGGGTCCGCTCGACCACCGACAGCGCCAGCGTGTTGACCACGCCGAGCACGGCGACCGTGATCGAGAGGCCGACCAGCCCGTAGATCAGGTAGAGCAGGGTGTTGACCTGGGACTGGACGAGCTCCTTGTAGCCGGCCTGGTCCTTGATGGTCAGCTGCGGGTACTCCTTGAGCGCGTCCTGCAGGGCGGTCAGCGTCTTGGCGACGTCCGCTCCGGAGGAGGCCTTGGCGAAGAAGGTCCAGACGGGCGGCTGTTCGGCGGCCGGGACGACCTTGGCCATGGTGTCGAGGCCGACGAAGGATCCGTCGCCCAGCAACCCGCCCTTCTCGAACACCACGCCCACCGGCAGCACCTGGGTGTGGCCCTTGCCGTAGTCGACGGTCACCTGGTCGCCGACCTTCAGGCTGTGGTCCTTGGCGAAGGTCTCACCGATCCCGAGCGAACCGCGCCCGACCGAGTCCACCGAACCGGAGGTGACCGTGGGGTGGAAGTCGGCGGCGAAGAAGGTGGCCGGCACGGCAGTCAGGTCGGTCTTCGCGTTCTGCCCGCCGGGCAGTTGGACCTTCGCGTGGTTGAAGGCTTCCTGGGTGGTGATGTGGTCGACGCCCGGGGTGTGGCGCACCGTGTCCATCATCTCGGTGGTGACCGGGGTGCGGCCGCCCGAGATGATGTAGTCCACGCCCACCGACTTGTCGATCTGCGCGCCGGCCGAGGTGACCGCCGAGGAGCTGAACACCGAGGAGCCGATCACCAGCGCCAGGCCGATCATCAGCGCGGCGGCGGTGGCGCCGGTGCGGCGCGGGTTGCGCGTCGCGTTGCGCTGGGCGAGCTTGCCGGCCGGGCCGAACAGGGCCGGCAGGAGGGCGCCGAGCACCTTGATCACGGCGGTGGCCAGCAGCGGGCCGAGCACCACGACGCCGATCAGGGTCAGCAGCACGCCGAGGCCGAGGTACTGCCCGCCGGTCGCCGCCTTCTCCGCCTTCGCGGCGAGCACCAGCAGGCCGCCACCGCCCAGGGTGAGGACGAGGCCGATGACCGTCCGGACGATGTTGGAGCGCGCCTCCGCCGGGGTGCCGTGGTCGCGCAGGGCGGCCATCGGTGCGATCCTGCTGGCCCGGCGGGCCGGGATCCAGGCCGCGATGACGGTGATCAGGATGCCGACCGCGTACCCGGCGACGAAGACGTCCGGGCCGATCTGCAGGTCGCTCGCCTTGAGGTCCATGCCGATCGCGTTCATCAGCTGGATCAGGCCGACGGCGATGCCGAGGCCGGCCCCGATGCCGAGGGTCGAGCCGAGCACGCCCAGGATCAGCGCCTCGACCAGCACCGAGCCGTTGACCTGGCCGCGGCTGCCGCCGATGGCGCGCAGCAGGCCGATCTCCCGGGTGCGCTGGGCGACCAGCATCGAGAAGGTGTTGATGATCAGGAAGCCGCCGACGATCAGCGAGACGCCGGCGAAGCCGAGCATCGCGTACTTCATGAAGTCGAGGCCGCTGCCGACGCTCTTGTTGTTCTCGTCCTTCTGCTCGGCCGCGGTCTTGACCTGGTAGCCGCCGCCGAGCTCGGCCAGGGTGTCGGCCTTGAGCTGCGCGTCGCTGCGGCTGCCGTCGCCGAACGCCTCCACGGAGGTGTAGGCCGCCCCGCCGAGCAGCACCTGCTGCGCGGTCGGGGTGTCCAGGAAGGCGAGCGCCGCACCCGGGTTGGTGGTGGTGAAGGTCGCGATGCCCGCGACGGTGAACTCGTGCTTGCCGCTCGCGTTGTCGACCCGCACCTTGCTGCCGAGGCCGAGCTTGGCCTTCTTCGCGGTGTCGGCGTCGAGCACCAGCTCGCCGGCGTTCTGCGGCACGTGGCCGGAGGTGATGCGCACCGGGTTGCGCGGCGTGTCGGTCCAGTTGCCGACCAGGGTCGGCGCGCCGCTGGTCGGGCCGACCAGCTTGTTGGTGGCCGGGTCGACCAGGATCGCGTCGCCGACCATGACCTGGCCGATGGCCGTCTTCACCCCGGGCACCGCGGCGACCTGCCGGGCGAGCGAGACCGGGACGGTCGGCGTCTTGTCGCCGGGCTGCTGGTCGTCGTCCTCGGCCGGCTTCGGCGGCTGGACGGACACGTCCGAGGCGGTCGCGGCGAAGAGCTTGTCGAAGGTGCTGGTCGCGGTGTTGGAGAAGACCAGGGTGCCGGAGACGAAGGCGACCGACAGCACGACGGCTACCAGGGAGAGCGCCATTCTGCCCTTGTGGGCGAAGAAGCTCCGCAGTGACGTCTTGAGGATCATGATGTGTCGTCCCGCCCGCTCAGCTGGTGCGCTTGCCGTCGAAGCGGCGCATGCGCTCCAGGACGGAGTCGGCGGTCGGGGAGTGCATCTCGTCGACGATCACGCCGTCGGCGAGGAAGAGCACGCGGTCCGCGTAGCCGGCGGCGACCGGGTCGTGGGTCACCATGACGATGGTCTGGCCGAGTTCGTCCACCGAGCGGCGCAGGAAGGTCAGCACCTCGGCGCCGGCCCGGGAGTCGAGGTTGCCGGTGGGCTCGTCGCCGAAGATGATCTCGGGACGGGCGGCCAGGGCTCTCGCCACCGCGACGCGCTGCTGCTGGCCGCCGGAGAGCTGGGTCGGGCGGTGCTTGAGCCGGCCGGCCAGGCCGACGGTCTCCACCACCTGGTCCAGCCAGGCCTGGTCGACCCTGCGGCCGGCGATGTCCATCGGGAGCGTGATGTTCTCCAGCGCGTTCAGCGTCGGCAGCAGGTTGAAGGCCTGGAAGATGAAGCCGATCTTGTCGCGGCGCAGCCTGGTCAGCTGCTTGTCCCGCAGGCCGGTGATCTCGGTGTCGCCGATCCAGATCCGCCCGCCGCTCACGGTGTCGAGGCCGGCCAGGCAGTGCATGAGGGTCGACTTGCCGGAGCCGGACGGGCCCATGATCGCGGTGAAGCGGCCGCGCTGGATGTCGACGTCGACCGCGTTCAGCGCGGTGACCTTGGTCTCGCCCGCGCCGTACGCCTTGGTGACCTGGCGGGCCGAGGCGGCGGCGGCGGACTCGCCGCCGGGAAGCTGGGGGTCGAACACGGCTGCTGCCGTCGTCACTGGAGTCTCCTAAGGAATGGGCCCACCCGTTGACCCCCAGCCTGGTCGGCCCCACCTGTCCGGCGACATGGTGGAAGCGGTAGTCCTCGACCGGGAGTTATCCCCACCCTGCCCGGCGGACCGGGCCGTCGGCCCGACGGGACCGGGCCGTTTCCGGGGCGGGCGGGGATGTGTGAACCACGTTAGGAGCGGATGGCGCGACGCTCGTCCTCCGCCGGGATGAAGCGGCCCGACGGGAGTTGTACGGGGCGCGGCGACCCTCCCCCTAGGGGTCGCCGCCACCCTTCTCGGGGTGGCCCCGTACGGGCCCCGGTGCCGGGGCCCCGGGTGCGGCTCGTCAGCCGGTCAGAGCCGGTGCGGCCGCCGGGGCGGGCAGTCGCTCCAACGCCGTCGCGAAGGCCTGCACGACCGGGGCGAGCAGCGTCTCGGTCTCGCGCTCGACGAGGGTCTTCCCGTCCTCCCTGACGGTGATGTGGCGGTCGAGCACGAACCAGCCCTGGGTGATGTGGCCGGCCCCCATCGAGCTGAGGACCGGGCGCAGCGCGTAGTCCACGGCGAGGACGTGCGCGGGCGAACCGCCGGTGGCGAGCGGCAGGACGGCCTTGCCGGCCAGCGCGTACTGCGGCAGGACGTCGAGCAGGGCCTTCAACAGGCCGGAGTACGCGGCCTTGTAGACGGGGGTGCCGATGACGACGCCGTCGGCCCGGGCGAACAGCTCGACGGCGGCGGCGATCTCGGGATGGCCGGAGTCGCCCGAGAGCAGCGCGTGCGCGGGCAGGTGGCGGGCCTCGAACGGGATCACGTGGTGGCCGCGGGCTGCCAACTGCGCGTCCACGTGGCGCAGGAGGCGGGTGGTGCGGGACGTCGCGGACGGGGAGCCGGAGACGGACAGGACGGTGGCCATGGGTGCACCTCTGCGGGAAGCGGGGACGGCGCTGCGCGGCGGCTCTTCTGCCGCCCGGGAAAAGGGGGTTGAGGGATTCGACGGGCGCGCGTCAGCCACGACAGAGCGAACGGGACACACGCTTCAGGTCGACGTGCCGCCGACGCGTGAGAGTCCTTCGCTGGTCCATGCCGAAAATGCAAACACGGGGTGTTCGGGACGGTCAAGAATCGTTTCGGCAGGCGAGCGGCAGGGTGAGGCGGATCACGCCGGCGGCCGGGGCGGCCCACGGGAGCGCGCACGCGCGGAAGTTGCGGCGGAACGATCCGGTGCGTGCATCAAAACTGCTACAAGAGGCCTGGTGGAGCCCCCAGGGGGGAGTCAGGCCGGACGCGGTCGGGCATCCTCGACCACATGAACACGTGGCAGGAGGGCCGCCCGGGCGGCGGCGGGCACCCCTACGGCGGCAGCGGCGGCGGGAACCCGTACGGCGGCGGCAACGGGGGCGGCGCGTACGGGCGCGGCGCAGGCGGCACCTCGGCCGAGCCGCCGCTGCCGGCCGGACTGAACCCGCGCGGGCCGGGCGCCCCGGCGCCGCGGCAGCCCGAGCCCTCCCGCGTCGGCGGCGTCCCACCGCAGGGGCCCGGCCGTCCCGGCGGCCCTGGCGGTCCCGGCGGCCCTGGCGGTCCCGGCGGCCCTGGCGGTCCCGGCGCCCCCGGCGCCACCCGGCCGCCCGCGGCGGGCGCAGCCGGGCCCGGACGCTGGACGAAAGGCCGGATCGCCAAGTGGACGGTCTTCGGCCTGCTCGTCGCGATCATGGTGACGGCCGTCTCCACCTGGTTCTGGGCCGACTCCAAGCTCAACCACGACAACGTGCTCGCCGACTACCCCGGCCGCCCGGCGGCCGGCAAGGGCACCAACTGGCTGATCGTCGGCTCGGACAGCCGCGAGGGCCTCACCGACGCCCAGGAGGAGAACCTCCACACCGGCCACGACGTCGAGGGCAAGCGCAGCGACTCGATGATGATCCTGCACATCGGGGACAGCGGGAACACCCTGATGAGCGTGCCGCGCGACTCCTGGGTGTCGATACCGGAGTACAGGACGAGCAGCGGCAAGACCGTGAAGGCCACCACCTCGAAGATCAACTCGGCCTTCGCCAACGGCAACGGCCGCCTGCTGGTCCAGACCATCGAGCTGAACACCGGCATCCGCATCGACCACTACGCCGAGATCGGCTTCTCCGGCTTCGTCGGCATCGTCGACGCGGTGGGCGGCGTGCAGATGCACATCGACCAGGACATCAAGGACAAGGACTCCGGCCTCGACCTCAAGGCCGGCGACCAGACCCTCAACGGCACCCAGGCCCTCGCCTTCGTCCGCCAGCGCCACCAGATGGCCGACCAGGACCTCGGCCGGATGCGCAACCAGCAGAAGTTCCTCGCCGCCCTCGCCCACCAGGCGGCCTCCCCGGGCACGCTGCTCGACCCGTTCACCTTCTACCCGCTGGCCGACGCCGGACTCGGCACCCTGATCGTCGACAACGACACCGGCCTGACCGACCTCGGCTCGCTCTTCCTCGCGATGAAGGACGTCAACGGCGGCAGCGGCAAGACGCTCACCATCCCGATCGCCAACCCGGACTACCGCACCAACACCGGGGAGTCGGCCGTCAAGTGGGACTCCGCCAAGGCCAAGCAGGTGTTCGACGCCTTCAAGAACGACACCCCGGTGCCCGACGTCAAGTAACGAACCTCCGCGACTCGCGGTGATCACGTGAACACGATGGGCGGATGTCACTCGTCACCGCGCTGATCCACCGCCGCGACCGCCTCCTGGGCCGCCTGGCCCAGGAGGCGGTCGCGCTTCACGGAACGGAAGTGCCGGGCGCCTGCGAGATCGGGCCCGGCGCCCCGGCCCGCAAGGCCGGCCCGCGGGAAGGGGCTCGGGCCGCCGCCTAACGGGTCAGCGGCAGCAGGCCGGTGACGTACTCCGGGAAGCGCACCAGCCACTCCCCCTCGCCGCCGTCGGCGCCCTCGGCCTCCGTCGGGCCCGCGTAGCCGTAGTGGATCTCCCGGCCGCAGCCGCCGTCCACCCACCGGGCGGCCGTCAGGTGCACGGCGAGGGCGGCCGGGTGGTGCGGGTCGGGGCGTTCGAGGACGAGCTCGTGCTCGGTCTCGCCGGGGCGGAAGGCGATCACGGTCTCGCTGGTGCGCCGCCGCGGGCGCCCGTCCGCCCGGTACGTCCAGTACGCGGCGACGGTGACCGTCAGCGTGCCGTCCGGGCTCCCCGCGTCCGGACGGACGTACTCCTCGTCGGGGACCCACCGGGCGTGGTGGCGGATGTCGTCCGGGCCGCGCTTCTCGTCCCAGCGCACCCAGTAGCTCGCCACGCGCTTGACCGTCATCACCTCGCGCGAGACGCGGACCGGGACGCGTGCCGGGTTGGCCGGCTCGCCCGCCGTGACGGAGACCACCGTGACCTGCTCGTACGTCACCTCGGCGTCGTCGAGGCCCTGCCCCATCGCTTCCATCGGCTGCTCCATCGGTGAACCACCTTGGCGGAGAGTGGAGTTGAGCGCGACTCGGCCGCGCACGGAGAGCCTACGGCGACCGCGCGGACACCCGGAGTGATTGTGTGATTCCGGCCCGAACCGATCGGGCCCGGCGCTACCCTGCCCCGCGTGGACGAACGAAGCGGCGCGGGGCCGCTGCTGGGCCGCGGACGGACGGCGGACGTCTTCGCCCTGGACGACCGGTGGGTGCTGCGCCGGTACCGGGACGGCAGCGACGCGTCCGGCGAACTCGCCGTGATGCGGCACCTCGCGGAGCACGGCTACCCGGTGCCCGCGGCGGGCGCCGGGGCCGCGCCCGGCGAGCTCGTCCTGGAGCGGCTGACGGGCCCCACGATGCGCGAGGCGCTCGTGGCGGGCGACATCGCGCCCGAGGCGGCCGGCGGGCTGCTGGCCGGACTGCTGCGCCGCCTGCACGCCGTCCCGGCCCTCGCGGGCGCGGACCCGGCCCACCGGATCCTGCACCTCGACCTGCACCCGGAGAACGTCCTGCTGACGCCGCGCGGGCCGGTGGTGATCGACTGGGCGACGGCCGCCGAGGGCCCGCCCGCGCTGGACACGGGCACGTCGGCGCTGATCATGGCCGAGGTCGTGCTCGCGCTGCCCGCCGACCTGGCGGCGGCCGCCCGGGCCGTCCTGGCCTCGCTGGTGCGGCACCTCGGCGGGCCGGGCGACCTCGCCGCCGCCCGCGCGCGCCGGGCCGCGAACCCCACGCTGGCCGCGGCGGAGGTGGCACGGCTCGACACGGCGACGGCGCTGGCGCTGGCGCTCAGCCGGGGAACCCCCGCCGCCCGCCCGGAGCACGGGCGTGGCGGCTCACCGGCCTGACGGCCGGACGAGGGCCCGTGCTCCCGGTCGTACGGCTGGGGGGGAGCGTCGCCGCGCAGGCGGGGTCCGGGGACGGGCCCCCGGCGCTCAACCCCGCGGACCCGGGATCGCCGGGAGGCGGTCCAGGGTGATCCCGAAGTGGGCGCGGTAGGCGGCCAGGACCTCGTCGTCGGCGAGGGTCAGCTCGGTGCGCTCGCCGGCCGGGGTGGTGGTGATCAGGCGGCTGCCGCCGAGGGTCACCCGGCCGCCGTCCGCGGTGAGCATCGAGCAGGTCGCCGACCGGGTGAAGTGGGAGTCCGGCGAGGTGGTCTGCCACCAGCAGGTCGGACCGAAGTCGGCGAGCTCGAACGGGCGCAGGCCCAGGCGGTACTGCGGCTCGCCGTCCAGCAGGACGTCCAGGTCGTCGTGCCCGCCCGTCGGGGCGAGGGTGAACGTGCCGTGGGCGTCCGCCTGTTCGGCGCGCTCGTCGAGGCGCAGCGGGCCGCGGCTGAAACGGCCGAAGCCGACGTCGACCAGCCACGGCTCGTCGAGGTCCACCCGCAGCGCGAGGTGGTCGAACGGCGGGCCGGGCCGCTCGCCCTCGAAGACGCGGCCGGCCAGCAGGCTCACCCGGTAGCCGAGCGAGGTGAGCAACTCGGCGAAGACGCCGTTGAGTTCGTAGCAGAAGCCGCCACGACGGCGGGTGACGACCTTCGCCACCAGGGCGCCGGGGTCGAGGACGACGGGCTCGCCGAGGTGGATGCTCAGGTTCTCGAACGGGACGGTGCGCAGGTGCGCGAGCTGAAGCCGGGCGAGTGCCTCCGGGGAGGGCGCGCCGGGGTCGGGGAGGGCTATGCGGTCGAGGTAGGCGGACCGCTGGGCGGCGGTGAGGCCGGCGTACGGCTGCTCGGAGCGTGGCGCGTGATCCATCCGGCCATTCCACCCGGGCGCGGGCCGCAGGGCCATCGTCTTTGGGTCCTACGTCCTCGCCGCATCCTCACCGGGTCCTCGATGCTGGGAGTGGGAAGCCGGACGAGGACCGGCCGGCGCAACGGCAGACCTTCGAGTCCCGGGCCTGGAAGCCGGCCCGCTCGCAGAGGCGTCACCCTTTCGCGTGAACTCACATGAGATGAAGGGGAGTTCACGCCAACCGGGAGGTCCGCAAACGCCACCGCCCCGGAGTGGGGAGCCGACGGATCCGACTTTCCACGACGGGGCGGTACGCGTTACCGGGCCGGCCGGGCCGGAGCCCGGCCACTCACCGGTGATTACTCGACGATGCCGGACTTGGCGATGGTGACCTTGGCCGAGGTGCGGCCGCTCTGCGAGCCCTTGGACTCGATGAGCTTCACGAGGTCCATGCCCTCGACGACCTCGCCGAAGACGACGTGCTTGCCGTCCAGCCACGGGGTGGGGATGGTGGTGACGAAGAACTGCGAGCCGTTGGTGTTGCGGCCGGCGTTGGCCATCGAGAGCAGGCCGGCGCGGGTGTGCTTGATCTCGAAGTTCTCGTCCGCGAACTTCTCGCCGTAGATGCTCCGGCCGCCGGTGCCGTTGTGGTTGGTGAAGTCACCACCCTGCAGCATGAACTCGGGGATCACGCGGTGGAAGCCGGAGCCCTCGTAGCCGAAGCCGTTCTGGCCGGTGGCGAGCTCGCGGAAGTTGCGGGCGGTGACCGGGACGACGTCGTCGTAGAGCTTGAAGACGATCCGGCCGGCGGGCTGGTCGTCGATCGTGATGTCGAAGAAAACGTTGGAAGCCATGCAGGGATCATGGCACGACCGGCGGGCCGACGCGCGGCACCCCCGGCCGGGCGCCGGGCCTCGCCGCCGTGTTATCCGGCCCGTCCGGCGCCATCGGGCTCATCCGGTACCGCCCCACCGCCCCGGACGCGGAAGCTACCATCGGCTTCGGCATTCGAGCGGACGCGGATGTCCGATCATGGCGACGGGGCGGGCGGCATGCGGATCGGTGAACTGGCCAGGCGCACGGGCGTCAGCGAGCGCTCCCTGCGCTACTACGAGAAGCAGGGCCTGCTGGCGCCCGAGCGCACCCTGGGCGGGCACCGCGACTTCCCGGACGGCGCGGTGGACCGGGTCGTCCTCATCCAGGAGCTTTTCGCGGCCGGACTGCACAGCCGCAAGATCTACGAGATCCTCCCCTGCATGCGGGACTCCGACGGCGGCCCGAGCGAGATCGCCACCCCGCTCCTGGTCGAGGAGCTCACCGCCGAGCGGGAGCGGATCGACCGGATGATCGCCGACCTGGTCCGCTCGCGCGACGTCCTGGACGAGGTGATCCAGACCGCCTCCGGCCGCCCGCCGCTCGGCACGGCCGGACGCGAGGCGCGCTAGCAGTCGCGGCTCGCACGGCCGCCGCCGACGCCTGGGACGCCGAACTCGCGCCCTTCCCCGGCCGCTGACGCGTCAGGCCAGCTCCAGCTCCGCCACCGCCTCGTCGCCGCTCATCTCGCCCGTCGGGCGGAAGCCCAGCCGGGCGTAGAAGGCGGCGGGGCCCTCCGGGCCGGGGACGTAGGTGACGGTGACGCGGGTGCCGCCGCGGCGGCGGATCTCGGCGCACACCTGCTCGACCGCGAAGCGGCCGTAGCCGCCGCGCTGCCGGTCGGCGTCGACGAGGAGGCGCCAGAGGCCCGAGCGCGGCCGGTCGCCCGGCTGGTCGGGGTGGAACCTGACGTCGAAGAAGGCCATCACGAACCCGACCATCCGCTCGCCGTCGAAGATCAGCCGGGGCCACGCGGTGTCGCCGTGGGCGTACGCCTCGGCGAGGGACTTCACGACCGGAGAGACCAGCCCCTCCTGGTCCGGCCGCACGCGCAGGGCGAGGGCGGCGTCGATGGTGGCGGGGGTGACCGGTTCGAGGCGCAGGGCGGAAGACATGGCGGTCAGCCTACGAAGCGAACGGCCGTGCGTCGCCCGGTTTTTCAGCGCCCGCCCGGGTCAGCGCGCGAACACCAGCGAGACGTTGTGCCCGCCGAAGCCGAACGCGTTGGTGAGCGCGACCGGCACGGGCCCGGTGCGCGGCGCGCCCGCGACGACGTCGAGCTTCACCGCCGGGTCGAGCCGCTCCAGGTTCGCGGTGGCCGGCACGATCCCCTCCCGGACGGCGAGGACGGCCGTGAGCGCCCCGAGCGCGCCGGCCGCGCCGAAGAGGTGCCCGGTGAGCGACTTGGTCGCGGTGACGGCCGGGTGGAGGCCGATCGCCTCGGTGACCGACTCCGCCTCCGCGAGGTCGCCGATCTGGGTGGAGGTCGCGTGGGCGTGGACGAGGGCGACGTCCTGCGGGGCGAGCCCGGCCTCGGCCACCGCGCGCCGCATGGCCCGGACCTGGCCCTCGGCCGCCGCCGCGGTGATGTGGTGGGCGTCGGAGGTGACGGCCGCGCCGGCGAGGGCCGCGTGGGTGCGGGCGGCCCGGGCGGCGGCGAACTCGGCCCGCTCCAGGACGAGGACGACCGCGCCCTCGCCGATCACGAAGCCGTCCCGGTCGACGTCGAACGGCCGGGACGCCCGGGTGGGCTCGTCGTTGCGGGTGGAGTGGGCCTTCGCCTGGGCGAAGCCGGCCATCGGGAGCGGGCAGATGCAGGCCTCGGCGCCGCCGGCGACGACGACGTCGGCGCGGCCGAGCCGGATCAGGTCGAGGCCGAGGGCGATCGCCTCGGCGCCGGAGGCGCAGGCGCTGACCGGGGTGTGCGCGCCGGCCCGCGCGCCGAGCTCGATGCTGACCCACGCGGCCGGGCCGTTGGCCATCAGCATGGGCACGGTGTGCGGGGAGACCTTGCGGACGCCGGAGGCCTCCAGCACGTCGTCCTGCGCGAGCATGGTGACCGCGCCGCCGGTGCCGGTCCCGATGACGACGGCGAGGCGCTCCGGGTCGACCTCGGGCGAACCCGCGTCCGCCCAGGCCTGCCGGGCGGCGATCAGCGCGATCTGCTCGCAGCGGTCCAGCCGCCGGGCCTGGACGCGGTCCATCACCTCGGACGGCTCGACCTTCAGCCGGCCGGCGATCCGGGCCGGCAGGTCCGCCGCCCACGCGTCCTCGATGGCCGCGATGCCGGACTGGCCGGCCAGCATCCCGGCCCAGGTCGAGGGGACGTCGCCGCCGAGCGGCGTGGTCGCCCCGAGACCGGTCACGACCACGCGGCGGGCGTCGGCGGCACCACTGTCGGCATTCATGAAATCTTTCCCCCTACGTTTATGGAGAGGCCACAAATCAAAACCGCCCTCCGGGCCGATGGGCCCGAAGAGCGGTTGAACCCTGTGCCACTCTGACAGGGGATTGAGGGATCATCAGGGGTCGAACAGCACCGATTCGGACGCAGTCCCTTTGTAGGTTTCCCCTAGTTTGCGAAGTCAGTACCGCGACCGACCCGCTCCCACTCCTCGACCTCCTTGCGGGCGTTGTCGAGGTTGCCCAGGATCCCGTCGACGGCGTCGTTGCCGAGCGCGAGCCGCAGCGGGGTGCGCTCGGCGGCCAGGGCGGCGAGGATCGCGGCGGCGGCCCTGGCCGGGTCGCCGGGCTGCTTGCCGTCGGAGTCCGGCAGGCCGGTGCGGACCGGGCCGACGACCGGCTCGTAGGCGGCGATCGGGGTGGTGCGGGCGAGGGCGCCGCCGCCCGCGAAGCCGGTCCGGAACGCGCCCGGCTCGACGATCAGCACCTTCACGCCGAACCCGGCGACCTCCTGCGCCAGCGCCTCGGACAGCCCCTCCAGCGCGAACTTGGTGGCCGAGTACGCGCCCACGCCGGGGAACGAGAACCGCCCGCCCATGCTGCTCATCTGCACGACCGCCCCCGAGCCCCGCTCCCGCATGTGCGGCAGGACGGCCCGGGTGAGCGCGGCCGGCCCGAAGAAGTGCAGCTCCATCAGGTCCCGCAGCTCGCGGTCGGCGCACTCCTCGACGGCGCCGATCAGGCCGCGCCCGGCGTTGTTCACCAGGACGTCGATCCGGCCGAACCGGGACAGGGCGTCCTCGACGGCCGCCGCGATCTGCGCCGGGTCCGTCACGTCCAGCCGCACCGGCACGACCCGCCCCGGGTGGGCGTCGGCCAGCCCCTTCAGGGTCTCCGGCCGCCGGGCCGCGGCCACCACGGTGTCCCCGGCCGCGATCGCGGCCTCGGCGATCGCCTGCCCGAACCCGGAGTTGGCCCCGGTGATCAGCCAGACCCGGCCGGTGGTCTCCCCACGAGCGGTCATCTGCGTCTCCTCCGTACTCGGTTGCCCTACAGGAAAGTTGACGATCATTTATACGACACCGCGGCGGTACCGGCCGGACCCGCCCGGAAACGCAGGAGCCCCCGGCCGATCGGAATCGGCCGGGGGCTCCTGGATGTCCGAGGTCGCGCGCGTCACGGCAGGTTGCGGGCCATGACGATGCGCTGGACCTGGTTGGTGCCCTCGTAGATCTGCGTGATCTTCGCGTCCCGCATCATCCGCTCCACCGGG
>NZ_JBSFGU010000057.1:0-45392 GCF_053596725.1 Kitasatospora sp. NPDC001660 | reverse complement strand
AGCCCGTAGTGCGAAGCGCTGGTTTCGTCCGACATGGCTCGCCACCTGTCCGCGGGCGCGGGCCGAGCCAGCTGAGCGAGGGCCGACCCTCAGAGGCGGCTCGGGCCGCCCCGATATCCCCACGGTACTCCGCCCGCGCCGGGCCGATCCGGCCGCTCAGGAGAGCCGCGGCGGGGGCGCGGGTGTCTCAGCGCCACTCGATCAGGAACAGGGTCGCGTCGTCACTCGTACGACCGCCCCGCTTCTCCTTCAGGGCGTGGGAGAGAGCGCGCACCCCGGCCCGCACCCCGGCCTGCGAGCGCTCGACGCGGTTGACCGTGTACCGCAGTGCGGAAGTCATGGCGAACCTCCTCACCACCGAGCGTTCGGGCCCCTCCCGCCCCCCGGCGGGTGGCCCGACACTCCCATCGCATCAACAGTGCAGGCGGTCGCCGCAGGCCCCCGCCAATGGGACTCCCGCCAGCCCTTGACACCGCGCAACTCACGTTTTACGAGTGAGGAAGAGGGGGTTGGCCCGGGAATCCGCTCGTGCGGGAGGAGGCGCCGCGATGGCTCGCTCCGTCGGTATCGATCTGGGCACCACGAACTCCGTCGTCTGTGTCCTGGAGGGCGGCGAGCCCACCGTCATCCCCAACGCGGAAGGGGCGCGCACCACCCCGTCAGTCGTGGCGTTCGCCAAGGGTGGCGACGTGCTGGTCGGCGAAGTCGCCAAACGCCAGGCCGTCACGAACGTGGACCGCACCGCCCGCTCCGTCAAACGCCACGTGGGCGACCCGCACTGGCGCTTCCCCGACACCGGCGACGTCGAGGGAAAGCGGTACACCGCGCAGGAGATCTCCGCCCGTGTACTGCAGAAGCTCAAGCGCGACGCCGAGGCATACCTCGGCGAAGACGTCACCGACGCCGTCGTCACCGTCCCCGCCTACTTCAACGACTCCCAGCGCACCGCCACCAAGGAAGCCGGGGAGATCGCCGGCCTGAAGGTGCTGCGCATCGTCAACGAGCCGACCGCCGCGGCCCTCGCGTACGGGCTGGACAAGGAGAGTGACCAGACGATCCTGGTCTTCGACCTCGGCGGCGGCACCTTCGACGTCTCCCTGCTGGAGATCGGCGAGGGCGTGGTGGAGGTGAAAGCCACCAACGGCGACACCCACCTCGGCGGCGACGACTGGGACCAGAAGATCGTCGACCACCTCGTCCAGCAGTTCAAGAACGGCTACGGCATCGACCTGTCGAAGGACAAGATGGCCGCGCAGCGGCTGCGCGAGGCCGCCGAGAAGGCCAAGATCGAGCTGTCTCGACGAGCGAGACGACGATCAACCTGCCGTACATCACGGCCTCCGCCGAGGGCCCGCTGCACCTGGAGGAGAAGCTCACCCGCGCCCAGTTCCAGCAGCTCACCGCCGACCTGCTGGAACGCTGCAAGACCCCGTTCCACCAGGCGGTGAAGGACGCCGGGATCAAGGTGTCCGGCATCGACCACGTCATCCTCGTCGGCGGCTCGACCCGTATGCCGACCGTCACCGGCCTGGTGAAGGAGCTGACCGGCAAGGACCCGCACAAGGGCGTCAATCCGGACGAGGTCGTCGCCATCGGCGCCTCCCTGCAGGCCGGTGTCCTCAAGGGCGAGGTCAAGGACGTCCTGCTGCTGGACGTCACTCCGCTGTCCCTCGGCATCGAGACCAAGGGCGGCATCATGACCAGGCTGATCGAGCGCAACACCACGATCCCGACCAAGCGCTCGGAGATCTTCACGACGGCCGAGGACAACCAGCCGTCCGTGCAGATCCAGGTCTACCAGGGCGAGCGCGAGATCGCCGCGTACAACAAGAAGCTCGGGATGTTCGAGCTGACCGGCCTGCCGCCGGCGCCGCGCGGCCTGCCGCAGATCGAGGTCACCTTCGACATCGACGCCAACGGCATCATGCACGTCGCGGCCAAGGACCTCGGCACCGGACGGGAACAGAGGATGACCGTCACCGGCGGCTCCTCCCTGCCCAAGCAGGACATCGAGCGCATGATGCGCGAGGCCGAGCAGCACGCCGAGGAGGACCGTCGCCGCAAGGAGGCCGCCGAGACCCGCAACCAGGCCGAACACCTCGTCTACTCCACCGAGAAACTCCTCCAGGACAACCCGGACAAGATCCCGTCAGACGTCACGTCCGAGGTGAACGAGGCCCTGGCGGACCTGAAGGCCAAGCTCAAGGGCGAGGACAGCCCGGCCGTCCGCACCTCGATGGAGCGCGCGGCCACCGTCGCACAGAAGATCGGCACCGCCCTCTACGCCCAGGCCGGCGGCCCGCAAGCCTCGGCCGGCACCGGCCCGACGCAGAGCGGCGATGAGGAAGAGGTCGTCGATGCGGAGATCGTCGACGACCAGACCCCGAAAGGAGAAACCGGATGAGCCGGCCCGCCGATCCGGGCCCGGGACGACCGCCTTGGGGGCGTCATCCGTGACAGCGGCCACCCTCCAGTCACGACAACCCGCCCCGCCCGTCCGGCGCCCGCCCCACCTGCTCACCGCGACGTACCCGCGCGAAAACAGACCTGACCGAGCCCTACTGGGAAGCGGGCTCGCCCCAGTCGATGCGTTCCACAGCGTGCGGCGGGAACGACACCCGGGATCCGTCCTTCTGAGTAACGTGCACCCATCCGTGCTCGTCGATACGGACAATTCCCTCGACCGACTCGCCGAGCGCAACGCCGGGGCTGACGTATCCCGCCCCATGGGCGAGATGCACTGTTCCGGGGTTCGCCTCAAGGCCTGCCATGGCCTGATTGTCCAGGTTTGCGCCCGGGTCCACCATCGGAGCCCTGTCATGCCCGCCCAAGGGGCCTGGTGTCCACCTCCGTGCCCTGGTCGGCCCGGGGCCGACTATCCGTTGCGCCCGCCCTTGCCGAGGGTCGGCTTTTCCGGGGCGGACGAGGAACCGTCCCGGTGGCCCGCCGAAACGGATGTGCCGCTGTGCGCGGTCGGACACGTCGGGTTGCTCGGTGCCGCCGCTGTCCTACACGTGGAACGGGACTGTCGTGACGACCACCTTCGGCAGGGGGCGCAGCGCTCTCCGTAGCCGGGCCGCGAGCCGGTTGTGCAGGAGGCGGTGGCGCCGGTGCCGTACGACGATCTCCGGGAGGATGACGGTCAGGGTGAGGTCCGGGCGCTGGTGGTGCAGCGATTCGATGTAGTTGACCAGTGGTGCGACGATCGCGCGGTAGGGGGAGAGGAGGATCTTCAGCGGTAGGTGGTCGCCCCACTGGTTCCAGTACGCGCGGAAGCGTTGTGCCTCGTCCGCGCTGGGGCTGATGTGGAGCGCGAGGACGGGTTGCTGGAGCGAGGCGGCATAGGCCAGCGCTCGCATGCCGGCCAGGTTCAGTGAGGCGATCGGCACGATCGACAGGGGGTGGATCTCCTCGGGAGTCTCCTCGCTCTCCGCTTCGGCCGTGGTCTCGGACGGCGCCCCGGGCGCGGCGCCCGGTGTCCGTGCGGTGGCTCGTGTTGCGCCGTCCCCTGATCTCGGAGGTGTGATGGTGCGGCTGGGGACTTCGACGGCATGGGGATGCAGGGCGATCGCCGCGCCGACCGTGTCGTAGTGGTGCCGGATTCGTGTCGTCACCAGGATGAACAGTCCCACCGTGAGCACGGCGAACCAGGCGCCCTCGGTGAACTTCGTGATGCCGGCGGTGATGAAGACGATCGCCGAGAGCAGGGCGCCGGTGGCGTTGAAGGCCAGGCTCTTGCGCCAGTGGCGGTCGCGCAGGCGCCACCAGTGCACGACCATGCCTGTCTGTGACAGTGTGAAGGCGAGGAAGACGCCGACGGCATAGAGCGGGATCAGGGGGCCGGTCTTGCCGCCGAACGCCGTGTAGATCGCCGCCGCCGCGACGGAGAGCAGGATGATCCCGTTGCTGAAGGCCAGGCGGTCGCCCAGCCGCAGGAAGATCCGCGGTGCCTGACTGTCGCGGGCCAGCAGGTACAGGACGCGGGGGAAGTCGTTGTAGGCGGTGTTGGCGGCGAGGAGCAGGATCGCGGCGGTTGCGGCCTGAGTGAAGACGTAGAAGAAACCCGAGCCGAAGGTGCGATGGGCGAGCTGTGAGAGCACCGTCTCGTTCGCACGGGGCACGACGCCGTCGAGGTGGACCAGAGCGATCGTGCCCGCGAACAGTGCGACGAGCAGACCGATCACCCAGGTCAGTGTCGTGCGGGCGTTGCGCCACTCGGTCGGCCGGAAGGCCGGCACTGCGTTGGAGATCGCCTCGATGCCTGTCATAGCCGTCGAGCCGGAGGCGAAGGCACGCAGGACCAGGAGCAGGCTGATGCCCTCGGTCGCGGTCGGCTGTGGTGTTGCCGTCGGGTGGAAACCGTGGCCGGCAGCATCGGACAGACCCACGGCGACGAGTGCGAGGACCGCGATGACGAAGGCGTACGTCGGTGCGGCGAACAGCGCACCCGCCTGTCGCACGCCGCGGAGGTTCCCGGCGAGCAGCACAGCGATCACGACGATGCCGATCGGCACGATGTCGGGTTCGAGCGAGGGGATCGCCGAGGTGACCGCCGCCATGCCGGAGGCGATCGAGACCGCGACCGTGAGGATGTAGTCGGTCATCAGTCCGGCGGCGGCCGCCAGCCCCGGAACGCGGCCCAGGTTGGCGGTGGCGACGATGTACGAACCACCGCCGTGCGGATAGGCGCGGATCGTCTGACGGTAGGACACCCCGACCGCGAGCATCAGGAACACGATCGTCACGGCGATCGGCACCGAGTACCGCAGCCCGGCGGCACCAGCGAGGACGAGGACGGCCAGCATCGCCTCAGGTCCGTACGCGACCGAGGAGAGCGCGTCGGCGGAGAGCACCGGTAGCGCCACCAGCTTGCGCATCCGCTCATGCGCGATCGCGGTGCTCCTCAGCGGAGCCCCGAGCACCACGTGCCGGACCCTGGAACCGACCCGGCCGAGCCGAGAAGTCCGTGTGTCCTCGCTGGTCGCCTCAACCGCCGGTGATCGTCCGCCAACCGCGGCGACCCGCACGAAACGACCGAAGCGGACCGGCACGATCTCCGAAGGAGCGGGATACCGACCGAGATCCGGATCCACCGGCAGCGCACGTCGCCATGCCTGCGGATCCCCGGCAACCCGACCCCACTCAATCCCCACCCGGCGCAACACCCCGAGCTGCTCCGCATCGAGCGCCGACAGCAGGGCGTCGGGGCTCGACGCGCCGCCTTCCCGGGCACCGCCATCGTCCGGACTTGTACTCGACACAGCACACAGTGTTACGCATGGCGTCCCCTGCCCGGGGCAAGGCACACGCCGGGCCGCCGCATGCTCGGCACGGCGGGCGGCGTCGAGCACGTCGTGGCCTCGCCATTCCCGGATGTCACCTGCTTCGAACACCAGCGACCTCCGAGGTCTGTGGGCGTCTCCCATTCCCTATCGGGGGCGTGCGCGCTGCACTCGCCCGGTGCACCGACCGGGCGACTCGGTGCGATCACCGGCCGCGCGGCGGTGCTGGTGGAAGTGCCCCGGTCGCGGGCGGCCTGTCCAGCCCCTACGGTCGTGTTCTGGCACGGGCTCGTCGGAGTGGGAGGCCAGGATGCGGTACTACCGGTGGATACTCGAGACCCAGGACGACGACGGCCGTTGGTCCCAGCAGGACGGCGCTCCCATGCCGAACCCCCTGGAGTACGACGGGCCGCCCCAGCAGGCGGCGAATCACCTTCGGGACGTGTTCGTCCGTACGCTCTCCAGCCCCGCTCCCGGCCCCCGGGCGATCAGGGTCCGAGCCTGGGAGGGGCGGCACTCGGTCGGCGAGCCTCAGGCCGAAACCGAGTGGTCGCGCGAGTAGCGGGATCAGCCCGCGGCCAGAGGGACCGGCGCGGCGCGCCGCATCACCGGTGCCTGGGCCGGACGTCCCTCCGCGCGGTGCGGCTCCGATCATCGACTGCGAGGCTGCCGAGGAGCAAGGCACGATCTGGGCGCGCGGCGGTGCATGCCCGGGCGATGTCCGCGCTCTGCCTGCATGATCCGTGGTGCCGACGAGCCGACGGCGGGAAGTCGGAGTCGGGCCTGGCGGCGAACGGAATGATTTCGTCCTCTGCCGATCGTTGTCACCCGTCGGCCCGTAGGTCTGCGGTCGGCACACCTGCGGCTGTCAGGAGGTCGGTGCCGGTGCGTGTGTTGGCCGGGTCGGACGCCGCTGTCATCAGCCACTCGGCGGCGGAGGCCTCGGCCTCGGGGGGAATCACCAGGAGCTCCAGGCGCAGAGGGATGAAGGAGCACACCATCACCTCGTCCGCGTCCTGCTCCTGTTCGAACCACCCGACGTGGATGACGTGGCCTGCGACCGGGACGCGTCGGGGGATGACCGGCCAGTGCGTCGGATTCACGGTGACACGGGTGATCTTCCCCCAC
Source organism: Kitasatospora sp. NPDC001660 (assembly GCF_053596725.1). Taxonomy (NCBI): domain Bacteria; kingdom Bacillati; phylum Actinomycetota; class Actinomycetes; order Kitasatosporales; family Streptomycetaceae; genus Kitasatospora; species Kitasatospora sp. NPDC001660. The sequence continues at coordinate 38,982 of NZ_JBSFGU010000057.1, read as the reverse complement.
GTGGGGTCCAGTGCTGCCGCCAGCGGGGGCAGCTCGCGCAGGAGGTCGTGCGAGCGCGGCCACCAGGCCCCGTCCAGCCGGCCCCGGGTGGCGCCCTCGGGTGTCAGGGAGATGCGGACCGGCGGTTCTGGCTCCGGTGGCTGGGCGGCGGTGGGATCGGAGGTCGCGGTCATGTCGAACACCCGCCTCGGGTTTGCTGGACGGCCTGGTGCTGCCGCCACGGCACCGCAGTAATCCGCAGGCCGTGGACGGTGGGTTCTTCCACCGTACAATCTGGCCACAGCCCTGACCTCCGGGGCGAGCAGGGGTCGGTCGGTGGGTCGCCGTCGGTCGACCTTCGTCTCCCGTGAAGGCCGGATCGGCGCGCCGACGGGAGTTGCCGGCAACGTCCGAACAACGCATGTACGCACGGGCGCAGGGTGTGCGCGCTGTCCTTCCGGGCGGGCCTGCGGCCGGTCTCACTGAGGGGCCGCCCACCGTTCTGGTATCGCGAGGTGATCGGCGGTGCCGCCGCGCCACTCGACCAGGAAGAGGCTCGCGTCATCGGTTGTGGTCCCACCTCTCTCCCGCATCAGGGTGTGGGAGAGGTCCCGCACCATCTCCTGCACCCCGCCACTGGCGGGCCCGACGCGCTCGATGACGGCGATCAGGCGTTCCTCGCCGAACTGCTCCCCGCCGGTCTGGTGTTCCTCGACGAGGCCGTCGGTGTAGAACAGCACCCGGTCGCCGGGCCGGAGCTTCCGCTCGCTGATCTGTGGTGTGTCACCGCCGAAGCCGACCGGCAGGGTTCCGGGGCTGTCCAGGGCCTGGATGACCCGGTGGCCGCGGATCAGCAACGGTGCCGGGTGGCCGGCGTTGACCCATTGCAGGTGGCCTGTTCCGATGTCGAGTCGCATCATCTGCGCTGTGACGAAGTGGTCTGGGCCGAATTGCTGGTCGATGGCGGCGTCCATGAACGCGTACAGTTCGGCGAGCCCGACGCCGGCGCGCCTGGCATGCCGGTAGGCGCCCACGGCGACGGTCGCCAGGACGGCGGCGTTCAAGCCGTGGCCCATCGCGTCGATCATGGCCAGATGCAGGATGTCGTCGTTGAGGGCGTAGTCCAGGCTGTCGCCGGCGATGTTGTAGGCGGGCTCCAGGATCCCGGCGACTGCGACCTGCGGGGTGTTCATCGCCAGCGGGGGCAGCAGCGACCACTGGATCTCCGCCGCCACGCTCATCGGCTCGCGACGCCGCGCCTGGAAGAACTGGTCCGTGTAGCCGTTCTTGGTGACCAGCATGTCGGCGACCAGTCCGGCGAGACGGCGTAGCAACCGGCGGTCATTGTCATCGACGCTGTCGAGGGTGACGGCGAGCACCCCGACCTCGTCGCTGCCGTCGAGGAGCGGCAGGAACATTCGTATGCCGTCAGCCTGCGGGTGCTCGGCAGGGGTGGCACGGAGGAAGACCTCGCCGGCCCGGGAAGCGTCGATGGGCACCGGATCCCCAACGGCGAGGCCCCTGCCGGGGAGCGGCACGAGCATGAGTTGGCCGTAGTCCTGGAGAAGGATCGAGACGTCCCGGCCACCGATCGTGCGCACTTCTTCGGCCACCAGCGGAGCGATGAGCTGGGGCGGTACCTCGTGAGCCCGGTCCAGCATATGCCCCAGCAGCCGCTCACCGAATCCTTCCGACCGGTCCACCGCAGCCGTGCGGCTCTCCCGCGCGAATTCCGCCATGGGCACCTCGGTTTCCCCGCAGCAGTCCTCTTCCTCGGCCGGCTTCCTCGCCTTGCCTCTACGCGGATCGGCGCACGCCTCACAGGGATTTCCCTTGTCCCAGCATGGCACTGGACCTCACCCTGCGACACCTCAGCCAGGATGGATCTTGTCGCCGTGGGTACGGCGCAAGGTGTCTCTCGGATGACTTTTCGGTCGAACGTTACGCATGGGAATCTTCAAAGTAATAATTTATGTGCACGGCGGGCTCGAATTCTCGCAGTGCGGAGTATCCTGGAAAGTGCCGGGAGAAGTTACCGGTAGGACGATCGCGAGGAGGCGAATATGCAGATCAGTGAGGCAGGACCCCTGACTCTGCGACTCGTGATCGCAAAAATGTCCGCCCTTTCGGCGGGAATATCATGGGGTGATGAGCGGTAGGGGGCGCGGATTCAGATCCTGTTGTCCCGGTCGGCGTTGCGTACGCAGGCCGGAAGGCCGTCCCCGCAGAGATGCGGGGACGGCCTTTTCTGGGGGCGGCGCTGTGTGCCGGGCCATCGCTGATGCCGGGCGGTGGTGAAGTAGGTGGCGGAGGCTGGTGCAGCGGGGGCGGAGCGCCCGGCGCGGAGGGTGCGGTGCCGTAGAAGATTCGCCTGCTAGCCCTCGAGTGGGCTATTTGGATTCGGCGTCTTGAGGCGGGCGGTAACCTGCGGATTGGCGTGTTCTTGGCCGCAGCTTCCCATCTGCTGTCTGTTGGTGAGCGGTGCAGGATCGTTTGATCCGGAGTCGACAGCCGCAGCCGCGCCGTGACGAGGAACGACATGAGGGCCCCTGGAGAGAGCGGAACAAGTCTTACCATCAGAGGGTGAGGCAAATCACTTTCGAACTCCCGCTCGCGCGCTGCCTCTCACGCGCCTCTCACGGACTGGATGTCATGAGGTGGTATCAGGCGTCATGCGGGGTGGACGAGATAGGCCCTGCTGGGGGTCAAGGGGTCGCAGGTTCAAATCCTGTCGTCCCGACTTGCATAACTGCAGGTCGTAGGCCGTTTCCGCTTCTGGCGGGAGCGGCCTTTTTGATGTCCCGTCGGCTGGTGGTCGCAGTGTGGTCGCCGGGCCACATCGGCCAGGCGGTGGTCGGTTCGATCTCTTGTGGCGTCTGATGGGCGGCCAGGCGGTGGTGGGGGCGCGGGTTCTGGTGCCATGGGCGCCGGGCGCGGCATGCGGGCCGGCCGAGGTCGGCGCGGTCGGCGGTGTTGAGGGTCCAGGCGATGGCGTCGACGGCCGCCCGCTCCGCGAGGCGGGTGAGTTCGGCGTAGATGTTCGCGGTGGTGGACAGGGTGCGGTGGCGCAGGGTCTTGGAGACGATCGGGAGCGGGACGCCTGCGGCCATGGCGAAGCTGGCGGCGAGGTGGCGCAGGTCGTGCAGGGCGATGCGGGGGACGCCGGCCTTGTCGCAGAGCAGGTGGAAGCGGTCGAGGACCGTCTTGGGGTGCAGGGGGCGGCCGTGGCGGTGGAAGACGTAGCCGCCGACGGGGGTGATGTGGCCGAAGGCGCGTGAGCCGGCGCGGTCGTCCAGGGCGTCGGCGACGCGGTCGGACAGGGCGACCCAGGCGCGGCTGCCCTTGGTCTTGGGGGCGGTGAGCAGGAGCCGAGTGTTGTCGATGACGGAGAGAGTGGCGCGGACGAAGAGGGTGCGCTCGGGCAGGTGGACGTCGTTCCAGCGCAGGCCGAGGACCTCGCCCTTGCGCAGGCCGGTTCCGATCATCAGTTCGGCGATGTCGGCGTAGAGCGGGTCGGTGAGGTGGGTGAAGCGCAGGAAGCGGGCCGCCTCTTCTTCGGTCCACAGGTGCCGTTCGGCTGCGGCGGGCCTGGAGATGAGCGGAGGCTTCGCGGGGTTGCGGGGGAGGCGTTCGCCGGTGACGGCGTCGCTGAGGGCGCTGGAGAGGGTGGACATGATCCGGTGGACGGTGACTCTGCCGCGGTGGTGGCGCAGTTGGTTGGTGACGAATGCGCGCAGGTGCGGGCGGGTGAGGTCGTCGAGGGGGATGGCGCCGAGGGCGGGGATGAGGTCCTGTTCGATGTAGTCGCGGTAGCGGGCGATGGTGGTGGGTTTGAGGTGGAGCTCCTTCTCGGCGAGCCAGCCGGTCAGGTAGTCGGCGGTGCTCTGCCTCGGGTCGGTGACGACACCGATGGGCAGGGACTCGTTGAAGCGGCGCAGGGCGATGCGAGCGTCTGTCTCGTCCGGGAAACCGGCACGGCGGATGGTGCGGCGGTGGCCGTCGGCGGAGGGGACGTCGACGGCGAAGGCCCAGCTGCCGTGCCGGGGGTCGGCGGCGAGGTGCGGGCAGCGGGTGCCGAGCTGGCGGCGGTGGTCGTCGCGGCAGCCGCAGCGCCGGTAGACGCGTCCGCGGTCGCCGGTGGTGCGTGAGCTGCGCATGGTGATCGCCTCGAAGGGGTGCGCGGATCGTTCTCTTCCAGTCTGGGCGTCGCAGGCGACCACCATGCGACCACCAGCCCCGAAAAGTGAGGATGAGCTGGGGGTCTCCCGTGAGCGGGCGCCAAGGGAAGAACCCTGAGTGGGTTTGTCGATTCCGCGTGTGACCGTGCCGGTCGGGCTCTCTCGGGTACCGGGCGCCTCAGATCAGCCGGTCGTGGTTGCGTGTGGCGGCTGCGCGTACGAGCTGGGCGAAGCGCGCGCGGCTGTGGTGCTGGTGCGCTTCGGCCTCGCGTTCCTCGTCGTTCTCGGTGTCGTCCTCCTCCTTGTTGTCGAGTTCGTCGTACTCGCTGTGGAGGAGCCAGCAGCCGTGGATGCCGGCGAGGAGGTCTTCGAGAAGATCGCGGGCCGGGCGCTTGGGGTCGAGCGGGGTCAGGCGCAGTGCGACGTCCTCGATGTCCGGTTCGTCGCCGGCGTACTCGGCGAGGGTCTCCTCGAAGTCGTCGAGTTGCTCGCGAAGGGCGGTGGGGTCGGGCAGGAGGCCGTCGGCGACGTGCATGGCGTGGCGGACGAGGGTGGTGACGGCGTCGTTGGGGGAGGCGCCGGAGTCGAGGAGTTCGAGGACGAGGGTGGGTGTCTCGTGGGGGAGGGCCTCGATGTCGTCGGCTTCGAGGAGGACCGCGGTGGGGTTCTGGCCGGAGGCGTCGGCGGCGACCTCGGCCGCGGCGGCCAGCCAGTGTGCGGCGGCGACCGAGGCGGCGGTCGGGTCGACATCGGAGAACAGGGCCGCGGGGCCGAAGGGGTCCTGTTCGAGGAGGTGGTCGGCGGCGGCGACCTGGACGGGGGAGACGTCCTCGCGGCTGAGCAGCACGGCCTGCTGCGCGCGGCCGGTGAGGTTGCCGAGTTCGGCGCTCTCCACGGCGGCGAGTTCGATGGCGGTCTCCGCGAGGACGGCCTTCGTCAGGTCGGGATTGTCGAGGGTGTGCAGGGCGCGGCCGACCTGGTGGGCGGACTCGATCAGGGGGCTGTAGGAGACGATCACCGGGCCGGTCTGTGGCAGGTTCGGCTGGGTGATGGCCTTGGTGACCTCGCTGAAGGCTTGGCGTTCTTGTTCGCGTCGCCAGCCCTCGCTGTTGGGTTCCAGGGAGTCGGCGGCGCTGGCGGGGTGGGTGTAGGTGTGCCAGGCGGCTTCCGACAGTTGCGTCAGAGCGCGGGCCAGACGCAGGGATGCGGCGATGTCCGTGCCACCGGGGAGGACGGCGATACGGGTGGTGAGGTCGCCTTCGCCAGTGCCCCAGGCGGCGGTCAGCTCGTTCCGGTCGGGGTCGACGCAGTAGCGGGTCATGAAGCCCTACTTCCGGGATGTGCTCTGAAGGCGCTCGGCACTCGGCACCCGTCTCGGTCCATTCTGACGCATCGCCATATAGCTGGCGGACGGCCGCGAGGGCCGTCCTGGCGGATGTCTTGGGACCTCAGGGCGCGAGCGCAGGTCGACCAGTGTTCTCATCGGTTCCTCGATGCACGGTGGCGCGGTGTTGGCTCGAACAGCGCGTGCCTGTGATCGTGCGAGTGGTCATTGCGGTCTGTCCAGTAAGACGACTGGTTTGGCGAACGTACCGCTGCGGCTGGTTGCCAAGCGGGTGCAACGTCTCCGCCGACGGTGTCGGTGTACGAGTTCATCTGCAGAGCGAAGTACGGGCTCGAGTGCAGAGTTGAGAGGAAGGCTGCTTGACTGCGGCAGGGCGGTATGCATGTCGCCCGCATGGGTGCCGGGTCGAAGCCGTCGGGCTTCGACCCGGCAGTGATCAGTGAGCATTTGGGGCATGGGGCTGACGGCGCGTGTCCGCACCCCTGCCGATGCCGAGCGCTTGGCCGTGGACCACGCTGGCGCAGCTCGCCCTGGCACAGCAACGGGCGAGCCGGAGCTCCGCCGAGGCCGACGCGGACCTGTCCGCCATCGTCGCAAAGGCCTGCCCGGCCGCCAAGTCCTGCGGGATCCACCTGGCACAGGCGACGTCATCGCTGGCATCCGGCTCCGAGACCGTCGGAACAGGGCAGGCAGGTCACCAACAGGCCCAGGACGAGGCCGTGTTCAGGAGCGGTGTGGCCGACGCGGACGCCTCCTCCACCGAACGCCTGGCGCTGCTCCTGCTGCTGACTGTAACCGGAACTGCCGCAGCCGCTTTCGCGTTGAATCCGCGCATCGACGAGTACCGGTTCGGGAGCCGATGATGCGACACGAGCGCCGGACAGCTCTCCGGCTCCTGCTGGTCCTCACCCTGCTGGCGGCCTCCGCGTCCTGCCTCGGCGGTTCGTCCGACCGACGCGTCCTGACCATCCTGACGCCCTGGACCGGCGACGTCGAGAAGGACTCCTTCCAGGCGGTGCTCACGGCCTTCGAGGCCAAGACCGGCATCACCATCAACGCCTCCCCCACTCGGGCACTCGATCAGGTCCTGCGGACCGACGTGCAGAAGGGCGAGGCACCGGACCTGTCGGTCATGGCGAACCCCGGAACGCTGCGTTCCTACGCGCAGCAGGGCGACCTCGTCCCGCTGGACCGCTTCCAGGACAAGACGCTCGGCAGGAGACTCGTGGATCAGCTGAAGTCCGACTACGGCCCCCAGTGGTACCGCCTCGGTGAGGCCGGCACCAGCGATCCGTACGCCGTCGTGGTCAAAGCCTCCGTCAAGAGCCTCATCTGGTACGGCCCCCAGCGGCTCGGCACCCAGCCACCCGACAGCTGGGCCGGCTTGGTCGGCGCCAGCCAGTCGATAGTCAAGCGGGGCGAGACGCCCTGGTGCCTGGCCGTGGCTGACCCGCCCAACTCGGGCTGGCCGGGAACCGACTGGATCGAGGACATCCTGCTGCACCAGTCGGGTCCCGACGCGTACACGTCCTGGGTCGACGGCAAGCTCAACTGGAGCTCACCGCAGGTCAGCTCGGCCTGGGAGACCTGGGGCCAGACCGTCACCGCACCGGGCGCGGTCCATGGCGACCGGCTGACCGCGCTCCTGACCAACTACGGCGAGGGGGCCCATCCGCTGTTCACCGCACTGCCAGGCTGCTACCTCGAGCACGGCGCCCTCGTCACCGCGGACGCCGCGGCGCCGTCCAAGCCCGTCCCGGGAAAGGACTACGACTTCGCCCCGTTCCCCGATCTCCAGCCGATGCGGACGCCCGCTTGCGAGGTGTCGGGCGACCTCGTCTCGATGTTCCGCGACTCGCCGGAGGCCGAGCAGTTCATGGCCTTCCCGGCGAGCCCGCAGGCCCAGCAGATCTGGCCGGCCCGGCAGTTGGAGTCAGCCTTCTCGGCCAACCGCACCGTCACCACGCAGATGGCGTCCAGCTACGCCACCGACAGCGTCGCCCGCCGGATCGACGAGTTGCTGACCTCGCCCGCCACCCTGTGCTTCGACGCCTCGGACAGCATGCCCAGCACCATGGCGGCCGCGTTCAACCACGCGGTGCTCGACTATCTGAACGACCCGACCCAACTGCCGGCGATTCTCACCGGGCTGGACAAAGTCCAGGCCGACGCCTATCCGCAGCCGACGCAGAGCTCCGTCTGTGCGTCCGGATCCCCAGGCCAGGAGGCCCAGTGACAACACGTACCGAATTCACCCTCGCATCCGGCGGGACACTGGTGGTTGAGACCGAGGGCCCCGGCACAGGAGTCGCGCCCGCCGGCCGGGGAAGTCTCGAGAGAGCGGGCGCCACGGTGCGGGACTCGCTGCATACCGTGGTCAACACCGCATCCGACGTGATCGACGCGTTCCGCGCCCTACCGCGCCGACCCGATGAGATCGAGGTCAAGTTCGGCGTCAAGCTCGACGGGAGCGCCGGCGTCATCCTGGCCGGCGGCTCCGCCGGCGTCCGCTTCGATGTGACGCTCCGCTGGTCTCCCGAGAACGCCGCCGGCAGAGACGGCGACGACGAGGAGTAACCGAGGCCGCCCGGTGCGAGCTGCTCGGCTTGGTCTCCTGCAGCTCGCACCGGGCGAAGCCCACCTCGTCCGAGAACCACGTGCCAAAGCCACCGCGCCCAGCGCGGGTCCCGGTTCTTCTACCCGCCCTCGAAGCGTTCCACGGCTTGCAGCCGGATCCGCTCCCACGCGGCCCTCTCGGCGTCGGTCAACCCGCCGCCCTGTGCGCACTCACGGTCACAGGGGTAGCGGAGCCGCCCGACGGCTGTCAGACGAACAGCTCCGAGATCATGCTTGCAGGTTCAGTAGCGGAGTTGACGCACCTGCCAGGTCGATCAACCAGCGCGGGTAGACACGTTCGGAAGGTCGTCGCGCCAGGGGTGTCGATGACGGCGAGAGTGCCCCCGTGGATGGCGGCGATGTCGCGGGCGATCGGGAGGCCGAGGCCGGCCCCGCCGTCGTCGCGGCTGCGGGCGTCGTCGAGGCGGGCGAACCGTTCGGAGATCCTCTCACGGTCGGCGGGCTCGATCGGGGGCAGCCTGCAGCCCACGTTCCGGGGGTCACCTCCTACGGCTCACCGCGCGTGACCTCCGAACTGCGGGAGGCCGGCGTTCGGGTCAACGAGAAGAAGATCGCCCGCGTGTCCCCTGTCCTTGTTCGGTGTGTGAACCGCGCCCTAGGGTTGACGGTCATGGAGCTCACCCCTCGCCTGCTGGAGCAGTTCGTGGTACTCGCCGAGGAGCAGCATTTCGGGCATGCCGCCCGGCGCTTGTCGATGAGTCAGCCACCACTCAGTCAGGCGATCCAGCGCCTGGAACGCGGCCTTGGAGTGCTGTTGCTCGAGCGCACCAGCAGGGGAGTGCGGCTGACGGTGGCCGGGGCGGCCTTCGCGGCCGACGCCAAGCGGATGCTGGAGGCGCAGGAGGCCGCGGTGGCTCGGGTCCGTCGGATATCCAAGGGCGTCGAGGGCACGGTTCGGCTCGGCTACGTGAGCAGCCTGGGGTACTGGCACCTGCCCCGGGTGCTCGCGGTGGCCGCCCGGGAGTTGCCGGGCGTGCGGTTGGATGTCCGTCAGCGGTCGTCCGCCGAGCTGTGCGAGCAGGTCCGGCAAGGGGTGGCGGACCTGGCGCTGGTCCGGCTGCCGGTCTCCGACCTGGCGGGTCTGGAGGTGCGGGAGGCGGCCGAGGAGAGCACCGTGCTGGCCGTCCCGTGCGACCATCCACTCGCCGGGGCCGGTTCGGTTCCGCTTGCCCGGCTGCGGGACGAGGAGTTCGTGACCGCCGCGCAGCCGGCCATGCCCCGGATCGGTGCGCTGATCGAGGACGCCTGTCGCAAGGCCGGTTTCGAGTTGCGCACCCGTGCCCAGGCCGAGGACCTGACCAGTATGCTCGGCTACACCGCGGCCGGGGTGTGCGTCTGCTTCGTCCCGGAGCGGGTCGCGGCGCTCGGTCACCCGATGATCCGCTTCGTCGCGATCGAGGGCGGCGACCGGTTGGTGACCACGGTCGCGGCGCTGAGCCGTCCGAACGCCGATCCGGCCGTCGCCACCCTGCTGGAGCTGATGGAGCGCCACCGCCCCGAGATCGAGGGCCCCGCAACGGTGCACCCGCGGGGGGACGCCAACGCGCCGGACTGTGGTCACCAGATGAGCTCCGATGCGCCCAGCGGCTCGGCGGTGCGGGACAGGCGCGGTGCCAGCGTGGAGTAGCGCACCTGGGTCGGCAGGTAGCACACTTCTCCGAACGGTCCCCGCACGGTGACCAGTTCGGCCTGGTCGTGCGCCGGGTCGGGGGCGGGCAGCTCGACCACGCCCGCGCGCTGGAGCAGCCCGAGGTCCTGCACCCACATGCAGACCTTCGCCAGGTCGACGTGCACCCGGTAGCTGCCGCCCTCCCGGGCCCGGCGGCGCAGCGCTTCCAGCGCGCCCGCGGCCCCGAGCACTGCGGCTAGGTAGTCGTTCAGCAGGTAGGTCGGGGGCAGCCGGGGAGCGTCGAACGAGCCCTCCTCGGCTGCCAAACCCGTGGCGGCGGAGGCCAGTTGGTCGAAGCCGCCGCGTGCCGCCCACGGCCCTTCGGTTCCCCAGCCGAGGAAGTCCAGCACGACCAGTCCGGGCCGCTGCTCGGCCAGTGCCGCCGGGCCGAAGCCCTTGGCGTCCAGACCCAGGTAGTTGCAGACGTAGAGGTCGGTGCCGGCCAGCACGGACCGGAAGGCGGCGGCCTGGGCCGGGTCGAGCAGGTCGCAGAAGGCGGCCCGCTTGCCGATGCCGGTCTCGACGATCATCCCGGTCGGGTCCGGATGGTCGGGCGAGGACATGTGCAGCACGTCGGCGCCCAGTTCGGCGGCGATCCGCGCGCCGATCGGGCCGGCGATCACATGGGTGTTGTCCAACACCCGCACCCCGGCCAGCGGCAGGTCCCGGTCCGCCGCGCCGGACAGCTTCGGCGGGAACGCCGAGAACGGCTCCGGCGCGCTCTCCCCGATCTTCTCGATCCGGATCAGTGGGCCGTCCTGCAGCAGCCGCCCCTGTGGATGCCGCTGCCATTCCTCCCGGGTGCGCACTGCGATCGCGGTGCCGCCCCGGGTGCAGATGGCCTCCTCCAGTTCCAGCGCGTCCCACTGGGCGATGGCGGCGGCGATCCGCTCGCGGTCCGGCGGGCAGTCCAGTACCCGGCAGGCGGTGTCACGCAGGTGCGGGTAGGAGAGGAGCACGTAGACGAACCGGCCGTCGGCTGCCCGGTAGAAGTCACTGTTGCCGAGCAGGTTGGGGTCCTCCTGCAAGCGATGGACCGGCACGCCCCGCATCCGGGTGAAGAACACCGCCATCAGCTGGCGCACCGCCGCCGTCACCGAGACGGTCACGTCCTGCGCCGCGCCGCCGCGCTCCCGGTGGAGCACGGCGGCCTCGGTGCCCAGGGCGACCAGGGCAGCCGCCGCGGCGTCGCCGATCCGGTGCACCGAAGGCGTCACCGGGTCAGCCCCCTGGATCCTCACGGTGCCGCCCGTGTCCGCCGCCATGATCCCCAACTCGCGGTACAGGCCCTCCAGGGCCCGGTACGCCGCACTGGTCCGCTGCGCCTGATCGATTGCCATGTCCGACTCTCCTTCCGGAGATGACGAGCCGCGTGTGCCGCGGCGGCCGACCCGGTCGGGCGGCCTCCACCAGAACAGCCGGTCCGGCGCCGCACCGTCCAATACGGATTCCCCGAATCACCGATATCCGCGCCCATATGACCCGAGCCGGCGCCGCGTGAATATCCTCCGCCCTATCGATCCGGCGCCCAACTCGTATTGGACGGTGCCGATTCCCCGCGGGTTTCCTGGATTGCGGAACGAGGCAACGCGGCGCCGGCCGCCCGCCCTTCACCCGACATTTCAGGAGGTACCAGCAGATGACCCAGGAGCCCAGCGGTCCGTCCGGGCGAGGACTCCTCGCCGGAGTCCGCGTCGTCGAACTGGCCAGCGTGATCATGGCCCCGTACGCCGCCCAGCAGCTCGGCGACCTGGGCGCGGACGTGATCAAGGTTGAGCCGCCGACCGGTGACATGACCCGCCACTACCCGCCGCTGCGCCACCCCGGTATGGGCGGCGCCGCGCTCAACCTGAACCGCAACAAGCGCAGCGTCGCCATCGACCTCAAGGCCCCGCACGGCCGCGACGCCCTGCTCGCCCTGCTGCGGACCGCCGACGTCTTCATCACCAACCTGCGCCCGCAGGCCCTGACCCGGCTGCGCCTGGACTACGCCGAGGTCGCGGCCGTCAATCCCGGCCTGATCTACGCCAACGCACAGGGCTTCCGCAGCGACAGCAGCCACGGCACCCACGCCGCCTACGACGACATCATCCAGGCGACCAGCGGTCTGGTCTGGCTCAACCACCAGGTCTCCGGCCAGCCGCATTACGTGCCGACCGTGCTGGCCGACAAGATCTGCGGCATGCAGATCGCCCAGTCGGTGCTGGCCGCGCTGCACTACCGGGAACACGGCGGCACCGGTCAGCACATCGAGGTCCCGATGGTCGACACCATGCTCGCCTTCAACCTGGTCGAGCACCTGGGCGCGGCCAGCCTGGAGCCCGACGGCGCGTTCGGCTCGACCCGCTCGCTCAGCCCCGAGCGCCGTGCCCAGCGCACTGCCGACGGCTGGATGTGCATCCTGCCGCAGAGCGACCGCAACTGGCGGGACTTCACCGCCTTCGTCGCCCGTCCCGAACTGGCCGACGACCCCCGCTTCGCGACCGGCCCCGACCGGGCCCACCACGCCGACGACCTCTACCGGCTGATGGCGGAACTGACGCCGAACCACACCAGCGCCCAATGGCAGGAATTCTGCGATCGGGTCGGCATCGCCGCCGCCCCGGTGCTCGACCTGGAGTCCGCCGCCACCACCGCCTACGCCCGAGAGGGGGGCCTGCTCTACGAGGCCGACCACCCCACCGAGGGCCGCTACCGGGTCATCGGTCGCCCGGTCCGCTACTCGGCCGACCCCGAACCGCCGCTGCGGCCCTGCCCGGCCATCGGCCAGCACACCGACGAGGTCCTCGGCCAGGCCGGCTTCGACCCCGCGCTGCTGCACTCCGCCAACTGACCCGATCCACTGGATTTCCCGAGACCGAATCCCCATCGACCATTCCGGAGCGAACCATGCCCACGGCGACAATTTCCCCGCTCGGATTTCCCGAGGCCGTCCTGCCCGAATCGGCCCGGCAGCTGCGCCTCGATGTACGCGACTTCCTCGACGAGGAGCGCGCCCGGGGTACCGTGCTCGGCCGCCCCGACTCCTGGCTGGCCGGCTGGGACCCCGCGTTCACCCGCCGCCTCGCCGAACGCGGCTGGGTCGGCATGGCGCTGCCCACCGAGTACGGCGGTGCCGGGCGCGGTTTCCTGGAGCGCTACGTGGTGATCGAGGAACTCCTGGCCGCCGGCGCCCCGGTCAGCGCGCACTGGGTATCGGACCGGCAGGCCGGCCCGTCCATCCTGCAGCACGGCACCGAGGAGCAGCGCCGCTTCTTCCTGCCCCGGATCGCCGCCGGTAAGTGCTTCTTCTCCATCGGGATGAGCGAGAAGAGCAGCGGCTCCGACCTCGCCTCCGTCCGCACCTGCGCCGAACGCACCGCAGACGGGTGGCGGCTGACCGGCACCAAGATGTGGACCGGCGGCGCCCACGCCAACGACTACGCCATCGTGCTGGCCCGCACCGAGGAAGCCGAGGACAAGCACGCCGGCCTGAGCCAGTTCATCGTGGACCTGCGCGCCCCGGGCGTGCGGATCGAGCCGATCCACCTGATGAGCGGAGAGCACCGCTTCAACGCCTTCCACCTGGAGGGCGTCCACGTCCCGGAGGCCATGCTCCTCGGACAGCAGGGCGACGGCTGGAAGCAGGTCACCGGCGAACTCGCCTTCGAACGCGGCGGGCCGGAGCGCTACCTGTCCACCTTCCCCCTGCTGGTCTCCCTGCTGCGCGAGCTCGACCAGCGCGCCATGACCGCCGAACAGCTCACCCAGGTCGGCATCCTGACCGCCCGCCTGCACAGCATCCGCCAGCTCTCCCTCGGCGTTGCCGCTGCACTGGACGCCGGCGCCTCGCTCGATACCCAGGCCGCCCTGGTCAAGGACCTCGGCACCCGCCTGGAGGGCGCGCTGGTCGATTCCGTCCGCAGCATCCTGCCCACCCCGGCCGACCCGCACGCCACCCCCGGCAGCCACGCCGAACTGCTCGCCTTCGCCCTGCTGCACAGCCCCGGCTACACCCTGCGCGGCGGCACCAACGAAATCCTTCGCGGCATCATCACTCGTGGACTGGAGCAGCACTGATGAACACCCACACCATCGACACCAGCACCCCCGCCATCCCCGCCGACGACTACGACACCACCGCCTTCTTCGCCGACCCGGACGCCATCGCCACCGTCACCAACACCACCGACTCCCAGACCGTGCCCCTCCCCACCCCGGACGCCAGCACCGCCGAACTCCTCGCCGCCGTCCATGAAGCCGGCCGCCGCACCGTCCCCGCCCCGTTCGCCGAGACCGCCCTGGTCGCCCGCCCACTGCTGCGCCGTGCCGGCCTGTCGGTGCCCGAGGGCCCGCTCACCTACGCCATCGCCCCCCAGCTGACGATCCGCCACGCGCACCCGGCCGCCTCGGCCGTCGGCTCGGCCGGCAGCGCGGGCGAGGACGACACCCTGCTGGTCGCCGGGACCCTGCGCCGCGTCCCCTGGGCCCGCACCGCGACCGCCGTGGTGGTGCTCGCCAACGCCCCCTTCGGCCCGGTCCTGTTCACCCTCACCCCGGACCAGGCAGTCCTCGCCCCAGGCGCCAACTTGGCCGAGGAAGCGCGCGACGACCTGCACCTCGCCAGCGTCGAGATCCCCGCCGCGCAGGTCCGCCGGATTCCCCGCGAGCTCCTCGAGGAGGCCGAGTTGCGGGCGGCCCTGGCCCGGGCGGCCCTGATCGCCGGAGCCGGCCAGCGCTGTGTCGAGCTGACGGTCGCGCACACCACCGCGCGCACCCAGTTCGGCCGCCCGCTCAGCCGCTTCCAGGCCGTCAAGCAGGAGGAAGCGAAGCTGATCGAGGAAGCCGCGCTGGTCCGCGCCGCCGTCCAGGCCGCCGCCGCCCCGCTGGACGCTGGCACTGCGGCCGCCCGGTTCGCCATCGCCGGCGCGAAGACCCAGGCATCCGCCTCGGCTGCCGAGATCGCCCGGATCGCCCACCAGTTGCACGGTGCCATCGGCATCACCAAGCTCCACCCGCTCCACCTCGCCACCACCCGCCTGTGGTCCTGGCGCGACGAGGACGGCGACGAGACCACCTGGGCCGCTGGTCTGGCCCGCACCCTCACCGCCGACACCCTCTGGGCCGCGCTCACCAGCACCCCCTGACCCGATGTCAGCGGCCGTCTATCGCCGCGCCGGCGAGATGGACCGCGCCACCTGGCCCGGTCCGTCAAAGCCACCGCCCTCACCGCCGAGCCCTGCTCCCTCGTCCCATCGCCTCCGCCGCCGACCGGCCCGACCTGGTCGGTGACGGAGCAGCGCGGTATCCGTACGGTTCGACGTCCCGATCCCCAGTAGCCCTCGGAAGATGGGGTTCCGTCCATGGAGTTCCAGGTCCTCGGCCCCGTGTCGGTCAGCGGGAGCGATGGGCCGTTGCCGCTCGGGCCCGCCAAGCGGCGCAGCCTGCTCGCGATGCTGTTGCTGCGGGCCAATGTCGCGGTCTCCGTCGACACACTCACCGAGGCGCTGTGGGACGACGAACCGCCCCTGCACGCCCGTACCGTGATCCAAGGCCATGTCTCGCGCCTGCGGGCACTGTTGGCGGCCGTCGACGCATCGGCGTACGGCGTCGAGCTGAGCACGCGCGGCGCCGCGTACCACCTGGAACTGCCGGAGACGCTGCTCGACGCCCACCGCTTCGAGGGTCTGGTGGCGCTCGCCCGCCGCGCCACCGACCCCGGTGACAGGGCCGCGCTGCTCACCGAGGCGCTCGCCCTGTGGCAGGGCCCCGCGCTGGCCGGCGCCTACCCGTCGCCGCTGCTGCGCTCCGCCGCGCACACCTTGGACGAGGCGCGGCTCGCCGCGGTCGAGCTGCTCGCCGACACGTACGTCCTGGGTGGTGAACACGAGCGCGCTGTCCAGCTGTTGCGGCCGGAGACCGGGGCCCATCCGCTGCGCGAGCCGCTGGCCGCCCGGCTGGTCGAGGCGCTGCACCGCGCGGGGCGTTCCTCGGAGGCCCTGGACGCCTACCACCGCGCCCGCCAGGTTCTCGCCGACGAGCTCGGCGTCCGTCCGGGCGCCGAGCTGACCGCCGCCTTCACCCTCGCCCTCGGCCCCGACAGTGTCCCCGCGGTCCGGGCCGATACACCCCAACCCGCCCCGGACCCGGTGCAGGTCCGGCCCAACCTGCTGCCTCGTACCCCGCGCGGATTCCACGGCCGCACCGCCGAGAGCGCCGCGCTGACCGCGGCCGCGGCCGGACCTGACGGGCCGGTCGTCGTGGTCACCGGGCCCGCCGGGGTCGGCAAGACCGCACTGACCGTGCACTGGGCGGCCGGCCGGCACTCCGACTTCCCCGACGGGACGCTCTACGCCGATCTGCGCGGGTTCAGCGACACCTCGGACCCCGAACCGGCCGAGCTGCTGCGGGAGTTCCTCGTCGCTCTCGACGTTCCACCGCGCCGGATGCCCGAGTCGGCGGACGCCGCCGGTGCCCTGTTCCGCTCGCTCACCGCCGAACTGCGTCTGCTCGTCGTCCTCGACAACGCCCGTACCTCCGCCCAGGTGCGCCCGCTGCTGCCCACGGGACCCGGCTGCGTCACCGTCGTCACCAGCCGTGCCCGCCTCGCCGGTCTCGTCGCCTCCGACGCCGCCCGCGTCCTCGCCCTCGACGTCCTCGCCACCGACGACAGCGTGGCCCTGCTCACCCGTCTCCTCGGCGAGCGCCGCACCGCCGCCGAGCCCCAAGCGGCCCGCCGTACAGCCGAGTTGTGCGGTGGGCTGCCGCTCGCGCTGCGGGTCGCCGCCGCTCGGCTCGTGGAACTCCCCGCCCTCGGCCTCGCCTCCCTCGCCGACCGGCTCGCCGACGAGCGCCAGCGGCTCGCGCTGCTCGCCGTCGAGGACATCGGCGTCGCCTCCGCGCTGCGGCTCACCACCGCCCACCTCCCCGCCGACGCAGCGCAGCTGTTCACCGCGCTCGGCCATCACCCGGGCACACACGTCGACCGGTTCAGCGCCGCCGCGCTCGCCGGCACGACCCCGCCGGATGCGGCCCGCGCCCTCGACTGCCTGGTCGCCGCCCACCTGCTCACCGAGACCGCCCCCGGCTGCTACGTCCTGCACGATCTGGTCCGGCTCTACGCGCGTGGCCAGAGCCATGACCCGGCCGCCCGCACCGCGGCCCGGCTGCGCCTGTACGACCACTGCGTGGCGACCGCGCTGTCCGCGTCCGAGGCCGCGGAACCGGGCGGGGAGCCCGCCTTCATGCAGCCTCATGACTTTCAACAGCCGCCCGCAGTACGGGACTTCACCAGCCGCGAGGAGGCGCTCGGCTGGTTCGCCGCCGAACGCGACGACCTCGCCCTGATCGCCGCTGCGGCCCGCGCCGAGGACCGGCCCGAGCGGGCCTGGCGGATCGCCGTGACCCAGTGGCCGCTCGTGGTCTGGCGGGTCCTCGCCGACTGGGCGCCCACCCTGGAGGCCGCCCTCGCCGACGCCCGCGCCTGCGCCGACCCCTATGCAGAGGCCCGCGTCCTGACCCTGCTCGGCTGGGTGCTCGCCGAGGAGGGCCGCACCGCCGAGGCCGTCCGGCACCTGCGCGTCGCGCCCGAACTTGCGGCCCGCGCAGGCGACGTACTCGGCGAGGCCACCGCCCTGGTCAACCTCGCCGCGGCCCTCCCCGACGACGAACCCGGCGCCGCCGAAACGGCCTGCACCCGAGCCCTCGCCCTCGCCACCGAGGCCGACGACGCGCACACCCGGATGCTCGCGCTCCAGCACCTGGCCCGCATCCACCTCGGCGCGGGCCGCCACCGGCAGGCGTACGAGGCGGCCGAGGTGGCGCTCGGCCTCGGCCCCGAGCACGAGGCGGTCGCCCGGCGCGTGCTCCTGCGTACCTGGCAGGGCGAGGCGCTGGCCGGGCTCGGCGACACCGTGGCCGGGCGGCGCTGCCTCGCGCAGGCCGCGCTTGAGGCCGAGCAGACCGGCTACGACGCGGGCGCCGTCACCGCGCTCGATGCCCTGCTGCGCATCGCCGACCAGGACGAACTGCCCGAACTGCGGCGTCGGCACGCGGCGGCACACGCCAGGATCCGGGAGCGTTAGCCGGGCGTTAGCGCCGCCGCCGCGCTCGTTAGTGATCTGTCAGCGCGCCGCAACACCCTAGTTCGTGTAAGGGGAAACGACCTCGTGCAGGATCGCGACCCACGAACGAGAACCGGGGGAACCAGCCATGCGCACCACCACCCGTCCCGCCCTGCTCGCCGTCGGCGCCGTCGCGACGCTCGCCCTGTCCCTGACCGCCTGCAACGACGGCAGCGGCACGCAGGACAGCGCCGTCGGCACCAGCGCATCATCAGCCGCCCCGTCGGGTGCAACCTCGGCCCCGGCCTCGGCGCCGGCCGCGCACTCGGCCTCGGCGCCGGCCGCGGGCTCGGCCTCGGCGCCGTCCGGGGGCAGGACGAGCACGAGCGGTGGTGGCAGCTCGTCCTCCGGCACTGGCGGGGGCGGCGTCACCGCGGCCTGCACGACCAAGAACACCTCGGTGACGTTCCTCCAGTCCTCGGGCCACGCCAGTGACGCGCAGCCCGCCGCCGCGACCCTCAAGATCACCAACAGCTCGGGTGCCCCCTGCACCATCGTCGGCCCGACGACCGTGGTCGCCGACGACGACCAGGGCAAGGCGAGCCCGGTCTCGGGGGACAACTCCAAGGACGGCTCGGACGCGGTCGACGTCCCGGCGGGCGCCGCGGTGGTGGCGGACGTGCTGTACAACGACGTGAACAGCAAGGGCACCACGTCGGCCCGTTACACCTGCCCGGTGCAGGCGTCCCACGTCAAGGTCGCGCTGCCCAAGGACGTGGGCACCACGGTGAACGTGATGAAGGCGAACGGCTCGCCGGGCGGCGTCTTCAGCGTCTGCGGCACCGACTTCAAGGTCGGAGCGTTCGCGGCACGGTAGTGTCCAGCAGGTGCGCTCTTCGGAGCGGGGCCTGGGCGGGACGGAGCGCTTGGCGGGGTTGTAGCGCAGCCGCCACGAGCGGACAGCAGCGTTCAAGGCATTGCGCAGGGTCGAGACGGCCCGGTATACGGTGACTCGGCCCCGACCGGCCTTCTGCTGGGCGGTGATCTACGCGTCGATGTGCTTGGGACGCAGGTCCAGCAGTAGGTAGCGGCCGAAGGCGGGGATCAGGTCCCGCTCGACGCACGCCTCGTAGCCGGCGTAGGTGTTCGGTGCAAGTTCCAACTTCTTCGCGGCGAGCCATTCGCGCAGGTAGTCGGCAACGGTGGTGCGGCGGTCCTCGTAGACACCGCGCAGCTCGCCGTCCAGAACTCGAGTCATCTCGCGAGCGGCTTCGGCGCGGCTGGCGAAGCCACCCCGTCAGCGGGTGCGACGCCGGCCGTCCTCCGGAGCGAGGTCGACGGCATAGGTCCACTTGCCGTGCTTGACGTCCGCAATCAGCTGCGGACGCCACGGGCCGACTGCTTCCGGTTCTCGTCCTGGCAACCGCACCGATAGACCCGGCCCCTGCTCGTACGCTGCGCCACGGGTGTCTCCTTCTTGGACTTGGTGATTCCGGGTCCAAGATTCGCCGGGTGGTCGGGCGTGTTGGCAGAGCGTGCGGGGCAGTGCGCGAGGCACGGCGAGGCCAGTCGGGCAGGACACGCTCCAGACGACACACCGCCCGGAAGATCACGATCCGTAGCCGATGGGTAAGCGACCGTGATCCGCCCGCACGAGCCAATCCGGCACGCTGGCCTGCGCCGTGGCCACCGGGACTGACGGGCGCTCGCGAAGACCGCCTCTGAATGATCATCAGGTTCCCGTCGCTGGCAGTAACTGGGGAGAGGTGGCGCTGGTGGTCAAGGGAAACCAGCCCGAACTACATCGCAGGCTCCGGACGTTGCCGTGGAAGGAGGTCACCGCGCGCCACTACGACCGCGAGACCGGCCACGGCCGCAAGGAGACCCGCGTGACCAGAGCCCTCACCGTCACCGACCTCGGCCTGGACCTCCCCCACGCCGTCCAGGCCGCACGCATCCTGCGCTACCGCGCCGACCTCAAGACCGGCACCGTCAGCCGCCAGACCATCTACGCGATCACAGACCTGACCTCACACCAGGCCTCGCCCCAGCGACTCGGCCAACTCGCCAGATCGCAGTGGACCATCGAAAACCGGCTGCACTTCGTCCGCGACACCACCTTCGCCGAGGACGCCTCGAAGATCCACACCGGCCACGGCCCCGAGAACATGGCAACCCTCCGCAACTGGCGATCAACACGCTGCGGCAGCGCGGACACCGCAACATTGCCGCCGGCCTCCGGCACGCCTCCTACGAGCCCTTCACCCGCCCGCTCGACCTCCTCGGCATCGCCTGACCAGGCACACTCACAAGATCACCGGACTTTGCAACGGCCCTGCGCGGAGGTACCGCTCGATGGCCAGTCTGTGTTCGGTGCCGGTGAACTTGCATTCAATGATGTTGCGGAAGAACGCGCACTCGGTCTATGTCCTCGACGTAGACGTTGCGTGCCCGATCACCGTGGCCGCGGGGGTATCGGCAGCCCGGCCGAGGCAGATCGTGGTGCCAATGGTGGCGGCTGCGACGGACGATCGGGGCTGGTCGGATGCGCTCCCTCAAGGTCAGGGGGAGAGAAGGTCGCGCATGCGGGTCCGTTCGGCCCGGGAAGCCGCGGCGGGGCGTCCGGCCGTCATACCACCGTCGACTGCGAGATCCTGCCCGGTCACCAGGCGGCTGGCGTCTCCGGCGAGCCACAGTACTGCCGCGGCGATGTCGTCGGTGAGGACGGTGCCGGGGAGCGGTTGGCTGGAGTCCAGCAGTGGCTTGAACGCTTCGGCCACTGACGTGGCCGTGGCGTCAGCAGCCGATGCGTCGGCTCCGGAACCCTTGGCGAAGATGCCCGTCGGCACGAAACCGGGGGACACGCTGTGCCAGGGCACAGGCGAGGTGGCGCAGGTCGTGGAGGTTGATGACGGGGACGTCGGCTTCGCGGCAGAGGCGGTGGAAGCGCTTGAGGACGTAGCCGGGGTGGAGCGGGCGGCCGTGGCGGTGGAAGACGAGGCCGTGCCCGGGGGTGGTGTTGGGGCCACGGAAGGTGTCGGGGGTGATGCGGTTGGCGATCGCGGCGGTCGCGCGGTCCGAGAGGGCGACCCAATTGCGGCTGGAGCGGGTCTTGGGCTCGGTGAAGACGAGTTCGTTGTTGTCGACGGCTGCCAGCGTCCAGCGGATGAACATGAAGCGCTTGTCGAGGTGGACGTCGTCTTCGCAGCTGCGCTCTGCGGGCGCCGACATCAACGACGTCCCAGCCGGCTCCCACCAGCAATGGCTCCGCTACCGCATCGCTGCAGGGCTGCATGTCACCGCCCGGCCCGCACCGCAGCAGCACGAAGACCCGGTCCGTGAACTCCCCACCACGCTCTGCATGCGAACGGACCTCGAAGCCCTGAGCCTGCTGCTGCCCCCGTACATGGGCAGCCTCGGCACACCCGAGGACGAGGAGCGCATCACCGACGCCCTGCGCATGCTCCACGCCGAGCGTCGCCTTCCCGACGACCCCCGATCCTCGGTGACACGCGAGACGCGAGCGTAAGCCACCGGCCGCCTCCTGGGCGCCGACGAACCTTCAACAATCAGAGCGCGGTAAGTGACGTGGCGTCCGTTTCGCGGCTTCAGTTGGGGTGGGTGGGTTGGTCGCGAACTCGCCGGCCTCCTATGGTCGCGGCTGGGTGAGCAACCCCTGCTGGGTTCGACCATCGATCGCCTCGCACGCCGCCCTGGCCCGCAGCGGAACTCCCGGCCGTGCGGCCGGTGCCGCGCCGGACGACGGGCCGAACGGCTCCCGACACCCACCGTCTACCCCACCACCGGCGACCGGCTGACTGGCCGTCGGCTGCGTTTCGCCCCGGCCGCCGCCCCCGCCCGACGACGTGATCGCCAGCCAGCGCGCGGTGCCCGAAAAGAATCTTCGCGGTCCGGGGCAACCTTTCCCGGAGCGGTGACAACCAGGTGATGTCCGGACAGGCGGTCCGGTCAGAGGCAACGGCTGAAAGTGAGCATCGCCATGTTCTCTCGCCCATCCACGTCGCCGGAGGCATCGCCCGGCGGCCGAGCCCGCCGTGGTCGCGCGTCGTTCCGCTCGGCCGTTCCGGGGCAGCGGCAGACGCATCGTCGCCGTCGGTTGTACCAGCGCCGGGGTTTCTGGGCGGCCGTCGGCCTGGCGGTCGTGGGCGGCTCCGTGGTTGTGGTCAACACGGCCTCGGCGGGCACCACCGTGGACACGAACGCCTGGTACGTGCTGGTCAACCGCAGCACCGGCAAGGCGCTGGACGACTTCGGCTACGGCGCGTACGACGGCGCTGCGGTGGTGCAGTGGAGCCGCACCGGCGATGCGAACCAGCAGTGGAAGTTCCTCGACTCGGGTGACGGGAACTACCGGCTGCAGAACCGGTACTCCGGCAAGGTGCTGGACGACTACGGCTGGTCGAAGACCGAGGGCGCCGAGCTGGTGCAGTGGCGCGACTTGAACGGCGCCAACCAGCAGTTCCACGTGGAGAAGTCGTCGGACGGCTACGTGCGTCTGATCAACCGCTTCAGCGGCAAGGCCGTCGAGGTCCCGGGCGGCTCCAAGGTCGACGGGAGCCACATCGCCCAGTACCACGACTGGGCCGGCGCCCAGCAGCAGTGGCAGCTCGTCCCGGTCGGTAGCGGTAGCGGTAGCGGCAACGGCAACGGCAGCGGCAGCGGGAACGGCAGCGGCAGCGGCAACGGGAACGCGGGGAGCTCCGGCGGCAGCTCGGCGAAGAGCTTCACGGGCAGCAACACGGTGCTCATCGGCGGCTCGATGTCCGACGCCTCGGCGAACGCCGCGCCGTTCGACGTGCAGTACGCCTATGTGCACAGCCAGCCCGCACCCTCGTCGGACTACTACACGGCGGCCCGCTGCCAGGACGCGTGGACGGGCTGGTGGGGCTGCTGGAACGGCAGCACCACGGCGCCCGGCACGTACGTGACCTGGCGGGACGCCAAGGCGGCTCAGGAGACCTACCAGGGCAAGCCGCGCCCGCAGAAGTTCCTCTGGACCTGGTACTCGCTGCGGGACCTCGGCGACGCGGCGGGCCAGGGCGACGGTCCGGGCGAGGTCAAGGCCATCAACAGGGCCGACCTGCTCACCCGGTACCTGAACGACTACCGCTTCTTCCTCCAGAAGATCGGCACCTCGCACGACATGATCGACCTCGAGCCCGACTTCTGGGGCTACGTCCGGTCGCTCGGCGACCCGCACCAGGTCGCCGCGCAGGTCACGGCCGCGGACCCGACGGACTGCGGATCGCAGGAGAACAGCGCCGCCGGACTCGCCCGCTGCCTGATCGACATGGCGCACAAGTACGCTCCGAACACCGCCGTGGGAATGCACCTGTCCTGCTTCGAC
The DNA here is from genome assembly GCF_053596725.1 of Kitasatospora sp. NPDC001660. Taxonomy (NCBI): domain Bacteria; kingdom Bacillati; phylum Actinomycetota; class Actinomycetes; order Kitasatosporales; family Streptomycetaceae; genus Kitasatospora; species Kitasatospora sp. NPDC001660. The sequence continues at coordinate 15,764 of NZ_JBSFGU010000057.1, read as the reverse complement.
TGGCAGCAGAACACCCCGCAGTGCGTCAAGGACTACGCCCACCTCGGCGCACAGAACGCCGACTTCCTGGCCACCGACGTGTCGGACCGCGACGCGGGCTGGTACGCGCAGCCCGCCCACGGCGGCCTCGACAAATTCTGGACCGACCAGAAGGCCGCCGCCCAACTGTCGTTCTACAAGACGATGGCCGAGTCCGTGGGCAAGCCGGTGGTCCTGTGGCAGATCCCCGTGGGCAACATGGCGCAGAACAACACCCTCAACCACTACAAGGACGACAAGGTGGACTGGTTCTTCGCGCACATGGACCAGGTGGCGAACGCGCACATCGCCGGTCTGCTGTTCGGCGCGGGGCAGCAGGAACAGACCACGGCCGAGACCGACGGCGGAAACCTGATCAACAAGACGATCGCGTACCACAACTCGGGCGGCACGCCGCTCAAGTAGCCGCACGCAGCCGGTCGGCCCACCCTTCGACGGGGCCGCGTTCATCCCCCCGTCGTCCCGCCGAGCACTTCTCGGCCGGTGCCGACCGGCTGCCGCCGCCCACAGGCGCCGGCCGCAGCGCCGGCAATCTGCTTGACCGTTGACACACGACCGCCACGCCAACTCAAGGGTCGTGACCTGGTCGCGGGCTCGCAAGGCTATGGCCGGGGCCGGGTGAACAACCCCCGCTCGGTCTCGACCAGGATCCCGCGCTCGACCAGCCGCTTGAGCTTCAGCCGGGCGTTGTTGATGTTGCTGGGCGTGAGCTCCACGTCCATCGCCTCGCGTACTGCTCGGGCCCGCATCGGGGCGCCGGGCCGCGGCGAACACCGCCATTATTCGCAGATCCCGTCCCCGCGCCGGACGACCTCGGGCCTGGAGTCGCCACGCCACCGTGCTCACATTCCCGGACCTGGACACGGGCAACAACACCTACAAAGCCGTCCAGCGCTCGGCAAGCGCGATCGCCATCGGACCGGTGCTGCAAGGACTGCGCAGACCGGTCAACGACCTGTCACGCGGTGCCCTCGTCCAGGACATCGTCAACACCGCCGCCATCACCGGATCCAGGCACAGGGGCGGAACCCAGAGCCCGGCCCGTCGACACGTTGAGGTCCGCGGCGCCGGCGGGGGGGCGACCGAGCTGCTGAGGGGGCCGCGCGGTCGCGGCCGTAGGTAACAGCGGGTGTGTGGCGCGGTGAAACGTCGCGAGGAGGACGCCACCCATGGATCCAAGCAGCGGTTACGCCGTGGCCTCGCCGGTCGACCAGTATCTGGGCTTCCGCTCCCTCGCGTGCGGCGACTACGGGTTCGACGAGGACGGCGCCGACGGCCACGACCGCCACAACAGTCTCATGCACCTGATCGCGGAGACGACAGGTCATCGGCCTGATGGCTGCTCGTACCTCACGGCGAGGGCGTCCGTGGTCGCCAACGCCGGGGAGCAGGTGCCGATGGTCGACGGCTCTCCGCTCCCCGGCCCTTCTCGCCGGGGATGACCCGTAGCCATGCGGAGGTCCGGTCCATCCCCCACTCTGGAACGGAGGGGGTGACGGAGGGAGTAGTGGGATGCAGATCGTTGTGGACCTCACACGCTGCCAGGGCTATGCGCAGTGCGTGTTCCTCGCGCCGGAGGTGTTCCAGCTGCACGGGGAGGAGGGGCTGCTGTACGCCCCGGCCGTTCCCGACGACCAGCTGGGTCGCGTGCGCCAGGCCGCGGCGGCGTGCCCGGTCCAGGCCATCCTCCTCGGCAAGGAGGTGAGCCCCGGTGGCCGCTGACCTTCGAGAAGGCCGGATCGTCATCGTCGGCGCGTCGCTGGCCGGGTTGCGGGCCGCCGAGGCGCTGCGCGAGGAGGGCTTCACCGGCTCACTGACCGTGGTCGGGGACGAGCCCCATCCGCCCTACGACCGGCCGCCGCTGTCCAAGCAGGTCCTGCTCGGCCAGGTCGCGGCGGACTCCACCGCTCTGCCGATGCGCCGGGACCCGGACGCCGACTGGCGGCTCGGGGTCCGCGCCACCGGCCTGGACCCTTTCGGCAAACGGGTGGTGATGGCCGACGGCGAATCGCTGCCGTTCGACCGGCTGCTGATCGCCACCGGCACCCGGGCCAGGCCCTGGCCCAAGGCGGAGGAGGCCGCCCTGGACGGAGTGTTCACGCTGCGTACCCGCGAGGACGCCGCCGGGCTGGCCGAGCGGCTGGCCGCGGGGCCGCGGCGGGTGCTGGTGATCGGCGGGGGCTTCACCGGCTCGGAGATCGCCTCGGCCTGCCGGGAACGCGGTCTCGACGTCACGGTCACCGAACGCGGCCCCGCCCCCCTGGTGGGCGCGCTCGGCGGCACCCTGTCGAAGCTCGCGGCCGCCATGCAGCGCAACAACGGGGTGGACCTGCGCTGCGGGGTGACCGTCACCGCCCTGCGGGGCGACGGGAACGGCCGGTTCACCGGTGCGGACCTGTCCGACGGCAGCCGTGTGGAGGCGGACGTGTGCGTCGCGGCCCTGGGGGCGGTCCGCAACGTCGAATGGCTGGCGGACTCCGGACTGGCGGCAGGCCCGCGCGGGATCGCCTGCGACGCCGGGTGCCGGGCCTTCGACATGTACGGCATCGTCACCGACGACGTCTTCGTGGCCGGTGACGTCTCCCGCTTCCCCCACCCACTGTTCGGCTACCAGATGCTCTCCCTGGAACACTGGGGCAACGCGGTCGCGCAGGCCGAGGTGGCCGCCCACAACATGGTCAATCCCGGACCCCTGCGCCGCCCGCACCTCGCCCTCCCGACGTTCTGGTCGACCCAGTTCGGGCTCAACATCAAGTCCGTGGGCGTGCCCACCTTCTCCGATCACGTGGTCATCGCCCAAGGCACGCTGGAGGAGCGTCGCCTGGCGATGGTCTACGGCTACCAGGGTCGGGTCACCGCCGCGGTCACCGTCGACATGGCCAAGTCACTCGACTACTACACGCACCTGATCGAGACCGCCGCCCCCTTCCCACCCGCGCCCGGCGCGTCCGACCGCCCCCTCGCGGCCGATATCCCGCTCCCCTCCGACGTGCCCGATCCGAAGGGTCTCTCCCACGGCCCCACCGTCGCGCTCACCGGCCACCTGCCCGACCGCCGACTGACCGTGGTCCAGCCCACCTGACCCACACCCCGCCCAACCACGAGGAGCCCCACCCCATGGCCGCCGCCGACACCCTCCTGGAACGGATCACCGACTACGCCAACCGCCCCAACCCCTACCCGCTCTACACGGAACTGCGCGAAGCCGGTCCCGTCGTGCGGCAGGCGGACGGCAGCTACCTGATCGGCACCTACCACGAGATCGCCGCGCTCCTCCACGACCCACGCATCAGCGCCGATCCCCGCAGCCTCGCCACCCCGCCCGAGGGGGCGCCGAACCCGCCGTTCCTACGGCTCGACGACCCCGAGCACCACAGACTGCGCAGCCTGGCCATGCGGCCGTTCGGCCCGCCGCACAGCCCCGGCCGCGTCGACGCCATGCGCGGCCAGATCACCGAACTCACCGAGGAACTGCTCCAGAACCTCCAGGACCGCACCCAGATCGACATCGTCGACGACTTCGCCTACCCACTGCCCGTCACCGTCATCTGCCGACTGCTCGGCGTCCCCCAGGAGGACGAACCACGGTTCCGGCAATGGTCCGACGCGATCGTCGCCTCCGCCGACGTCAGACCCGACGAGGAGTCCTCCGCCGAGCGGGACCGGGCCGGCGAGCAGGCACGGATCGAGATGGGCCAGTACCTGGTGAACCTCGCCGAACAACGCCGCGACCATCCCACCGGCGACATGCTCTCCGCCTACATCAACGAACCCGACCCGGCCATGCGCCTCACCCACGAGGAACTCGCGGAAACCGCCGTACTCCTCCTCATCGCCGGACACGAAACCACCGTCAACCTCATCACCAACGGAGTCCTCACCCTGCTACGCCACCCCGACCACCTGGACCGGCTGCGCCGCGAACCCGACCTGCTACCGGCCGCGGTGGAGGAACTGCTGCGCTACGAGCCCCCGGTCCACATGCGCCAACGCATCCCCCTCGCCGACGTGGACATCGCCGGCACCACCCTCCCCAAGGGCACCTCCGTCGTGCTCGCGCTGGCCTCCGGCAACCGCGACCCCAAGCGGTTCCACGATCCCGACCGGTTCGACCCCACCCGCCCGGACAACCAGCACTTCGGCTTCGGCAGCGGCGTCCACCTGTGCTACGGCGCACCACTCGCCCGTATCGAAGCCCAGGCCGCGCTCGGCGCGCTGATCCCCCGCCTCACCAGCGCAACCCTCCTCCAGGACCCACCCCCCTACCGGCACGCCGCCATGCTCCGCGGACCCCGCCACCTCCCCATCCGACTCTGACCGACCACAACGCTGCCCACGACCAGCTCTGGCGCCCGCGCAAAGGCCTCCAACACTCCGGGCACCGGAGAGAGTCTGCTGGTTGCCCTGGACGGCGAGCGGCTGCATCTGCTTCCCGCGTCGAACGACGTGTTCCTGCGCGACATCGCCCTGCCACAGGGCTTCGCCGGCCGTCCAGCTAGCCGCACTCGCCTTTCCCACCGAAGTTGCTGAGCGAAGAGGCGGGAGAGATCGTGGTTTGGGGGGCCCAGGGAAGGAGAAGACCAATGGCCCTGTCAGATGCCCTTACCACCCTCGCCGAGCGGGCCAAGGTCGCCGAAGATCACGCGTCCCAGGCCGCAGCGGCTAGCCGCGAACAATTGCGGGCCGAGGTCGAAAGGGCTCGCGAGGATGCCCAGGCCCAGGCCGCCAAGCTGCAGGAGACGGCACGCGGCGCCGAAGCGAAGATGTCGCAGTGGTGGGCCGAGATGCAACAGAACTGGCGCGACCACACGGCCAAGGTGAGCAGTGACATCCAGGCCCGCAAGCAGGAGCATGATGCGGCTCGGGCTGGCCGCGTGGCCGACCGGGCAGAGGCGGATGCGATCGCTGCGGTCGAATTCGCGTTGGCCGCCATCGAAGAAGCCGAATATGCGGTTCTCGATGCCCAGCTGGCCCGTATGGAGGCCGACGGCAAGGGCTCAAACGGTTGACGTCCGGTCGGCCGCGGCCCTCGCCCTGAGTGCAGCCGAGCTCGAATTGTCGGCCTCCCTTCGGTGACCGGGCGGCCCAGGTGGCTGAGCCTGAGCGCTGTCCGCGAGCCGGATCGGGTAGACCTCCTCGCCGAAGACGTCGAAGGTCGGGTTGGTGAACTGCAGCACCCGGTCGGCCGCGCTCAGTCCGAAGACCCCGGCGATGGTCCGGGCGTGGTGGGCGAGCGAGCGGTGCGTGACCGCGACCGGCTTTGGTCGGCCGGTGGAGCCCGAGGTGAAGATCAGGTATGCCAGGTCCTCCGGCAGCGGCGCCGCCGCCCGCTCACCGTCCGGGCTCCTCCTGAGGTCACCTGCGCAGGCTCCAGCAGGCCGCCAGAGGGCCGGACCAGGCGCAACGCATGCCAGCTCGTCACCGAGCGGATCGACCGGGTCACCGAGGCCCGCGCCGACTGGCGCACACAGCCCCGGATCCGCGCATTCCGGGGCGGCTGCCAGATAGGCCCCCGAAGAACGCTCTTCGCCTCTGCGCTGCAAGTTATTCCCGAAACTGGTCAACCGACACAGTCCGTTGACCTGCGGGTACATCCAGTCAGTAGGTTGGCCGTTCCCGCAGCTGTGAAAAGGGGAGGCATCCATGCCGGCTGGTCAGCTGGCGATCAGGTCGGTGTCGTGCAGGGTGTAGTTGGTGCGCAGGAGAAGGAGGGCGGTGTCGTCGGCGTGACTGCCCGAGGGCGTGGCCTGGTCGAGCAGGGCGACTGCGATGGCGTCCAGGAGGTCTCCGGCCTGCGAGAGCGTGGCGGTGAGTTTGGCGATGTTGGTGTCGAGGTCGGTACCGGGGGCCTCGATGAGTCCGTCGGTGTAGAGGGCGAGCACGGTACCGGGCGGCAGGGCGACCTCGGTGGTGGGGTAGGCCGCTGCGGGATCGACGCCCAGCAGGGGCCCTGGCAGCAGGGGGACGATGTGGGTGCGCGTGTCGGGGTGGCGGAGGAAGGGTGGGTGGTGTCCGGCGGTGGCCAGGTGGGCGCTGTGGTGGGAGAGGTCGAGGTGCGCGTACAGGCAGCTGGTGAGCAGGTCGGGGTCGAGGTCGGTGAGCAGCCGGTTGGTGCGGGCGAGGACTTCGCCGGGGGTGGCGCCGGCGATGGCGTAGGCGTGGACGGCGGTTCGGACCTGGCCCATCAGTCCCGCGGCGCTGACGTTGTGGCCTTGTACGTCGCCGATGACGGCGGCGGCTTCGGTGGTTGTCAGGCGGATGAGGTCGTAGAAGTCGCCGCCGATGTCCATGCCGTGGCTGGCGGGTAGGTAGCGGGCGGCCACGTCCAGGCCGGGGATCGCCGGGAGGGTTTGGGGTAGCAGGCGGTCCTGGAGTCCATGGGCGAGCTGGTGTTCGGCGTCGTACTGCCGTGCCCGGTCCAGGGCCTGGGCGATCAGGGCAGCGAGGGTGATGAGGATGGTGCGCTCGTCCGGGGTGAAGGAGTGTGGGCGTTCGTAGCCGAGCACACAGATGCCGATGGGGTGCCCGGAGGCGATGAGGGGCAGCAGAGCCCATGCGGCCATGCCGTCGTCGATGTCGGCGTCTGCCGGACAGGCGGCGCGGCGTTCCTCGCGGGAGGCGAAGAACGACGGTACCCCGGTGGCCAACCCCGGCACGGACGGGATGTACCAGGGCAGCGGATGGTGGTCGAGGTGGTCCACGAACTCGGGGTGAAAGCCCCGATGGCCGATGACCTGGATCCGGCCGGCCTCGGGGACCAGCAGCAGGAAAGCCTGGGCGCGGAAGGAGAGCAGGAGGTGGTCGGCGACCAGGTCGACCACGTCGCGTACGGTCGCCGCTTCGGTCAGCGCGCCGGCCAGGTGGACCAGGTGGTGGGTGGCCTCCAGTCGGGCGGATCCGGTCATTGGTTCGGTGCTTCCCGCATGCGGCATCTTGGGGGAGTGTCTGCCGCAGGTCGGGCTGATGCGCACGCTCAGGCCGGTGCGGTCCGGGTAGAGCTCGAAATGCAGGTGGGTGTCGGGGGGCCGCAGCGCCGTGAACGAGGTCGGCAGCTGGCTGATGACCGCGTCCCGGTGGTGGTGCTGGTAGATCGGATCGTTCAGCCACGGCACCGCGTCCCACAGACGGGCGCCCAGCAGGTGCGGGACGCTCTCGCCCAGCAGGTCGGCCGCGGTGGGTTCGACGAAGGTGATCCTCCCGCGTGGGTCGAGGGAGCATCCGCCTTCGGGGAGCCGGGTGGCGAACTGCGTCGCGGCGTCACCCCGTGCCGGGCTTGTGAGGGGGACGAAACGGGGCCGGTGTCCGGAGTCGGATCCCGGCTGGAGGCGCTGCCCGGTGTCGGCGGCGTGCTGGAGCAGCGTGGCGATGCGGTCGGCGGCCGACGTGATCGCGCGCCGCTCGCCGGCCGTGAGTTCGGACGACCGTTTCGAGGACATCATCAGGGCCAGGGCGCCCCACACCACGCGTCCGCTGGCGATCGGCGCGACGGCGCTGGCGCGCGAGTACGGCAGGAGCAGGGCGACTTTCGGATAGCGGCGCGCGAGGTCTTCCCCGGAGCTCACCCACACCAGGTGACGTTCGCGTACCGCCTCGATGATGGGATCGGGGGTCGCGGTGGTCAGGCGTACGTGCCGCAGCGGTCTGAGGAACTCCGGCGGCACTCCCGCGATCGCTTCCAGGGTCAGGACCTCGCCGTCGGGCTCCAGGAGCACGATGGCCCCCGCAGACGCGCCAAGGCTCTTCACAGTGCGGCTCAGCGTCCGGTCCAGCAGATCCTGGACGGTAAGCGGTCCTTTGCCATCTGCCATCGGCGGTGTCCACTCCGCGAAGTACGTTCGCGTGCATCTCCATGCTACGGGCGCGCCGATGGCCTGGCCCGGTCTGTTCGAGGGTGACGGAGAAGTGGCTGGTGGCCGTCACAGGCGCAGGGATGCGCTTCCGGCCTTGACGAGCGGGTCGGGGTCGGGCCGTGTGATCCGCTCTCTCACCTGCGTGGATGGTTCAACCACGGCCTCCGCCGCCTCAACGAGTGCACCGACCGGACCAGTGCCTATCCGTATCCGACGGACGTCCATCACACGATCGGTGCGCTGGCGGGCCTGCTGGAGCAGCTTCCCCGCACACTGCACCAGCTCGCGGCGGGCCTGAACGCGATCGACCCGCAGCATCTCGCGGTTCTGGAGGACCCGCCGACTCCGGTGCGGAAGCAGGCTGACGTCGCCTTCGAGCTGGGCTGCGCGATCGCGGCGATCGAACGCGCCACTACCCATCTGCGCCAGGCGCAGCACACTGCTGCGGAGCTGGTCTACACGGGGCCGGTCCCGGGAGTCTGACCGGCGGCCGGGAGGGTGGTCCTGGAGCGGTCCGTGCTCGCGCTATCGGCGCCTTGGATCGGGTGTGCGGGTCGTGGCAGCGCTGCGGTACGCGGCCCGGTGTCAGCCTGTCCGGGTTCAACCAGGTCGGTGAGGCCGAGAAGGTCGAACAGCCGGGCGACGATCGGGGCCCGCACATCCGTGACCTTCAGGACGACGCCTTCCTCCTGCGCCCGGCGATGGAGCCGTTCCAGGGCGTCCGCGCCCGAGCAGTCGCAGAACCTCACCTGCGCGAAATCGAGGTCGACGCGCCTGGGTCGGCGCGCCAGGCACTCCTTGACGCGGCTCTCCAGCTCGGCGGCGGTGGCGAGGTCGATCTCGCCCGTGACCGCGACGGTGGCGTGGCCGTCCCACCGGGAGACGGCGGTTCGGAAGTCGTTGCCGTTCACAGCCATGGGTCCACCTCCCGCAGCCGGCGCAGTATCCACTCCCAGAGGTCGCCGGGATCATCGCGCGCCCACGCCGACGCGCCCGGCGGTGCGATCCGCACCGGGCCCGCCCGAACGAGCGGTTCGGTTCCTCGCGGCATCGCGCCGCCGAAGGGAGTCGGCGCGGCGCGCACAGGCCCCGCCCCACCGGTTTCCCGGACGACTCGTACGGACACCCGTCGGCCCGCGGTCGGGGGAGGGGCCGAGGCGCGCTCGGCCGGGTGCCGAGCGGCACCGCGTTCGGCGTCGAAGGCGGCCCGCAGCTCGGGATCGTGCAGGACCTCGTAGGCGGCGACTACCGCGCCGAGTCGCTCCGCCGACCCCGGTTCGACGGGGCGGGTGTCGGGGTGCAGCAGCCGGACGAGGGCGCGATAGGCCGAAGTGACCTGACTCGCGGACGCTGTGGGTTCGACTCCCAGGACCGCGTAGTGATCGCGTCGGTCTCGCGATCCCGTCATGGCGGACACCTCCCGGGCGACCCCGGCAAACCTCCTCATTCACTTGGATAGAACCTTGGCCAGCACTTGTCAAGATGCCCGAAATGCAGGTATATGGGCTGATGGGTGGGCTCCAGCGAGAGCCTCATCGCTGTCACGCGACACCCTCGCGGCCGACAAGATCGAGGCCGACTACGACGCCGGCGTGCTCACGATCCGCATCCCGGTGGCCGAACATGCCAAGCCACGCAAGATCGAGATCAAGAGCAGCGGCGAGAAGAAGGAGATCATCAGCTGATCAGCGCGGACGCAGCCCCGGGTGCTCGGCTCCCTGGCAGGCCCGGCGCGCGGGATGCGTCCGCGCCGGTGGTTGCTCGCGCCACCGTCGGGGTTCGGCCCGGGTGGGTTTCGCCCTACGCGGTTGTCGGCGAGACGGCGCCCTCAGTACCCGGCGGTGTGATGCGCCGCGCCAGGCCCGGACCGCGGCGCGATGTTCTGTTCGGCCTGCGCCCAGGACGTGCGGAGGGCTTCGCGTAGGACGTCCAGGCGCGCGAGGCAGGCCTCGATCGAGGCGATGGCGGCGTCGCTGTCGGTACGCATCCGGTGCCCGACGGCCGCGAGCTGGTCCTCGATCCGTTGCCAGCGCTCCTCGGCGGCGGCCAGGGGGTCAGGCTCGCCGGTGGTCGCTGTCATGGCGCAGCCGATCGGTGTGCTGGGCGAGGTCGTCGAGGCGGTGGGCGAGGCAGGGATGACGGGTGCCGAGGTGGGGGCGGACGGCGGCCAGGGGTGGGAGGAGTTCGGCGGCGTCCGGGGCGCCGAGCGCGGTGTGGAGGTGGTCGAGCGCGGGGCGGGCGGCCGGGGCGAGGTCGGTCAGGGCGGTGACCTGGGCGGCGAGCTGGCGCAGGTCGGCTGCGTTGGTGCGGGCCCAGGCGATGACCGCGCGGTCAGCGGCGCGCCGGTCGCGGACCGCCTTGACCCGTCCGAGGCCGGTGGGTGCGGCCGGGCCGGTTGCGGGCTTGAGGCGCAGGTAGCGGTTCTCGGCGGCCTGGCGGCTGGCGACGCCCATGGGCTGGGCGAGATCGGCCCACGTGGCGCCGGCAGCGCGGGCGGCCTCCACCAGCGGGGCCTCCCAGCCGGCGAGCTCGGTACGCAGCTCGCGCAGCAGGAGCAAGGCGGCCAGTGCCTGCTCGGGGCTGGCCTGAGCAGTAGGAGGGGTCGTTGTCTCGGTGTCCTGAGCGGTACGGACGGCCTCGTCCATGGCGGCGAGCGCTGCGGCGGCGGCGAGGAAGGACGTCGGGCCCGCCGGCGGTCCGCCGCCGGTCGCGGGTGCTTCGGGCCGCTTTCGCATCGGTGTCACTCCTTTGGCGACTTCAGTGCTTGTCATCGGATGGATGACATGTTAGAACGGATTCAGGTGAAGCGCACTGGCACCCATCAACCAGTGGAGGTGTTTCGCGATGCTGATGCGCACCGACCCGTTCCGCGAGCTGGACCGGCTGACCCAGCAGTTCTTCAACACGACCGGCACCTGGTCGCGGCCGACCCCGATGCCGCTGGACGCCTACCGCGCCGGCGACGAGTACGTGATCTGCTTCGACCTGCCCGGGGTGGACCCGGACGCGATCGACATCGATGTCGAACGGAACATGCTGACCGTCAAGGCCGAACGGCGCCCCCGCCACGAGGGCGAGGACGTGAAGTGGGAGCTGTCCGAGCGCCCGCTCGGCGTGTTCTCCCGGCAGGTCATGCTCTCCGACACACTCGACCCCGAGGGGATCACCGCCGACTACGACACCGGCGTGCTGACCCTGAAGATCCCGGTCGCCGAGAAGGCCAAGCCCCGCAAGATCGCCATCGGCCACAGCGGAAGCCGCAAGGAGATCAAGGCCTGACCGCGTCCCTGTGCCGTTCCGTGCCGCCCGCACCCCCCGAGCGGGCGGCACGGAAGACCCCCGCATCCCCCGGTCCGGCCCGGGCAGTACCGGCCGACGATGCCCTGTGCGATGGGCGGCCGGCACGGGCCGGCGGTGAGATCGACCTCGCCACCGCGCCGCGGCTTCGCTGCCGCCTGGGCGCCGCGTTCGAGGCGCACGGGGAGGTGGTGCTCGACCTGTCGGAGGTGACGTTCATGGACTGCTCGGGTCTGGGCGTCCTCGTCCAGGCCCGCCATCTGGCCGACCAGTACGGCGGGCGGCTCGTTCTGCGCGGCGTAGGCAGGCCCGTGGCCAAGCTGCTCAAGCTCACCAGCCTCAGTCGCCGTCTGGCCGCCAGCCCCTGACCGGCTCCCGCACGCCCGTACCCGGCAGCGTGCCGGGACGAAGGGAGGAATGCGCGGTGACTCTTCGATGGGAGGCGTTCTTGGACCAGGTCCAGGAACGCGGCGAGTACGACACGCCCCAGGATGCCGACCGCGCGGCCCGCGTCGTGCTGGCCCTGCTCGGCGCCCACTTGGTCGGCGACGTGCGCGCGAAGCTCGCGGCCCGTCTGCCCGAGACCTTCGCCCTGATCCTGTTGAACCCCTTGCAGGCCGCTGAACCGCTCAGTCCCGAACGGTTCGTGCGCGCCACCGCCGCCTGGATCGAGGGCGCCACCGAGAAGACCGCCGTGTGGGACATCGGCGCCGTCCTGTCCACGGTGGCCGACGCCGCCGGCGACGACCTCATGGAGAGTGTCCTGTTCCAGCTGCCGCCCGGCTACGACGTCCTGTTCGGCCGCCCTGTACCCGGCCACTGACCCTGACCCGCTTTCGTGCCGCCGCTCACGCCGCGGCGGCCCGTCCCGGAAGGCCATCGCGATGACCCGGCACCGCCGCCTGATCCAGCAGGTCCGCACCCTCGGTCGCTACCCGAGTGACGAGGAGGCCGAACGCGTCTTCGATGCGGTCCTGGCCGTTCTCGGCTCCCAGCTGACCGGCGAGGAACGCTGCGAGCTGGCCGCCGCGCTCCCTGAGAGGGCCCGCGCCGTCTTCGCCTCGCAGATCCCCCTGCCCGAACCCGTCGCCGCGCCCGCCTTCGTCGAAGCTGTCGCCCGAGCCCTGGAGACCAGCCTCACCGGCGCCCGCTGGGACGTCTCCTCCGTCCTGGCCGCCCTCGAATCCCTCGGCGGCGAGCGGCTCACCGACCGCCTCCTCGCCCACCTGCCCCGCGGTTACGCGCTCCTGTTCGGCCGCGCCGACCTCGCCGCCGCTTGAACCTCAGCCGGCCCGGGTTGGGCCCAGGCGACGGGCGTTCGACGTCACTGGCCGCGGGCCCGGTCCAGGTCGGCCTCCAGCTGCTCCACCCGGACCTGGAGATCGAGTCCCCGGCGCGCGCCTTCCAGGGTCAGTCCCTCGCTGATCAGCTTCACCAGGGCCGCGACACGGTTGATCTCCCGGCGCGAGTATCTCCGCTGGCCACCCGACGAGCGCACGGGCACGACCGCGCCCAGCTCGTCCAGTCGCCGCAGGAACGCCACCTGGACGTGCAGCATCGCGGCGACCTGCCCCACCGTGTACAGCGCGGCATCCGCGTCATCAATGGGCAGCTCCACCACCGCGACCTCACCTCGCCGCTCGCTGAAACCTCACTTCCACGTTACAGATTTCCTCCAGCCGCAGCCATCGACTTACCATTGAGTCCATGAGGCTCAAGTTTCATTCCTCCCGCTGAGGCAAGGCGGGAGGGATAGCAGGAATAGCAGGAGAGGAGGCCCGGCAATGTCACGCGCAGTCGGTATCGACCTGGGAACGACGAACTCGGTGGTCTGCGTGCTGGAGGGCGGCGAGCCGGCCGTCATCGCCAACGCCGAGGGCGCCCGGACCACCCCGTCGGTGGTGGCTTTCGGCAAGGGCGGCGAGGTGCTGGTCGGCGAGGTCGCCAAGCGGCAGGCCGTGACCAATGTGGACCGCACGGCCCGCTCGGTGAAGCGGCACATGGGCGAGAGCGGCTGGCGGTTCCCGGAGAAAGGGGATGTGAACGGCAAGCGGTACACCGCGCAGGAGATCTCGGCGCGGGTGCTGCAGAAGCTGAAGCGCGACGCCGAGTCCTACCTGGGTGAGGACGTGACGGACGCGGTGATCACCGTGCCCGCGTACTTCAACGATTCCCAGCGCACGGCTACCAAGGAGGCAGGTGAGATCGCGGGCCTGAAGGTGGCGCGGATCATCAACGAGCCGACCTCCGCCGCCCTGGCGTACGGCCTGGACAAGGAGAACGACCAGACGGTGCTGGTCTTCGACCTCGGCGGCGGCACGTTCGACGTGTCGCTGCTGGAGATCGGCGAGGGCGTGGTGGAGGTGAAGGCCACCTCCGGTGACACCCACCTGGGCGGTGACGACTGGGACCAGCGGATCGTCGACCACCTGGTCAAGCAGTTCAAGAACGGCTACGGCATCGACCTGTCCAAGGACAAGATGGCAGCCCAGCGGCTCCGGGAGGCCGCGGAGAAGGCGAAGATCGAGCTGTCGGCGGCCACGGAGACGACGATCAACCTGCCCTACATCACGGCCTCCGCCGAAGGCGCTCTCCACCTGGACGAGAAGCTCACCCGCGCCCAGTTCCAGCAGCTCACCGCCGATCTGCTGGAGCGCTGCGAGGGCCCGTTCCACCAGGCCGTCAAGGACACCAAGATCGAGGTGAAGGACGTCGACCACGTCATCCTGGTCGGCGGCTCCACCCGTATGCCCGCCGTCACCGACCTGGTGAAGAAGCTCACCGGCAAAGACCCGCACAAGGGCGTCAACCCGGACGAGGTCGTCGCCATCGGCGCCGCCCTGCAGGCCGGCGTGCTCAAGGGCGAGGTCAAGGACGTCCTGCTGCTCGACGTCACCCCGCTGTCCCTGGGCATCGAGACCAAGGGCGGCATCATGACCAAACTGATCGAGCGCAACACCACGATCCCGACCCGCCGCTCGGAGGTCTTCACCACGGCCGAGGACAACCAGCCCTCGGTGACCGTGCAGGTCTACCAGGGCGAGCGGGAGATCGCCGCGTACAACAAGAAGCTCGGCATGTTCGAGCTGACCGGCATCGCACCGGCCCCGCGCGGGATGCCGCAGATCGAGGTCACCTTCGACATCGACGCCAACGGCATCATGCACGTGGCCGCGAAGGACCTCGGCACCGGCAAGGAACAGAAGATGACCGTCACCGGCGGCTCCGCCCTGCCGAAGGACGACATCGACCGCATGATCCGGGAAGCCGAGCAGCACGCGGAGGAGGACCGCCGCCGCAAGGAGGCCGCCGAGACCCGAAACCAGGGCGAGCAACTCGCCTACAGCACCGAGAAGTTCCTTCAGGACAACCAGGACAAGGTCCCGGCCGACGTGAAGAACGAGGTGGAGACGGCCCTGGCGGAGCTGAAGGACAAGCTCAAGGGCGAGGACACCGCCGCGATCCGCGCAGCGAGCGACAAGGTCGCCCAGGTCAGCCAGAAACTGGGCCAGGCCATCTACGCCCAGACCGCCCCCGGTGCACCAGGTGGCGGCGCAACCGGCACCCAGGGCGAGGAAGGAGAGGAGGTCGTGGACGCCGAGATCGTGGACGAGGACGAGCACAAGCGAGGCGCCGCATGACCACCCCGTCCAGGCCGAGGAAGAAACCCGAAGAGCAGCGCCCGCCTGTGGTCATCCGCGACAAGCGGCGCATCGACCCGGACACCCTGCAACTTCGGCCCGGAAGCGAGGAACGGCTCGCCAAGCCCAGTGGCCAGCAGGGTGCCGGCGGCCCCGCCAGCGCCCTGCTCGGTGGCGGCGCCGCACCCTCGCCCGGCCAAGCTCCTGCGGGAGCGGGCGGTGAGTCGCTGCGCGCCGCGCTGGCCGAGCGGACTCAAGACCTGCAGCGGGTGAAGGCCGAGTACGACAACTTCCGCCGGCTCGCCGCACTGCGCAACCTCGCCGAACACGCGGCGTTGCCCGTCCGCACCCGACGGCCTCAGCCGGTGGGCGGGCGGCAGTGTCTGCGAAGGGCTCTACCGCACGTGAGGCTGGGGCGTGGCCGGAACACGGGAAGTCGTCCGCTCGCTGGCCGCGCGGGCGCGGGCGGCCAGTGCTTGGGGTCGGGGGGCAGATCGGCTTCCGGGGGCTCGGTGGGCTACTGACCTGTGTGCCTGGGGGCGGCGGGCCCGGGCGGATGCGCGGTGGGTCCGCGGCTCCCCCCGGGCCGCCCGGGTTCAGTCGTCGGCTCCGGCGGCGGTGCGCGCGATGCGCCCGCGGATCGCGTACCAGCCGGCGACCAACGCTGCGGCGATCAGCGGTACGCACAGCACGGTGGTGCGTCCGGCGCCGCCGTCGGCGTACATGAGGACCAGGACGGCAGCGAGGAAGGCGAGCGTCACGAGTTCGGTCCAGGGCGAGCCGGGCAGGCGGTAGCCGGGGCGGGTCAGCTCGCCGGCCGTGGTCTTCCGCCAGAACAGGAGGTGGCAGACCATGATCATGCCCCAGGTGGCGAGGATGCCGATCGCCGCGAAGTTCAGCACGATCTCGAACGCGTCGGCGGGGACCACGAAGTTGA
>NZ_JBSFGU010000056.1:0-47521 GCF_053596725.1 Kitasatospora sp. NPDC001660 | reverse complement strand
GTGCTGCAACAGCCCAGGAATCCAACCGAGTTCCCAGGCGTGGACGGTTCGAGCATCATTTTCGAGACCGACATAGACGCCCTCGCGGTCAGGTACTGGTCAGCTGCCGGTCAGACCCTGTCGGCGGCGAGCAGCACGTACGGGAAGGAGCTGTCCTTCAACGGCTGACCCCCGCTCGCGCGGGGCGGACAGCGAACCCGAACGTGGCTGGCCCCACCGCTCGCGCGGTGGGGCCAGGACCCGGTGTCCTTATCGGTCTTCTAGTCGGTGAGGCGGTGTTCGTCGTGGCAGCACTCGCCCTCGCCGTCTCTGTGGTGCTTGATGGTGGTGGGGTCGGTGGCGGTGTTGGTGGTGGTGTCGCCGCCTCCGGTGACGGTGGCGGTGTTGGTGACCTGCTGGGGGGCGCTGCAGGAGACCCTGACCGTCAGCGTGATGTCCGGGTAGTTCTGGCCGGCGGGCAGCGCGTCGCTGCGGGCGCAGGTCAGCGCGTGCAGGTCGCAGGTCCAGCCGGGGCCGTTGATGTCGGCGGCGGTCAGCCCGGGCGGGAGTGTGTCCGTCATGGTCACCGTGGTGCCGTTGGTCGGCCCGCTGCCGTTGTTTCCTACGGTGATCGTGTAGAGGCCCTCTCTGCCTTGGGTGAAGTTCCCGGTGTGCGTTTTGCTGATGGTCAGCGACGGCGGGGTGCCGCGGATGACGCGGTCGGTGGCGGTGTGGGTGGTGGTGTCGCCGCCTCCGGTGACCGTGGCGGTGTTGGTGAACGCGTGGGGGGCGGCCGGTGAGACGTTGACCTTCAACGTGATGGGCGGGTAGCTGGATCCGCCGGCCAGCACGTTGCTGCGGGTGCAGGTCACCGCGTGCAGGTCGCAGGTCCACCCGGTGCCGTTGATGTCGGCCGCGGTCAGCCCCGGCGGGAGCATGTCTGTCATGATCACGGCGGTGCCGTCGGTCGGCCCGGCTCCGTCGGCGTTGCCCACCGTGATCGTGTAGACGCCTCCCTGGCCCGGGTTGAAGTTCCCGGAGTGGGTCTTGCCGATCGTCAGCGACGGCGATGTCGGGGCGGGGTTGATGGTGGTGGGGTCGGTGGCGGTCGCGGTGGTGCTGCCGCCTCCGGCGGTGGCGGCGGCGTTGGTGACCTGTGCGGGGGCGGTGGGTGAGACGTCGACCGTCAGCGTGATGTCCGGGTAGTTCCGGCCGACGGGCAGGGCATCGCTGCGGGTGCAGGTCACCGTGCCCACATCACAGCCCCATCCCGGGCCGCTGATGCCGGCCGCGGTCAGTCCCGGCGGGAGCAGGTCTTCCACGATGACCGTGCTGCCGTCGGTGGGGCCGGACCCGTTGTTGCCCACGGTGAGCGTGTATGTGCCCTGCTGCCCCTGGACGAAGTTCCCGGTGTGGGTCTTGCTGATCGTCAGCGACGGCGATGTCGGGGCGGGGTTGATGGTGGTGGGGTCGGTGGCGGTGTGGACGGAGGTGTCACCGCCGCCGATGGTCGTCGCCGTGTTGGTGACCTGTGCGGGGGCGGTGGGTGAGACGTCGACCGTCAGCGTGATGTCCGGGTAGTTCTGGCCGCCCTGCAGGCGATCGCGACGGGTGCAGGTCATCCCCCCGGTCAGGGTGCAGGTCCATCCCGGGCCACTGGCGCTGACCGCGGTCAGCCCCGCCGGGGGAACGTCGAACACGTTCACCTCGGTGCCGGTGGTCTGCCCGGCTCCGATGGCGTTGCCCACGGTGATCGTGTACGTGCCCTGCTGACCCTGTGTGAAGTCCCCCGTGTGAGTTTTGGCGATCGTCAAGTAGGGGCCGGTCGCGGGAGGTGAGTTGGTCAGTGCGAAGGAGGTCGGGGGGACGGAGAGTTCGCTGGGCAGGCTGGCGGTGAGGGTGTAGGAGCCCGGTGTCCCGTTGGCGATGAAGCCGGAGGCGGTCGCCACGCCGTTCGCATCGGTGATCTCGGTGACGGAGGTCAGGGTGGCCCCGAAGGTCCCGGACGGGCCGGTTTTCGGCGCGGTGAAGGTCACCGGTGCCCCGGGCACGGGATCGCCGCTGGTGTCGGTGACCGTGGCCTGGAAGGGAACGCGGAAGAGGGTCCCGATGCGGGTGGACTGCGGGGTTCCGGCGGTGGCGGTGACGGAGGAGACCATGCTGTAGTCGATGGTCACCCGGCCGTTGTTGTTGGCCGTGCCGACCGGGGACGTGCTGTAGCTGGTGGCGGTACCCGAGGGAGTGGCGAAGCTGCTGCCGCCGCCGGCGCCGCCCCCGGCGGCGTATGCCGGCAGGGTGGTTTCGGCAGGGATGTATTCGGCGGAGCCCCCACCACCGCCGCCGCCGAAGTATCCGCCGCCGCCACCGCCGCCGCCCCTGCCGCCGATACAGAGCTCGAAAGAGAGATTCGGTGAGCCGCGGCCCCCGGCACCGCCGAAGCCTGTCGTGGCACCGGAGAAGCTGCTTCCCGTCCCGCCGGCCCCGGCAACGCAGAGCCGGTCAAGCCTGGTGAGCTCGCCGCCCGCACCTCCCGTGCCGGGGGACTGGGCGGGGGTACTGCCGCCCTTTCCGCCTTTCCCCGGGCTGGTGAGGTAGATGGAGAAGGTGTGGCCTTGGTCGCCGTCGCCTGCGCTCAGTCCCCCGTCACCGCCGCGCCCCCCGGACGCGAGTCCCGAGCCGTCGCCGGCACCGCCGCCACCACCCGCGACGACCAGCATCTCGCCGTTCGCGCTGACGCTGGACGCCCCACCTCCACCCCCGCCACTGTGATCACGGCCGGGCACGCTGGGTCCGCCCGGCCCGCCGCCGTTGTACCCGCCCGCGGCGATATTGCCGCAGCCCTGCTCGCCGGCGCCCCCGACGTTGACCGTGTAGGTGGTCGCCGCCTTGGTGACCAGCGTGGTGACCACCCGCCCCCCGGTTCCCCCGGGCTGACCGTAGAAGATCGAGCAGATGTGCGGGTCGCCGCCGCCGGCGCCGTCCGCGGTGATTCTCACCAGTGCCCCGGCCGGGACGGTGTAGCTCTCCTGCTGGCGGGTGAACTCGAAGGTGTGGCTCACCACTGCCCGCACACCACCAGCGCGGGGGACGGCCACCGGCGCGGCAGCGGCTGGCAGCACCCCCGCACCGGTCAGCAGCGCGCCCACCGCCGCGCCCATCCCCACGCGCCACGCGCCCCGCCGTCGCCGAAACTCCGCCGGGTCGGCCGCAGCCGACACCGGCGACGAGGCAGCCCGATGAGGGAGCATCAGTGGACGGGCAAAAAGCCGTGATCTGAGTCTGCGCGCCGTGCCCCCGCAGGGATCAGCGCTTCCGCGAGCGTCACCGGTCATCGTGGAGGAACCTCTCCTCGTAGCGAAACCCGCCGCCCTCCCCTTCGGAGCGGAGGGATGACACGGCGCCGGACGGCGCCGTCGGCGGTCACCGGACAGCATAGAAGCGGCAAACTGTCAAATTCGGGAAATATGGGACCGGTTACGGTGCGTTGCAGCAGGGACAGCTCGTGCCGCACGAAGCCGGCGTTCGGCAGGTCATGGCGGCTCGGTGTCGAGGAGGGTCAGCACGGTCCGGGCCGTGTTCGGCTCCTCTCCTGGTAGACGATCCGCAGCACTGCCGACGCCGGAACGACGTGGACGTCGAAGGTCGCGTTCCCGGGGTGGATGGTGGTCCGGCCGGGTTGGCGGGGGTCGACGTGGAGGAAAGCGCCGCCGATGGCCACGGTGGGGGCGCGCGCATCGGGGCCGGTCGTCTGAGGCTCGGCGGCAGTCGGCGCGCGTCGGGCGCAACGGGACGGGGCGGCACGAGACTGGACCGGAACGGGCGGGGCACCGGCGGACGGGAGATGGCGCGGATGAGGTCCCATGTGGTCGTGATCGGCGGTGGGCTGGCGGGAACGCTGGCCGCTGCCGCCGCCGCGCCGTACGTGGACCGGGTCACCGTCGTCGAACGGGACGTCCTGCCGGCCGGTCCCGTGCCGCGCAGGGGAACCCCGCAGGCGCGGCACGCCCACCACCTGTGGTCCGGCGGCTGCCGCGCCGTCGAGGACCTGCTGCCGGGCATCACCGAGCGATGGATCGCCGCCGGGGCCCGGCGCGTCAACCTGCCGGACGGCTGGATGATGCTGGCGGGCCATGTCTGGGTGCGCCGTTTTCCCGGCCGGCACTACTCGATCGCGTGCAGCCGGGATCTGCTCGACTGGGTTATGCGGGAGCAGGTGCTCGCCGGTCCCGGGATCGCGCTGCGGGCCGGCACCCAGGCCCTCGGCCTGACCGGCGACCGGACCCGGGTCGCGGGCGTGCGGGTGCGCGACGAACGGACCGGCGCCGAGGGTGTGCTGGAAGCGGACCTGGTCGTCGACGCGGCCGGGCGCGGGTCGCGGGCCCCGCAGTGGCTCGGCCGGCTGGGGCTGCCCGCCGTCGCGGAGGACCGGGTGGACTGGACCGCGGGCTTCGCCTCCTGCCTGTTCCGGGCCCCGGCCGACACCGCCGCGGCGCCGCCCATCGTCATGCTCCAGCCCGACTTCTGCGCGTCCGGCCCGCTGCGGGCCGCCAACCTGGTGACCGTCGAGGACGGCCAGTGGATGGTCACGCTCATGGGCACCCGCGGAGACGAGCCCGGCGCGCAGCGGCAACGGTTCGCGCAGTTCGCGCGCCAGGTGCGCGATCCGCTCGTCGCCGACCTGATCGACCGGGCCGAGCCCGTCGGCCCGGTGCACACCATGCGGGCCGTGCACTGGCGCCGGCGGCACTTCGGCCGAACCGGGAACTGGCCGGACGGCCTCGTCGTCCTGGGGGACGCCGCCGCCAACTACAACCCGGTCCTGAGCCAGGGCATGTCGGTGGCCGCGCAGAGCGCCGTCGCCCTGCGGGACGGGCTGCGCCGCGGGTGGCGCCCGGGCAGCGCCCGCCAGGTCCAGCGGAGCGTCGCCCGCCTCGTTCGTGACGCCTGGACAGTGGGCACGGTCATGGACCCGCTGTGGCTCGACGCCGACCCGGGCCCGGCGCTGCGGTTGTACCGGCGCGGCTTCGAGCGGCTGGTCGCGGCGTCCAACGAGCGACCGGCAGCCGCCGAGGCCATGTTCGACGTCCTCTCGACGTCCAGCCCCGTCAGCCGCCTCCTGGTACCGGGCATACTGCTGGCCGCCCTCCGGGGCGGGCGGACGGACCCGGGCCCGTGACGCGGGTCGCACGGCCGATGTGTGTCGCACGGCGAACCGGTGGCCGGCCGTGTCGATCGCGATGTCCGCCCGTTCTCCAGTACGTGGATCACGAGAGGTTCCAGCACCCGGACCGGGCTGGCGTCCCCGGATCCGCGCAGGCCGCGGCCGGATACCCACCCGAGCCGTGGCGACTGCGCGGGACGATGTGGGTCTCGCTGTGGCCCGTGCCCGAGCGCGACCTTCCGCCCTGGCGCCTGCCGCCGGGCGTGCGGCCGGTCGTCGTGGCCGGTCGCCGCCTGCTGGCCCTCTTCTGGGTGGACTACCGCCCAGGCGGTGTCCTCGCCTACCGGGAGCTCCTGCTGGCCCTGGCGGTGCGGGACGGACCGCGGATCGCGTTCACGGTTGTGTCGGCCTGGGTGGACAGCGAGCAGGCGGTGGCCGGCGGGCGGGCACTGTGGGGGATCCCGAAGGAGCTGGGCGAGTTCGGCCTCGACCGGCTGGGCCGCGAGACGCGCCTGCGGATGACCGGCGAAGGGGCCGGCCCCGTGCGGGCGGCCCACCGTCACCTCGTCGCGCTCCCCGGCAGGCTGTCGGTGCGGGCCCGGCTGGTCCAGTGCCGTCCGGGCGGGCTGTCCCGGGTGCCGCTGCGGCTGACGGGCGAGATGAGCCTCGGGCGGGTCCGTCTCGTGGCCGCCGCCGACGGCGCCCTCCCCTTTCTCAACGGCCGCCGCCCCCTCACGGCCCTGGCGGTCAGCGACTTCCGGGCCATGGTGGGCGGGGACTCCTCGTCTGCGGAGGGAGGCACGGCATGACCGCGACCGCGTCGTCGAGGAGGCCGCCGCCACCATGGCTGCGGCTGGCCTCCCGAAGCCCGCAACCGGCGGAGTGGGGGCCCGGCGACGTACCGGACCTCTCCGGGACGACGGTGGTGGTGACCGGAGGCAGCGGCGGGATCGGCCTGGCCACCGCCGTCCACCTGGCCCGCAACGGCGCGCGGGTGGTTCTGGCCGTCCGCGATGCCGGGCGAGGACGCCGGGCCGCCGACCAGCTGCGCGGGCAGCTTCCGGACGCGGACGTGAGCCCCGCCGTGTGTGACCTCGCGGACCTCGGCCGGCTCCCGCGGGCGGCGGACGGCATCCTGCGCCTGACCGGCGGGCGGGTGGACGTCCTCGTCAACAACGCGTGTGTGGCCGGGCTGCCGCCGACCCGTACCCGGGACGGCTTCGAGGCGCACTTCGGCGTCAACCACCTCGGCCACTTCGCCCTCACCGCCCACCTGCTGCCCGCACTCACCCGCGCACCCCGGCCGCGGGTGGTCACCGTCGCATCCGTGCTGCACTGGCTCGGGCGGCTCGACGCCCGGCACGCCCACCAGCCACCGACCTACCACCGCTGGCCCGCCTACTGCCGCTCGAAGCTGGCCAACCTGCTGTTCACCGCCGGGTTGGACGCCTGGTCGAACCGTACGGGTGCGGGCCTCTGCGCGGTCGCGGCGCACCCCGGACTGGCCGACACCACCCTCGGGTCCCGCCAGTTGCGTGCCTGCGGCCGACACGTGCAAGCCCGGGCATTGGCCTGGATCCTCGCCCACTCGCAGACCCCGGCCGAGGCTGCGCTGCCGCTGCTGCGGGCCGCCACCGACCCCGCCCTCCGCGGTGGCGACTTCGTGGGCCCTGGCGGTTGGTGGGAACTGCGCGGACCGCCGGTGCGGGTGCGCGCCGCCTCCCGGGCCTGCCGCCCGGAGGCGGTGCGGCGCCTGTGGGAGGTGTCCGAGCGGCTCAGCGGGGTGTCCTACCCCTGTCCGGACGGTGCGCCGGGCACGGCGTGACCGCCCAGCAGCCGCCCGAAGTGCCGGCCACCGCCGACGACGAACCTGGCCCGACGAGGTTGGTCCTCGCCGCGGGCCCGTCCGGTGACGGCCGCAGCCAACATCTGAGCAGCGGGTCCACCGGCGTTGAATCCCGACGCGGGTTTCCGACGCCGGCCACCTGCGGGTTCGCGAGCGATGGCCGGAGTGTCGACAGACGTTCGTCTGTCGACACTCCGCGGTCTCTAGGCCGGTCGCCGTTGCACGGCGTCGGCGATGACCGCCGTCACGAGCTTGTTGACGGCTGCCGTGGTCGGCGGGCCAGGGTCACGGTCTGCGAACAGGAGATGCCCGCCACCGACCAGGGAGAGAGTGAGTGAGTCGACGTCGGCGTCGGCTGCGATGCGGCCCAGCTCACGCTCGTCGGCCAGGTAGGCGGAGATCGCGGTCGTGGCCTGGGCGAGGATCGCGATGCCGCCTCCGGGCCTGGCTTGTCGCAGCCGTGCGCGCAGCTCCTCCCGGAAGGTGATGAGCGGGATGATCGCCACCGGAACCGGCCCGAACAGGGTGGTCAGGGCGGTGGTGAGGTTGTCGGCCACCGTGCCGGTGCCGGCGGACTCGCGCAGCGCACTCGCCTGCGTCTCAAGCTGCGCGGCTCGGTCGAGCACGAGGCCGGTGAGGAAGGCGTCGAAGTCGCTGAAGTGTCGGTGCAGGACGCCTTTGGCGCAGCCCGCCTCGTCGGTGACGGCCCGGCTGGTCAGCGCGTCCGGCCCGTCCCGCAGAAGCACGCGTTCGGCAGCGTCGAACAACTGCTGCCGCGCGTCACGAAGGTGCACTCCAGTCGGCACTCACAGATCCTCTCGTGCGTCAATCCGCTGGCGTCCGTTGCCAGGTGGGCATGTGCCCACCTAAGGTGGGCACATGCCCACCTTACCGCGAGAGCAACCAGAACCGTCCCGAGCGGAGCTGCACAGGGCCCGGCGGATGGCCGAGTCGTTCGGCACGGACGCGCAGCGCTACGACCACGCCCGACCCGGCTACCCCGACGCATTGGTGACGCGGATCGTCGCCGGGAGCCCCGGGTCCGACGTGCTCGACGTCGGCTGCGGCACCGGCATCGCAGCCCGCCAGTTCCAGGCGGCCGGCTGCACCGTGCTCGGCGTCGAGCCCGATGCGCGGATGGCCGACTTCGCGCGAGCCCGTGGCCTGCCGGTCGAGGTGGCGACCTTCGAAGCCTGGCAGCCGGCCGGCCGGACGTTCGACGCGGTCGTCGCCGCCCAGTCGTGGCATTGGGTGGATCCGGTCGCCGGCACCGTCAAGGCGGCACGTGTGCTGCGCCCAGGGGGACGGCTGGCGATCTTCGGGCACGTTTACGAGCCGCCAACCGAGGTGGCCGAACCCTTCGCCGCCGCCTACCGGCGGGTGGTACCGGACTCGCCGTTCGGCACTCAGCCGGCCCGACGTCCGCTGGACATGTACCAAGCGGGGTACGCGAAGTTCGCCGACGCGATCCGTCAGACCGGGCGCTTCAACGACCCCGAACAGTGGCGATTCGACTGGGAACGGCCCTACACGCGCGACCAGTGGCTGGATCTGCTGCCCACCACCGGCGGTCTCACCCAACTCCGTCCCGATCAGCTGGACGAGGTACTCCATGCGGTCGGGGGCGCCATCGACTCTCTGGGTGGGCGCTTCACGATGAACTACACCACCCTGGTCGCGACCGCCGTACGCGTCGGCGGCTCCTGAGCATGTTCGCCAAGTTGCGGCCGGGACGTGTCATGAGAATCAGTCCGAGTGGGGCCGCATCAGCAGCAGGTCCTCGCCCCAGGCGTCCAGCACCGCCGCGTGGCCGGCGGCCCGGGCGGCCGCCTCGACCCGGGCGAAGAGCCGCTGCTGCGGCGCCACTTCGCCGGTCGCGGTGATCCGGGCGACGGTGTCCAGCAGTGCGGCGCCCTCCCAGCCGGGCAGCGGGAACCGGTCCAGCTCCCAGGCCAGGTACTTGTTGTAGGGGCGCGGTCGGCGATCCAGGGCGAAGAGCAGGTCGAGCAGGAATCCGACACTGGCGGCCGCGTCGAGGCGGCCGGCGAGCGGGTTGCCGTCACGGTGGTTCTTGACCGAGCGGTAGAGCGCGTTGGCGTAGGCGTCCAGCAGGGCGGCGCCGGAGCGGAAGGCCTCCTCGGCGCCGAGTCGTCCCATCGCGGCGACGATCCGGGTGACCTCCCCGTCGCGGCGGTCGACCAGCACCCGGGAGCGGGCGATGGCGTACCGCTCCCAGTCGGCGGGCCGGCGGAACCGTTCGAGGGTGGTGACGACCAGGTCGAGCCGCGCGGAGCGGTAGCCGTCGAGCGCAGCCAGCTCGCTCGCCGCGTCGTCGGCGAGGAGGACGTAGAGGTCGTGGTCGGAGTGACGGGTGGTCATGCCGTCGTGGGCCCGGGAGCCCTTGAGGACGAGCCCGACGACGGCCGGGTCGGCCGTCGCCTCGGCGACGAACGCCGCGAAGTCCGGCGTCACGCCAGGTGCTTGCGCATCAGCGTGCACATCGTCTCGTACCGCTGGAGCGAGCCGTCCTCGGCCTCCACGTCCCAGGAGTCGAGCTCGCGGCCGAAGGCCCGGTAGCCCAGACGTTCGTAGAGGGCGCGGGCGCGCGGGTTGCCTTCCTCGACGCCGAGTTCGGCGCGGGTCAGGCCGCGGGCGCCGATCCGCTGCTCGGCGGAGCGGATCAGCAGCGTGCCGATCCCGCAGGACTGCAGGGCCGGGTGGACGCCGAGTTGCCAGAGCGTGCCGGCGCCGGGCCTGACCGTGTAGTCGATGCCGCCGACCGCCACCGGGAGCCCGACCGGCGTGCAGACCGCCAGGTAGTCGATCTCGCCCGCCTCGGCGCGGCGGATCTGGTGGACGAGCTCGCGCACGTGCTTGGGGGAGCCGGCCCAGCCGCAGGACGGCAGGTCCGCGTCGGTGAGGCCGCGCACCGACAGGTGCAGCCTGATCTCGGTCATCGCCGCATCCCTTCGACTCCAACGGCGGCCGTCTCCCATTTCAGCAGGCCGGTCCCCGTGCCGTCCAAGGGTTTCGGACCGGCCCCGACGCCGGCCGGAAGGGCTGTGTCACCCCTGCCACACCGACCGCAAGGCCGCCAAGACCCACCGCAAGGTTCTCCGCCTCGGCCTCACTGGTCCTCAACGAAGAGCGGGATGATCAGACCATCGCGAGGTGGGTCACCGTTGATCCGCCGTTCAGCGGTCAGTCTTCACCCGACGCCGAGAGCCAGCAGCAGCCGCGCCGGCTGCCGAGGTCGGCCGCACAGGCGCATGGAGCAGCCGAAAGGGAATCTGACTGTTGGTACGAAGGACATGCACAGTCACGCTGACCGAACCGACCGGAGCCGGGGACGACCCAGCGCTGGAGAGCCAGGTGCAGGCAGGCGTCCGCTTCACCGGTCCACCAGTACAGCTTCATGCATTCGAGCAGCCCTCGGGCGAGCCGCCGGGCGAGGTCCGGACGGCTGCAGTGCGCTGCCTGCCGGATCGCCTGCTTGATGTGCGTCAGCTCCTGGACACACCACCGAAGGGCTTGCTCTCCGCTCCTGAAATAGGGCAGCGGGGCCGCCGGAGCCTCGTCCACGAATGATCGATGGCCGAGACCCGGGTCTATGGCGTTGCAGGCGCTGTCCATCGCCGCCGCGTACCAGATCATCAGACGGACCCGGGCCGCGTCACGGGCCTCGGAGGCCTCCTCCTCGGCAACGCGTTCGGCGGCGAACTCGCCCAACAGGTCGTGGAGCCGGTACAGCAACGGGCCGGGGCTCTGCAGCAGGTGGACATCGACCAGTAATTCGAGCAGGTCGGCGGTGGTGTCGGCGGAACGCCCGATGAGAGCGGCGGCGGACTCGACGCTGAAGACGAGACCCGGCCACAGGCCCAACAGCCGAAACGCCCGCGCCGCCTCGCGTTCCGACGACTTCTCACCGTCACCAAGGGCGAGATAGCTGGAGGCGAACGTCGCCCGCACACCCAGATGCCCTGCCGACAGCGCCCGCAGCCGCCCGTCACCCGCATCCAGCCGCTGCGCGAGTGTGCTCAGGGACCAGGCCGGTCTCGCCGTGAGACGGGCACCGGTGATCCGCAGTGCCAGCGGCAGCCCCGCACAGGCGGCCAGCACCCGCAGTGCGCCGTGCGGATCGTCCCGCAGCCGACCGGGCCCGCACAGCGCGGACAGCAGTGAGCGCTGCTCCTCGATGTCCAGGGGGTTCAGGGTGGTCTGGATCGCGCTGGGCAGGTCGGTGAGCGTCGTGCGGCTGGTGACGAGCACCGCACACCGTCCGCTGCCGGGCAGTAGCGGGAGCACCTGCGCGGCGTCGCGGGCGTTGTCGAGGAGCAGGAGTACGCGGCGGGTGGCGAGGACGGTGCGCAGGTGGGCGGCGCGTTCGTCGGTGTGTTCGGGAATCGGTCGGCGTCGGGCATCGGTGTCGTCGCTGTGGCTGAGGTCTGTGAGGAAGCCGGCCAATATGTCGCGCGGCTCGCGGGGCTCGCCGGTTCCGAAGCCGCGCAGATCCACGTACAGCTGTCCGTCGGGGAACAGGTGCCGCACCCGGTGGGCGGCGTGGACGGCGAGGGTGGTCTTGCCGATGCCGCCCATGCCCGAGATGACGATGACGGAGGGACTGTCGCAGGCCGCGGCCGCCAGACGGTCGGTCAGGGCGTTCAACTCTCCTGTTCTGCCGGTGAAGTCGGTCGTGTCGGCGGGGAGCTGGGCGGGAACCGGCGGTGTCCGTGCGTGCGTTGGGGAATCGAGCGGTGCCGGATCGTTCTCATCGGTGTCCGTGGTCTCGCCGGTGCCGTTCCCGGTACCGGCGGAGACGGGGTGGAGGGACCCGGGCCGCCAGAGGAGTTCGGGGTCGGCGAGGAGGACTTGCCGGTGCACGGCGCGTAGAGCCGGTCCGGGGTCGACTCCGAGTTCTTCCCTCAGCCGGGTGCGGATGTCCTCGAAGGCGGCCAGGGCGTCTGCCTGGCGTCCGCTCCGGTAGAGCGCGGTGGCCAATTGGACGTGGAACGCCTCGTGCAGGGGGTGCTGTGCGGCCCAGCGGGTGAGCTCGAAGATCGTGCTCTGGTGCCGTCCGAGATGCAGCTCTGCCTCGAAGTGCCATTCGGCGGCCTGGAGCTGAGCTTCCTGCAGGGAGTGAATGTAGGGGAGCTCCTGCTCGGCGAGCGTCGGCAGGTCGTCGAGGGGCGAGCCGCGCCACAAGGTCAGTGCGGCCGCGGTGTGCTCGCTGACGCCGAGCCAGTCGTCCTGTACGCGTGAGGTGCGGGCGGCGGCAAGCCGGTTGGTGAAGTCCTCCGTGTCCAGCTCGTTCTCGTAGATCCGCAGCAGATATCCCGGTGAAACGGTGCGCAAACGGTCGCCGCCGCCCGGTCCGAGGAAGCGGCGAAGCTGGGCGATCTGGTTGTTCAAGGCGTACACGGCAGTTGCCGGCGGCTGCTCCCCCCAGAGGGCTCCCAACAGCCGGTCACGTGACACCGGCCGGTTCGGTTCAAGCAGCAACACGGCAAGCAGCGCCCGGCCCTTGGCCGAACGCAGTGTCAGGGCAGCACCCGACTCGTCCTGAATCGTGAGGTTGCCCAACAGACCAAATCGCACCTACGCCCCCGCCCTTGCGTGCCCCCGGGCGGGCTTCACCGGGCTCGCTCAGGGATCCCGCCAGACCGCCACCGAGATCCATTATCCACACGTTATAGGTCGGTTGAATCTGGCGGACAAGATTGGGTCGAGCCCGAAGAACCGGGCTCTGGCGTTCGGATTCACCGTCGCTCCGCCTGGGGCGCGGGGTCTCGGAAGCCGTGGTCGTACCGAATCAGGGGGTGCCGATCGAACCGAAGTTCCGATCGGGTGATTGCGGGGTGGTCGATGGTGCGTGACCTGGTGCCGGCGTCGGCGTGGACGGAAGGCCGGGGCGGGCGGCCGGAGGGCTGCTGCCACCGCACACGCTCGAATGGAACTGACCGTTCATCGGTTCCTGCCGTTAGCAGTGGGCGTAATCCCGTTAGAAGTGCGGGAGTTGCGCCTTCGAACTATGTCAGCTCGGGGACGTTGGCTTTTCCCGGGCATGCAAGAGTCCGGGGAGTCATTTTGCGTGTAAATCGGAGACTGATATGGCCGCTGGCGGCGGCATTGGCAGTAAATGTACTGGCCACCGTCTCCTCCTCCGCATCGTCGGCGACGGCGGCGGAGTCGGCCGTACCGTCTGCGACGGGGGACCTCCCCTATCCGGCGATCGCCCGCATCACCATCGGCGACCCCGGCCACCCGGGCTCGCGTGCCTGCACCGGCACGCTGATCGCCCCGCAGTGGGTGCTGTCGGCTGCCAGTTGCTTCGCCGACAACCCCAACGACCTCAGCACCGTCCCCGCCGGCCTGTCGAAGAACCAGATCACCGCCACCATCGCCGGCCGTGACTTCGGCGCCTTCGCGCTCGTTCCCCGCACCGACCGTGACGTCGTCATGGTCCGTCTGGTCGATCCTGTTAACGATGTCACCCCGGTCGCCGTCGCCACCACCGCTCCTGCCACGGGCGAGGACTTCCAGGTGCTCGGCTTCGGCCGGACCAGGACCGAATGGGTACCCGCCCAGCCGCACAGCGCGACGTTCACCAGCGGCACCGTCACCGCCTCCGGCTTCGCCCTCGCCGTGAAGACCCCGGCTGACGCCACCGTCTGCAAGGGCGACGCAGGCGGTCCCGCCCTGCGTGCCAAGAACGGCGGCTACGAACTCGCGGCCGTCACCAGCCGTGCCTGGCAGGGCGGTTGCCTCGGTTCGAGCGAGACCCGGACCGGTGCGATCGATGTCCGTGTCGACGACCTCGCCTCCTGGATCCAGCAGACTCAGGCCAGCGACTGGAAGGTGCCGGTGGTCAACACCAACAGCGGCAAGTGCCTGGAGATCGACAACTCGCAGCTGACCGACGGAGCCCGCGCGCAGCAGTGGACCTGCCACGACATGCCCGGCCAGCGGTGGACCTTGCACTGGGCCGGAAACGGCTGGGCAGTGCAGAACGCCAACAGCGGCAAGTGTCTGGAGATCGAGAATTCGCAGCTGACCGACGGAGCCCGGGCGCAGCAGTGGACCTGCTACGACATCCCCACTCAGCGGTGGGATCTCGTCAAGGGCGGGACTGGCTACGCACTGAAGAACCGCAACAGCGGCAAGTGTCTGGAGATCGAGAATTCGCAGCTGACCGACGAAGCCCGCGCGCAGCAGTGGACCTGCTACGACATCCCCACTCAGCGGTGGACCTTCTGGAACTGACCTGAGCTGTCCGTCGAACGGGCCGGGGGTGCACGGACGAGCCGTGCACCCCCGGCCCGGCCTTCGGCCTGAAGGCCGAGGGCGGATGAACGGCGTTTACGGTCGAGGCAGGTCGTCCTGCACCTGTTGCGCCACTGTCCCGGACTGCCGCACCGGCCCGGGACAACCGGGGCGGGGGCGGGTGGTGACGGCCTCCCCGGCGACCGGCCTGCGCCCGACCCTGCTGGTCCGGCCCGACGGCTATGCCGCGTGGGCGGCCGAGGACCCCGACCCGGATGAGGTGCGCTGCGCAAGGCTCTGACGCAATGGCTGGTCACAGTGGACCGCCGGGCGGCGTGAACGGGCCGGCGGTCTCCGAAGCGGATCCCGCCCGCCCGCGTCGGGCAGAGCCACGTCTCACCGTTCTGGTGGGGGCGCTGAAAACCGTCACCGGCGGCGCTCCGCCCACGGCAGCGGGAGTCAGACGAAGGTCCGGCGCAGATGCGCCGTCAGGCGTTCCGGTACGGCCGGGTGGAAGCGTCCGGAGAGGTAGCCGTCCGGGCGGATCAGGAGGGCCTCGCCGTCGCGCGGCGCATAGGCGTCGCGGAACTCGCCCGCCGCGTCGCGCACCCGCGGCGGACGCAGGCCGACCGGGCGGGCGTCCTCCGGTACGTCTGCGGCGGTGACCACATAGGCGTCGAGCAGGCCGTGGGCGGCGCGATGCGCCTCGGCGGCGCAGGCCTCGAGCCGGGTGGCGCCGTCGCCCGAGGCGTGCTCCGAGCCCGCGAACAGCAGCAGCACGTGCCGCGGGGTGCGCAGCAGGTCGAACAGCCGCCGCGGGTAGGTGGCGAGGTCGCTCAGCAGGCCGCGGCAGTCCGGTGCGCGGTCGCCGGGGGCGGGACCGGCCGCGGGTGTGCCGTCCGCCGCCTGCGGCTGGATCAACGGGCTGTCCGGGTAGGCGACCAGCAACTGGGCCTGGCGCCGCAGCATCATCTCGGCGTCGTCCCCGTTGCTGCCGAGGCCGGAGCGGGCATGGCGGACGGAGCGGGCATGGCGGACGGTGCGGTCGACCACCTCCTGCGCGACCGGGTGGCGTTCGGCGTGATAGCTCTCCAGCACGTCGTCCGTGGCCAGACCGCGGACGGTCAGGGCCAGCTTCCAGGCGAGGTTGAAGGCGTCCTGCACGCCGGTGTTCAGACCCTGCCCGCCGATCGGCGGGTGGATGTGCGCGGCGTCCCCGGCGACGAAGAGGCGGCCGTTCCGGTAGCGGTCCACCAGGCGGTGGTTGGTCCGGAAGGTGGACGACCAGCGCAGCGTGGAGGCGGTCGTCGGCTCCGGGGACAGCCGGTCGAGCACGGCCTGGATCTGGTCGAGGCCCGGTCCGCGGCCATTCCCCGGGCCGAGGGCGATCCCGTCCGGCGCGTTCGAGCCGTCTTCGTCCCCGGCTTGGGCGCAGGGGTGCAGCATCGACAGCCAGTACCGCCGGACGCCCGGCATCGGAATGCAGACGAGCATGTCGTCCATCGCACCGTTCGCGTCCAGGCTCACGGCCCGCATGCTGTAGCCGGCGGGCAGTTCCCAGTCGACCTCGACGTCGCCGATCATGTACTGCTCGGGGAAGGCGTCGCCCTCGAAGGTCAGCCCGGCCGCCTTGCGGACCAGGCTGTGCGCGCCGTCGCAGCCCACGACGTAGAGGGCGTGCAGACGTTCGATCCGGCCGTCGGCGTGCGCGAGGACGGCCTCGACCTCGTCCGGGCGCATCTCCACCGAGCAGAGCTCGGTCGGCCGCTCCACCTCCGTGCCGAAGCGCGCAAGATGCTCGGCGAGCAGCCGCTCGGTCGCGTACTGGGGCAGCGTGGCGAAGGGGTAGGGGATCTCGGGCGGCAGAGTCAGCTCGACCGGGGGGCCCGGCTTGCCGTCGATGAAGACCAGCTGGCCCAGGTGCGGCACCGCGTCGTCCAGCGCCCCGCGGACCAGGCCCATGGCGTCCCACACCTCCAGCGTGCGGGGCAGGACGCCGATGGCCTTGGCATAGGGTTCCGGGACGGCCAGCCGGTCGACGATGCGGCAGTCCACGCCGTGCCGCCGCAGTTCGGCCGCCGCCGTCAGGCCTACCGGGCCCGCGCCCACCACGAGTACGTCGACATCGGCCATGATCAGGCTCCCTCGTCGTCCGGATTGGTTCCCGAGCCAGTGTGCTTCGCCAGGTTGTGCCGACCCGACAGGGTTGAGGCCTCCCCGGCCTGCGGTAGTTGCTTATCAGCTGGTCAGGACGGGTTGACGGGATTTCAGGTTCACTGATTCGGCCGTTGCCGGGTTGGCGTAGTGCTTCTGCTCGAACTCGATGGGGCTGAGGCAGCCGAGTCGTTTCCGGATGCTTGGGCCCGACGGCGGACCTCTACCGCAACCCAGGTCGCCGAGCCGCCCGTCGCCCGACGGCGCTTGCTGGGAAGACCTCCGGCATGACCTCCCCCTTCGCGTCCTCCACGTCCTCGGCGACCGCCCGTTCGCTGGGGTCGGTCAGCCTGTACTCGCCGGTTCGACGAGGAGCGTGCCCTGCTCGCGTCACCGCCGAGCAGTTCGAGCAGCCGGAAGCCCTGGCGTCGGCTGATAGAGCCGCCCCGGGCCGGGGCCAGTGTTCCCTGGTCGGCGCTACGCTGCGGCGGCCCCGAGAAGACACCGGAGGCCGCCACCTTGTGGGTGGCGGCCTTCCGGCGTTGCGGCGGTGCGGTCGGGCGGACGTATGTGGGCCTCGCCCATGGCGGGCGGCCGCGGTGCAGTCAGCCCGGACGGCGGCGCGGTGGTCGCGGGCCGGTGGAAGCGGACCCGGGGTTGGTTGGTCTACCAGTGCTCGTGGCGGTCGCAGCGCATGTCGTACTTGTCGTGTTCGTCGTGCCTGTGGTGCTTGATCCTGGTGAGGTCGGTGGCGGTGTGGGGGGTGGTGTCGCCGCCCCCGGTGACAGCCGCGACGTTGGTGACCTCGTCGTCGGCCCTGCAGGAGACATCGACCTGCAGCGTGATGGGCGGGTAGCTGCTCCCGGCGGGAAGGACGTCACTGCGGGTGCAGGTGAGCGTGACCTGGTCACAGGTCCAGCCCGTACCGCTGATGCTGTCGGCCTTGAGCCCCGCGGGGAGGGTGTCCTGCATGGTGACCGCGGTGCCGTCGGTCGGGGCGGCCCCGGCGGCGTTGCCAACGGTGATGGTGTAGGTGCCGTCCCGTCCCTGGGTGAAGTGCCCGGTGTGGGTCTTGGTGATGGTCAAGGACGGGACCGTGTAGGAGATGATCACCTGGCCGTTGTTGTTCGCCGTCCCGATCGTCGACAGCGCATAGCTCGTGCCGGTACCCGTGGGGGTGGCGAAGCTGCTGCCCCCACCACCACCGCCGCCACCCGCCGAGGTGCCGTTGACGTTGACGGCGCCGCTGCCGCCGCCCCCGCCGCCGAAGTACCCGCCCCCGCCGCCGCCACCACCGGCGATTTGAGTGGCGGCGCAGCCGCCGTCAAACCTGCCCCCGGCGCCGCCGCTGCCGACCGTGACACCGGAGAACCCGCTCCCCGGCGCGCCGTTCGTGACCGCACAGAGTGGAACGACGCCGGAGGTCCCGCCGGGACCCCCGGTGCTGGTGCTGGTGCTGCCTCCGCCCCCGCCCTGCCCCGGCGCGGCCCCGGGGCCGGTGGCACTTCCCGCGGTACCGCCGGTGGCATCCGGCGTCGTCCCGCCGTTGCCCCCGTTGCCCCCCGTGGAGCCCGCTCCGGTGCCGCCGGAGGCACCGCCGCCCCCGGCGACCACCAGCAGGGAGCCGCCCGTGCTGACGCTGGAGGCCCCGCCCCCACCCGGACCTTCGAACTGGAAACCACTGAGCGGGAAACTCCCCCCCGGGGCGCCGCCGTTGAACCCGCCGGCACCCGCCGTGCCGGTGCCGTTGCAGCCCTTGCCGCCGGTGCCGCCGACGTTGACGGTGAAGGTCGTCGGGGCGACGGTTTGCGGCAGGGTGGTCACCACCCGCGCCCCCGTCCCACCGGTCCCCGTGACGGAACAGGGGGTGCCGGTGTTGTCGGCGCCACCCGCGCCGTCCGCGATGATCGTCACCACCGCCGCCGCCGGAACCGTCAAGGTCTGCGAAGCGCCGGTGAAGGTGAAG
The DNA here is from genome assembly GCF_053596725.1 of Kitasatospora sp. NPDC001660. Lineage (NCBI taxonomy): Bacteria > Bacillati > Actinomycetota > Actinomycetes > Kitasatosporales > Streptomycetaceae > Kitasatospora > Kitasatospora sp. NPDC001660. The sequence goes on along the minus strand of NZ_JBSFGU010000056.1, from coordinate 29,155 downwards.
GTCTGCGACGGATCAGCCTCCTGCGCCCGCACCGGCACGGCCCCAGCCGGCGCGGCGGCCACCGGTGGAGCCGCGGCCCCCAGCAGCGCAATACCGGACAGCAGCGCGCCCCCCACCGACACCACCCCCACACCGCGCTCCCCACGCCGTGCACCCGAGCCAGCCGGATCGGACACAACGACGGCACCAGCCGGGGTCGTCCCACCGACCAGGGCCCTGTTGAGCACGGTCGCGGGCCACTGACGGCCGACCCGGTACCATGGCAGATCGCCCAGTCCACGTGTACGAGCACTCATCCGCAGGTTCACCTCTCCTCACAGCAAAGCGTCTCGCACCCCTCACGCGACAAGGCAGAAGTGCGACAGGACACCTGACGAAAGATCATGACAAACCACAATTAAATACCCCGATTCGATCACTTCGAGGTAGCGAGGTCATGAGAAGCCTCGTGTGTCGCAACGCCCCGCGCGAGCCGGCGAGGAACCGGCATCTGGCCAGGTCACCGTCTGGTCCCGGCACCCTCTCCGGCCTCGCCCCATACCTCCACCAGCACACCGCCGACCGCATCGGCAGCCTCGCCCGCCTCATCCGCGAGGCCGCCCTCACAGCGGTCCTCGACGGCACCGAACGCATGCAGCCCGGCGTCAGCCGATCGCGAGCTGTCCGCCGCGTGCTTCGAGAATCGCGCCGGTGATGTAGCTGGCGCGGGAGGAGGCAAGGAACACAACCGCTTCCGCGATCTCTTCAGGGTCTGCGACCCGCCCCAGTACGGTGGTTCGCCCGATCACCTGGAGGATTTCATCTCCCATCTCCTCCGTCCCGGGGGTGTGGACAGGGCCCGGGGCCACGGCGTTCACTCGGACGCCCTGGGCGCCGAACTCGTCAGCCCATACTCGTGTGAGAAGTTCGAGGGCAGCTTTGGAGGCCCCGTAAGCGCCCGTTCCCCGCACCGGCGTGGTAGCCGCCGCTGTACTCACACTCACGATGGCGCCACGGCCCCGCGCAGCCATTCCCGGGGCGAGGGCACCGACCAGGAGCATCGGCGCGCGTGAGTTGACGGCCATCTGAGCGTCGAACATCTCGGTGGTGGTGTCCGGCGTACTGGCGAACCGGTAGATACCGGCGTTGTTGATCAGGATGTCCACTTCGCCTGCTTCGGCGGCAAGCCGCAGGACATCCTCAGAGCTGCTCAGATCCGCAGCGACGAACCGGGCCTTCCCGCCTGCGGCAGCGATCTCTTGGACGGTCTCGGCACCTCGCTGCTCGTCCCGCCCGTGGACGATGACCGAGGCCCCCAACGCTGCCAGGCGAAGCGCAATGGCCCGGCCGATGCCGGCGGTGGCGCCGGTGACAAGAGCGGTGGATCCGTCCAGTTCCGCAGTCATGGAACGCTCCTCCAAGCCGAGAGGAACGACATGCTGTCGGTTGTTCCTCGTGTAACTGATGATCCTGATGGTTCATTCCACGGCGAGGACGGACCCACGCCGGGCCGATCGTTGATCACGGTCCAGCCCGGGGCCGTGGCCCGCGTGGTCGTGGGAGGCCGGTGAGATCGCCAACAGGGGATCATGTTGTCGCGCTTGCGGGGGTACCTTCCAAGGCCGGTCGGCAGCCACCCTGAGCCTCAATCAGGTGCGACCGGCGCAGGCACTCTGCTTGAGCGTCGGAGATTCCCAAGCCGATGGCACAGATTCGCACTGAGGAGCGCACCTACGGCTCCGGGAGCACCGGCGGGGCCTTCGAACTCGGCCGACGCGTCGTCGAGATCGAGAGCGCCTGCCACGAGGCCGAGATCGACGCCGTCCTGTGCCCCGGCGCCGGCTGACCCATCGGCACCGCGGTCCTCGATCGGCGGATGGGGTACACGAGGCCCGGACGCCCGCAAAGGCGTCCGGGCCGTGGCGGGCCTACTTCACGGCGTCCTTGAGCTTGGAGCCGGCGGTGGCCTTGACGCTGTAGCCGGCCGGGATCTGGATCGGTTCCCCGGTCTGGGGGTTGCGGGCCGTACGGGCGGCGCGGTGGGTGCGCTCCAGGGTCATGAAGCCGGGGATCATCAGCTTCTCGGTGCCCTGCTGGACGACCTCCCCGGCGATCTGGGCGAACGCCGAGAGGACGGCGTCGGCGTCCTTCTTGTTGACGGACGCCCGGACGGAGAGAGCTTCCACCAGCTCGGTGCGGTTCATCATGCCCACTTTCGACCATGGAATCGGTGTCCACGGCATGCTGCCAGACAACTCGGGCATCCCGCGCAAGTAAGGGCTCGGCACGCCGACGGGCTGTGTCGCGGGAAGGGTCCCGACCCGGTTCGGCCCGCGCGCCCAGCCCGTCCGCCCGTCGGCCGCACTAGGGCGTACATCACCTTCAGCGTGCCCGCGTAGAGGTAGAAGAGGGCGAGCAGTCCCGCGACGATCCGTTAGGCGATGTTCATGGTTCCCGTTCATGGGTCGCCGGTTCACGGGGACCCGTCGACTGCTTCAGGCGGGGTCGGTGGCAGGCTCGGTCGCGTAGCGGCTCATCGCGTCGATATTGGCCTGCGGCGTGAACGGCCGGCCGTCGGCGAGCACCTCCTGGAGGTCTCGGAAGTACTGCACGTACAGGTCCGGGGTGAATGTGCTGAGCATGACGGCGGGTTGGTCGGTCAGGTTGGCGAAGGTGTGCGGGGTACCGGGCGGAACCATCACGAGCGTGCCCGTGGTGGCGTCGTGCTCCTCGTTCCCGACGGTGAACCGCACGGTGCCGGAGAGGATGTAGAAGCCCTCGTCGTGCTGGGCGTGGCGGTGCTGCGGCGGTCCCTGGGTGTGCGGGGCGAGGACGGACTCGGCGATCGCCAGGCGGTGCCCGGTGTGGCTGCCGTCCTCCAGGACGCGCATGTGCGTGGTGCCCAGAACGATCGTCTCGCCGCCGCCGGGACCCACCACCGATACGGCGGGGTCGGCCTGCGGCGCGTTGGTCTCTGCTTCTTCGGTCATGCCCACAAGTGCACCGCCGGGGGCCTGTCAGTGTCCAAGACCCGTCCCGCAGCGCCGATACGCCGTGGGTATCGTTGCAGCGTGGAGCTACGGACCTTGCGCTATTTCGTGGCCGTCGCCGAGGAACTCCACTTTGGCCGGGCAGCCACTCGACTGCACATGAGTCAGCCGCCGCTGAGCCGGGCGATCAAGCAGTTGGAGGCCGATGTCGGGGCCCTGCTGTTCGCCCGCTCACCCGCCGGCGTCACGCTCACTTCGGTGGGTGCGGTGCTGCTCGACGAGGCGCGGGCCCTGCTCGACCACGCCGACCGCGTCCGTGTGCGCGTGAGCGCGGCAGCCGGCGCGGCGACCATCACCGTCGGCATCCTGGGCGACGGCGCCGACCCGGGAATGGCCAGGCTGGCCGCCGTCTACCGCCGAACCCACCCCGACATCGACATCCGCATCCGCGACACCGATCTGACCGACCCGACGTGCGGGCTGCGCGCCGGACTGGTCGACATCGCCCTGACCCGGGCGCCGTTCGACGAGACCGCCCTGACGGTGTGTGCGCTGCGGACCGATCCGGTCGGCGTGGTCCTGCGCGCCGACGATCCGCTGGCCCGCCGCGACCGGCTGCGGCTGGCCGAGCTGAGCGACCGCCGCTGGTTCCAGTTCCCGCAGGGCACCGACCCCATCTGGCAGTCGTACTGGAACGGCAGCACGCCGCGCGAGGGCCCGGTGGTGCGCGCCGTCCAGGAATGCCTGCACGCCGTGCTGTGGAACGGCACGGTCGGCCTGGCCCCGCTCGGACACGACCTGCCCGCGGAGTTGGCCGTGGTGCCGCTGGCCGACATGGTGCCGAGCCGGGTGGTGGCGGTGTGGAACGAAGGTGACACCAACCCGTTGATCCGATCCTTCATCGAGATCGCGACAGCCGCCTACCGCCACTGAGCGCCGGAAACCGGTGCTGCCGGTGCTCGTGAACAATTCGAGAACAGTGACCCTCGCAACTGCCTCCCGAAATGGGCTGGAGGCAGTGAAGCGGCTGCCCGCGCTGTCGCGGCGCAAGGTGAGGCTCAAGCCGCTGCTGCCGCGAGAGATCGACCAGAAGCTGGTGCCGCCGGTTTGGAAGAAGGTGGTGTTCTCCAACCCCGAGCCGCCGCAAGGGGCGGTCGAGCGCGACGCCCACGTGGTGTGCGTGGTGGGACAGCTCTACCGGGCGTTCGGCCGGGCCGAGCGGCTGGACGAGGCCGGGCAAGCGAGTGACCCAACGTCACCACCGTTACACACGGCGACGGCAGATGGTGCGGCGACCCGTACGGCCGGTCAGGGCGCCACCTGGGCCGCCTCGCCGCCCGCGAGGTCCGTATCCGCGGTGTCGGCGGTGTCGCTGAGTCCCAGGCGCAGGTGCTCGGTGTGATAGACGGCCTGGTCGAGGAGTTCGGCGACGTGGTTGTCGTACAGCGCGTAGACCACGGAGCGGCCCTGGCGCCGGCCGACGACCAGGCCGAGGTTGCGCAGCAGTCGAAGCTGGTGGGAGCAGGCGGACTGCTCCATGCCGACCTCGTGGGCGAGTTCGGTGGCGGCGCAGGGGCCTTCGCGCAGGCGGGCGAGGATCAGCAGCCGGGACGGGGTGGCCAGGGCCTGGAGGGTGGTGGCCACCCGGGCGGCGTTGGCTGCGTCCAGGCGCGTGCGCGGGACGGCGTTCTTCGCGGGAGCGGCTCCATGACCCATGTGCCAATACTACAGGTCATAGATGAAGGACTGTTCATGTGTTCCTGTATCGTGAATTGGGTCGTTAGCCCTGCCCATGGCCTGTGCGAAGGGTCCTGTCTGCCATGTCCTCCACCCTGATCGAGCGCCCCGCCCCCGAGGTGGCCGCCGCATCCGCCGGTGCCGCCCCGCGGCGGCGTACGCGGGTGTTCGCGCTGCCCGAGGCCCGGTGGGCGCTGGCTGCGACGGTGCTGTTCCTGATCGCGCTGCCGCTACAGCTGACCGGCGCCCCGGCGTGGGCGTGGGGTCCGCTGTACGCGCTCGCCTACGCGACCGGCGGCTGGGAGCCGGCCTGGGCGGGCCTTCAGGCGCTGAAGGAGAAGACCCTCGACGTCGACCTGCTGATGATCGTCGCCGCGCTCGGGGCCGCGGCGGTCGGGCAGGTGATGGACGGCGCGCTGCTGATCGTCATCTTCGCCACCTCCGGCGCGCTGGAGGCCATCGCCACCGCTCGGACCGCCGACTCGGTGCGCGGCCTGCTCGACCTCGCCCCCGCCACCGCCACCCGCTTGCTGGACGACGGCACCGAGGAGACCGTCCCGACCGGGCAGCTGACCGTCGGCGACACGGTCCTGGTGCGTCCCGGTGAGCGGATCGGCGCCGACGGGCGGGTGCTGGACGGCGCGAGCGAGGTCGACCAGGCCACCATCACCGGCGAGCCGCTGCCGGTGACCAAGGAGACCGGCGACGAGGTCTTCGCCGGCACCCTGAACGGCACCGGCGCCCTGCGGGTCAAGGTCGAGCGGGACGCCTCCGACTCGGTGATCGCCCGCATCGTGAAGATGGTCGAGGAAGCCTCCGAGACCAAGGCCCCCACGCAGCTGTTCATCGAGAAGGTCGAGCAGCGGTACTCGATCGGCATGGTGATCGCCACCCTCGCGGTGTTCGCCGTGCCGCCGGCCTTCGGCGCCGCGTTCACCGGCTCGCTGCTGCGGGCGATGACCTTCATGATCGTCGCCTCCCCGTGCGCCGTGGTGCTGGCCACCATGCCGCCGCTGCTGTCCGCGATCGCCAACGCCGGACGCCACGGCGTGCTGGTGAAGTCCGCCGTCGTGATGGAGCGGCTCGGCCAGGTGGATGCCGTCGCGCTCGACAAGACCGGCACCCTCACCGAGGGCACCCCGCGCGTCACCGACATCCGCCCCCTGGCCGGTTCCTGCCTGGTCGAGGAGGAGCTGCTGGCGCTGGCGGCGGCGGCCGAGCACCCCAGCGAGCACCCGCTCGCCCGCGCGGTCGTGGACGCCGCCCGCACTCGCGGCCTGGTCCTGGCCACGGCCGAGGACTTCGCCTCCGCCCCCGGCATCGGGGTGACCGCCACCGTCGCCGGCCGCGCTGTCGCGGTCGGCGCCCCGGCCCGGCTGCTGAACGACGCCGAGGACGCCGTCTCGGCCCGTGCCGCCGCCGTCGCCGCCGAGCTGGAGGACGGCGGGCGCACCGCCGTTCTGGTCGAGGCCGACGGTGTTCCGGTCGGCCTGTTGGGCATCGCCGACCGCCTGCGCCCGGACGCCGCCGCCACCGTGACCGCGCTGACGGCCCTGACGGGCACCGCGCCGATGCTGGTCACCGGCGACAACCCGCGCGCCGCCCAGCGCCTTGCCGTCGAGGTCGGCATCACCGACGTGCGCGCCGGGCTGCTGCCGCAGGACAAGGTCACCGCCGTGAAGGACCAGGAGCAGGCCGGCCGCAAGGTGATGGTGATCGGGGACGGCGTCAACGACGCCCCCGCCCTGGCCGCCGCCCACACCGGCATCGCGATGGGCCGGGCCGGCTCCGATCTCGCCCTGGAGACCGCCGACGCGGTGATCGTGCGCGACGAACTCGCCACCGTTCCCGCCGTGGTGGCGCTCTCCCGGCGGGCCCGTTCCTTCGTGGTGCAGAACCTGGTGATCGCCTCGGTGTTCATCACGGTGCTGGTGGTGTGGGACCTGGTCGCCACCCTGCCGCTGCCCCTCGGTGTCCTCGGCCACGAGGGCTCCACGGTCATCGTCGGTCTCAACGGCCTGCGGCTGTTGCGCGAGGCTGCCTGGACCAGGGCCCGCGCCGAGGGCCGCCGGTGAGTCGGCGCACCCGCAAGCGGGCCGCCGCTCCCGCCCGGGGGCGGCGGCCCGCTGCACCGTCATGGTCTGCCGGGGCTGCTGCTGCGGCACCCCGACCGAAGGATCGACGGTATTCGCCGAAGCGCGTGCCATCTCGGCAGACCTGGCCGACCGCGGCTTCGCCGCCGACGACTGCCTCGGCGCCGTCGCTGCCGCCGGTGTCACCTCATTCGCCTCGTCAACGGCGCCCTGGTTGCCCCAGGCGGCAACACTGACGCTGCGTCATATGCGAATCATGCCGAAGATGTTGGACGCACAGGCATAGGTCTCCCCAGTGATCAAAGGGCGGCGTAACTCCGTGATCAGGGGACCTGCGCCTGCCCTGTCTGCCGACCGGCCGCGCCCGCCGCCTGGCTGCGCAGGCCGGCGTGATGTCGTCAGGGAAGGCCCGGTCGGCGCGCGAGGCGGAGTCCGCCGAGCTGCTCACCCGCATCCGCGCCGAACGCCCCGAACGCCCCGAACGCTCGGCCCGCTGGCTGCAGGCCTTCGAACGGGACTGGGCCAAGGCCCTGGATGACTCCCGCCAGACCTACGACCTCTCCCCGCTGCACGAGGTCGTCCGCACCTGGCCCGTCGTCCGGTCGCTCCCGCCATCCCCGCTCCCGCCGCCCCGGTCCTCGCCATGAGGCTGCCGGCCCCGGTCCGGGCGGGCGGCGGCCCTCTTGCGCCCCGGAGCGCGACCTCGTTCTCCAGCGCGCGCTGCCCCGTGAGTGCCACCACCGCGACTGGGTCATGCACCCCTGCCGGCACGTCTGCCGGATGATCTCGGACGGCTCGCCCCGCCGTCCGGCGAAGAACAGACCACACGACCGACCGGGCAGACGGTGGGCGCCGGAGGCATGTGATGTGCGTCATGGGAACTGGCTTGAGTCGTCGCACCAGATAGTGGGCGTGGACTATTCAGATCCAGAGATGCGGACTCGGGTGCGTGCCGGTGACCGGGACGCGTTCGGGCAGCTCTTCGACGCGTACGCGCGCTCGGTGTACAACCATGCGTACCGGCTCACCGGGGACTGGTCGACGGCGGAGGACGTGATGTCGCTGACGTTCCTGGAGGCGTGGCGGCAGCACGGCCGGGTCAGCGCCGAGGGCGGGTCACTGCGGCCCTGGCTGCTGGGCATCGCCACCAACCTGGTCAGCAACCAGCGCCGGGCGGCCCGGCGACACCGGCACGTGATGGCCCAGCTGCCGCCCGTGCCCGAGGGCGTCCCCGACTTCGCGGAGGAGGCGGCCGGGCGGATCGACGACGCGGCGCGGATCGCCGCCCTGCAGGACGCGTTGGCGCGGCTGCGGCGGCCGGACCGCGAGGTGCTGGCCCTGTGCGTGTGGGCCGGCCTGGATTACCAGGAGGCCGCCGAGGCCCTCGGCGTACCGGTGGGCACCGTCCGCTCACGGCTCTCCCGCGCCCGGGCCAAGCTGCACCGCCTCACCGAGGCGGCCGCCCGCCGGGCCCCGCAGAAAAGAGGGGAACTCAGCCGCGATCCGCACCAGATGAAGAGTGGGCCCGCGACCGCGGCCCTGTCCCCCAAGGAGGCACACCAGTGAACGCCGACCAGCGGCCGGATCCGGTCGAGCGCGCCGAACCGCTCGGGCACCTGCCCCTGCCGACCGAGCGCGACCTCCCGCCAGGACGCCACGCCCTACACCGGGAGCGCCTGATGCGCCAGATCGACCTCGACACCCCCGCCACCTCGCCCACCAGGCAGCCCGCCCGGCCGCGCTTGCGGCGACGGCTGGCCTTCACGCTCGCCGGCGCCCTCGCCGCGGGTACGGCCGTGGTGGGCGTGGCACTGTACGACCGGGCGAACAGCGGGCCGCTGAGCTCCGCCGAACTCTCCAGCTGGACCAGCCGCCCGACTCCCGTGGACACCTCGACGGGCCGGGGCGCCGACACCCTCAGGTGGTGCCTGGACGGGATGCCGGACCCCGGCGGGCCCGTCACGATCACCAACGCGGACCTCCGCGGCAAGGTCACCTCCATGGTGGTCGCCCGCGGCGGCACCGTCATGCTCTGCTACGTCGCCTCGAAGAACAGCGGCCTGTCGATGTCGGTCGGTGAGGTGAAGCCCGTCCCGCGCGATGTGATCACCTACGACACCGGCGGCTCCCACGGCAGCGGCTCGGCCACGTTCAACTACGCCGAGGGTCTCGTCGGAGCCGACGTCAAGGCGGTCACCATGACGGACGCCGGGCGAACCTTCGAGGTCACCCTGGACAACGGCCGCTGGACCGCCTGGTGGCCCGGCTCCGACCACGACAACGGCGGCCTGCCCGAATCGGTGACCCTCACCCTCGCCGACGGCACCACCCGTACCGTCACCGGGGACTCGTTGCTCCCCAAGTAGGCCCGGTAGGCCTGGTAGGCCGAGCGGTGGCGGCGTCCGGCCTGTCGACCGGACGCCGCCGCCGCGAGCCCGGGTCGGCTCGGTGATCGATCGTTGGGGCGGGGCCTCAGCCCCAGTGGCCCGCGGCGGCGGCCTCGGCGATGTCCTCGGCCTCCGGAAGTACCGGGCCGCAGGACCGCCCTCGACAGTTCCCAGGAAACTCCCAGGAAGAAGCAACCGAACGGCCGTTCCAGGCTGTCCCCCATGCGACCGGGCACACGGGCCCGGACGGCACAGAAACCGGCACGAACGCAATGAACCTGACTAGCACTCCCCTCCTCGTCCTCACCGTCGTCCTGTTCGCGGCCTCCATAGCGCTGGCCATGGTGCAATGGCTGGGCGGAGGAGCCCTCTTCGGGCCGGCGCGGACAGTGGAGCGACGGCGCACGCCACTGCGCGCACTCTCGTACCTCGGCACCGTGCTGCTCTGCCAGTTCACCGCCGTGGCCATGGTCTTCGTGATCGTCAACGACGAGAACCAGCTCTACGACAGCTGGGGCGACCTGCTGGGCAACTCCAGCCACGTCCGGGCCGTGCCCGTGCCCCCGAAGGACGAAGGGCTGGTCGGCGACCGGAATGCCGCCCCCGCCGGCCCGTCCGGCACCCCCGCGCCGAAGGTGGCGCAGGCCTTCCACGCACCCGACTCGGACGCGGTGCCCAGGAACGTGAAGCAGGCCGACCTCAAGGGCCCGCTCTCCGGAGTCGACGGCGAGGTGCTGGTCTGGACGCCGCCGCAGTACGACGACCCGGCCTACAAGGACAAGACCTTCCCGGTGGTCGAACTGCTCGTCGGGTTCCCCGGATCCTCCAGCGCCTGGTTCGGCGATGCGATGGAAGCGACCAAGCAGCTCGAACCGCAGATGAAGGCCGGTCAGGTGACGCCGTTCATCCTGGTCGCACCGCGCGTCACCCTCCTCGGCAACACCGACACCGGGTGCGCCGACATCCCGGGCAAGGTCAACGCCGACACCTGGCTCTCGCGGGACGTCCCGCAGATGATCGCGGACAACTTCCGGGCCGACACCACCGCGGACCGCTGGGCCCTGTCCGGCTACTCGGCCGGTGCCCACTGCGCCCTGCGCCTCGCGCTCTCCCACCCCAACCGGTACCGCGCCGCGATCAGCATGTCCGGCTACAACGACCCGGCCGGCGAGCCCGGCTCACTGACCGCCAAGGACCCGAAGCTGCGTGAGAGTGCCAACCCGCTCCACATCCTCACCCACGCCCAGACCCCGCCGAACGTCGCGCTCTACGTGACCGGAAAGCGGGGCGACGGACTGGAGGACGCGACCGCCCTCCAGCAGGCGGCGAAGAGCCCGACCACCGTCACCCCGTTCGAGACCACCGGCCCGCACCTGACGTCGACCTGGAAGCCGCTGGTCGTCCCGACCTTCAAGTGGCTGACCGGGATCATCCCGCCCCGCTGACGGCCCGGTTGCGGGCGCGGCGCGTACGCCCGCGCCCGCAACCAACCGTCCTGAGGTTGGGAGGAGCGCATCCCCGGCAGCCCGCCGCCGGTACGCCGGAACACTGCGCGCGACCTCCTCGGTGGCCTCACCGGGGACCACTGCCCGGTTCCGTCCGGCGGGGCCTGACATCGATCGGAGAGTTTTCACCATGCAGCAGCCACAGTCGCAGCCCGCCCGTACCCGTGCGGTCCTGGCCGGTATCACCGCGCTCGCACTGTCCGCCGCTCTGGCGGCCTGCAGCAGTGGCAGCAGGCCGGCCGCCGATCCCAAGGCGGGCGACAACACGGCGGCGGGCACCGCGTCCACCCCGTCCGCTGCGGCGAGCAGCGCGCCGCCGAAGGACTCCAAGGTCGTGATGCCGGCCGGTCCGGCCGCCGACCTGAAGAAGTCCCGTGACACCAAGGCCGGGCCGATCATGATGACCACCCTGGAGGGTAAGAAGTCCGGCGTCTCCGCGCAGGTCTGGGTCTGGCTGCCGCCGCAGTACAGTGACCCGAAGTACGCCCGGTTCGGCTTCCCCGTGCTCACCCTCTACGCGGGCGGTCAGAGTTACGGCTACAACACCTGGACGGACAACCAGCTGCCGATCCAGGAGATCGACGCCCAGCTCGTCCAGGAGCAGAAGGCGCATCCCTTCATCATGATCATGCCGGTGCAGAACCTGACGGCCGACGAGCACCGGTCCCTGGACTGCTCCGACATACCCGGCCAGCCCAAGATGGGCACCTGGCTGTCCCAGGACATCCCGGACTTCGTCCGCGCCAACTTCCGTACCCTCAAGGGCCCTGAGAGCTGGGGCCTGATGGGCACCTCCAGCGGCGCGGACTGCAGCGCCAAGCTGGCCATGCAGCACCCCGACGTCTACAGGGCGGCCGTACCGATCGACGGCGACTTCAAGGCGGACTCCCTGCTCTGGAAGGGCCACGAGGCCGAGCAGGCCGCCAACGGTCCCGACAAGCTGATCGCCACCAGCAAAGCCGACGTCAGGATGCTCGCTACCGCCGGTGGCGGCGTCTCCTACGAGGTCAACCTGGTCAAGGACTGGGTCGCCAAGGCCGTCCCCCCGACCACCGTCGAGTACTACGAGCAGCCCGGCGGCAGGCACAAGACCGTGGACTTCGAGAAGCTGATTCCGATGGCCCTGGAGTGGCTCACCAAGAACCTCACCGGTCCACAGAGCGACGGTTGAGTCGGTTCAGGCCTGGGACGGCCGGTGCCCTCGTCCCGTCGTCACCGATGAGGACCTGCGCGACCTCCTCGACCTCCCCGCCATCGCCGACGCGCGCTCCCAACGTTCCAACGAAGACCTGCTGCGCCTGACCCTGCAGATCGCGGTGCTGACCCGGGCGGGGCCCGTCGGCCCATTCCCGGGTGTCGGGTACGGTTCGCGGATGAAGTTCATCGGGCGGTTCCTGGGGCGGATCCTGGTTCACGGGTTGTTCCGGTTCCTGTTCACCACGGTGGCCGGTTGGGCGGTGGTCGGTGTACTGGTGACGGCGATCGTGGCGCTGGTGGCGGTCCACGCGGTGCGGGACGAGCGGGCCGGGTGACCGTCCGTCGATGCGCGTCGAACACGCGGAGGGCTCCGGCCGGACCACTCGGTCCGCGCACTGCTCGGGTCCGTTGGCCGCACGGCCGCCGGCGCCTCGACGCAGCTGCCGTGAGCACTGGGCAGCGCGTGGTGGCCCGGCAGCAGGGTCTGGCGGGCCACGCTTCGGTCAGCGGGTGTCGGTGCGTTCGAGGCGGGTGCCGCGGCGAAGGGTGATCGACATGAGGTCGCTCGGAGCGTCCAGTTCCAGGCGGTGCCAGCGGCCGCGGGGAACGATCACGGCGGCGCCCGCCGGCAACTGCACCGCCTCGCTGGATTCGCCGGGTCCGGTGGGGCGGAAGTGCAGCCGCGCGCCGCCGGCCAGGCAGCACACCGCCTCGTCTGCCTCCGGGTGCATTTCCCAGTGGTCGGCGTGGACGTCGGCGTCCGTCTCCACGTGGAAGGTCGCGATCTGCCATGCGCCTGAGTCGCTGCTCGTCATTCGGCGTTCGGCGGCTCGGACGTCACCGTCGGGGTGGAACAGCAGTGCCGAGGCGAACAGGTCGATGGGTGTCGAGGTCATGACGTTGTTCCTTCCGGTTGGTTCTCGGTGAGGGTGGCGGCTTGCGGGGTGGTTGCCGTGGTCCGGCGGCGAGGCAGTACGGCGATCGCAACGGCCGCGGCGAGCAGGAAGAGCGCGGCGGTGACCGCCAGGCCCAGGGCGTAGCCGTCGTTCAGTGCGGCGGGGCTGGTGGCCGCGCCGGTGCGGTGCGCCGCGAAGGTCGCGAGGACGGCCAGGCCCACGCAGCCGCCGAGTTGGCGGGAGCTGTTGAAGACTCCTGAAGCCATGCCGGCCTCGCGGGGGGCGACGCCTGTGGTCGCGGCGGCGGCGACCGGAGCCAGGACCAGTCCGGTGCCGATGCTAGTGAGGATGGACGGGCCGAGTACGTCGGCGAGGAAGCCGCCTTCCGGTCTGATGGTGGAGAACCAGGCCAGCCCGGCGGCGGCCAGCAGAGCGCCGGGCACCAGAGCCGCGCGCGGGGAGCGAGAGGAGGTGACGCGGGTCGCGGCGATGGTACCCGCGACCAGGCCGACGGAGAAGGGCAGGAACGCGGCGCCGGTGGCAGCGGCGCCCAGGCCGAGGACCTGTTGCAGGTACAGGGACACGAAGTAGAAGGCGGTGAACTGCCCGGCCGCCGCGAGGAACACCAGGACGTTGGCGCCGGCGACCCAGCGGCTGCGCAGCAGCCCGAGGCGCAACAGCGGTGCGGGGGTCCGGGATTCGGCGACGACGAAGGCGGCCAGCAGTACGGCCGAGGCGCAGAGGGCCACCAGTGTGGCCGGGGAGGTCCACCCGACGGTGTCGGTGCGGACGACGCCGAACACCAGCAGCCCGATTCCGCCGGTTGCCAGGACGGCGCCGAGCGCATCCGGAGCCTCGCGCCGGGCGGGAGGTGCGTCGGCGGGCACACCCGCGGGGACCAGTGCGAGAGCCGCCGCGACGATGGGCAGGTTGATCAGCATGACCCACCGCCAGCCCGCGTACTGCGTCAGCAGCCCGCCCGCGAGCACACCCAGTGCGCCGCCCGCCGCGTTCACCGCGCTCCACACCCCGAGCGCCCGGGTGCGCTGAGGCCCCTCGGGGAACGTGGCGGTCAGCATGGCCAGCGCGGCTGGAGCGGCTGCGGCGGCACCCAGGCCCTGGCCGGCTCGGGCGGCGACCAGTTGCCAGGGCGCCCGGGCCAGCCCGCCCACCAGTGAGCACACCCCGAAGACCGCCAGGCCCAGCACGAAGAGCCGACGCCGACCGTAGAGGTCGCAGGCACGGCCACCCAGCAGCAGAAGTCCGCCGAGTGTGAGCGCGTAGATGTGCACGACCCAGGAGAGGCCGAGCGGGGTGAATCCCAGTGCGAGGCGGATCGCTAGCAGTGCGACGTTGACCACTGCCATGTCCAGGGCGACGACGAACTGTGCGACGGCAGCCGCCGCCAGCACGGCTCCGGGGCGCCCCCGTAAGTTTTTGTACATGTACGAAAACTAGCGCCTGGTGCGCCACGCTGTCGACACCCGGGGGATGATGGGGGCATGTCGCAGACGCCTCCACCGCGCAAGACTCCCGGCCGACCTCCCCGGATCTCCCGCGAGGAGATCATCGGGACGGCCCTTCGGATCCTGGACGAGGGAGGCGTGGACCGGCTGACGATGCGTCGGCTGGCCATGGAGGTCGGCAGTACGCCCATGGCGCTCTACCATCACGTCCGCAACAAGGACGAGCTGCTCGTGCTGCTGCTGGACGACTACGCGACGCGGACACTGCGCCGGCCCGAACTGCCCGCTCAGCCCCGTGAGCGGATCATCGCCGCCGCGGAGGCGATCCACGAGGTTCTGGCAGCCTGCCCTTGGATCGTGGCGGTGCTGACTGCTGACGACCTGCTGTCCAGGACCGCGCTGTGGTTCGTCGAGCAAATCGTGGACGGGTTCGTCGACTGCGGGCTGACCCTCGACCAGGCCGTGCACGGCTACCGCGCGATCTGGTACTACACGGCCGGAGAGATCACGGTCCGGGCGGCAGCGGACCGGCGACGCGCGGACGACGACCGGCCCGTCTACCGAGAGAGCGTCTTCGCCGACCTCGACCCCGACGAGGTTCCCCGGTTGGTACAAGTCGCCGACCGGTGGGAGGCGTTGACCGCCCAGGACACCTATTCGGACGGGCTCCGAGCCCTGGTGGACGGCCTCGCCACCCGGTAACGGCGCACCACCGCCACCACCTCGCCCACCAGCCGGCGGCCCACTGCCCGATCGCGCGGTAGGAACGCGCCCCGGCCGGCACCGCACTGGCCGCGACCAGTAGTACGCACACCAGCGGGTGACGCCGGCCGCGCAGCTCGCGAGGGTCGGGCAGGATCGTCAGCCGGTCCATCAGGAAGGCCCCGCCATGGAGTTGACACGCGGATGGGCTGGTCGGGCGGACCATGGCAGACTGGCGACGCATCGAAACTCCGGCTGGCACGGGCGACTTGACGGTCACTTGTCTGACCGGGGTTTCGTTGCATCCGACACGGCCCCGCCCAGCGCACACCCCTCCGACCTGCACCTGGGCGGACGTCAGCTCCATAGCTCCATGCACCGTATGAACGCGGGCATGTTCACGGGCTTGGACCTGTGCGGCGCCTGCCCGCGGCCGCACGCATGGAACCGAACGGCGAAAGGCCGACAGACATGACCACACACAGAGACAGCGCCACCGAGCAGCCCTCGGCGGACCCCGCCGACCGCGCGGTGTCGCGGCGGCGCCTGCTTCGGCTCGGGGCCGGCGCCGTGGGCGGCGGTGCGGTGCTCGGGGCTGCAGCCGCGGGCGGGATGCTCGCCGGGTGCCTGCCCGGTGGGGTGGAGCTGAAGAAGGTGCTGGGGCTGACCGGGACGGACGGCACGGTACCGGACGTGGCGCCAGGACCGGTGCACGTCGAGCAGGTGCACTCGGCGGCGCGGAGTCGGGAGGTCACGATGGTGACCATGCTCCCGCCCGGCACCACGGCGAGCACGAACCTGCCGGTCTGCGTGATGCTGCACGGGCGTGGGAGCGACGCGCAGGGCATGGTGGCGCTGGGGACGCCGCAGTTCCTGGCGGCCGCGGTCAAGGGCGGCGTGCCGCCGTTCGCCGTCGTCGCGGTGGACGGCGGGGACGCCACGTATTGGCACCAGCACTCCTCCGGCGACGGCGACGACCCGCAGGCGATGCTCCGCGAGGAGCTCCCCGGCTGGCTGCACGCCCGCCAACTGCCCACGCCGCGGGCCGCGATGGGGATCTCCATGGGCGGCTCAGGCGCCCTGCAGTACGCCCTCGGGCGTACGCAGAGCAGCCGCAACCTGGACGCCGTGGCGCTGCTCAGCCCGGCCGTCTTCCGCACCTGGGCGGATGCCCGCACCACCGGCGAGTACGCCGACGAGCCGGACTGGCAGGCCCACGAGCCGACACTGCGCCTCGACCGGATGCAGGTCGGTACCCTCGGCGTGTGGTGCGGCCAGGAGGACCCGTTCTGCCCCGCCGCCCGCCAGGTCGCGCGGCAGGCGCGAGCGCGAGAGGCGCGGTTCCCCGACGGAGAGCACACGGATGGCTTCTGGCGGCGGGTGATACCCGACGCGATGTCGCTGTTGGGGCACACACTCGCCACCGCTTGAGACAGGGACTGCCGCCTCTGTCTGCTGGGCGAGTGGATGCGTCTGGAGAGCGGTCATAGTGCTGGCCCACCTGCGCAATGACGGGCGGCTGGCCGACCTGGCCGGCGGCAACGCGGTCTCGGCCTCCACGGTGCGCCGGTGGGTGCTGGAGGTGATCGACCTGCTGGCCGCACGCTCTCCCCGTCTGGACCGCGCGTCGGCGAAGGTCGCGAAGGACAGCGGGTGCGTAGTGCTGCTGGACGGCCGCCCAACGCCGGCTGCACACGATCGAGGGCGGCCCCGAGAAGACCGCCCCTGACGGGCGCCAGCCCACCACACTCACCGCGCAGTCCTCTGATCAGGCAGAACGTCGAAGTCCTGTCGGAGTACTAGTGTCCTGGCTGCGGCCGGACGTCCACGGGGAGTTGGCCGCCGTCCCGCGGGTGCAGCGTGCAGTAGGCGAAGTGTTCGGCCCCCGAGAGCCAGTCGGCCTTGGACGGGCCGAGCACCACCTGCCCGAAGCGCAGGTCGGGGTGGGCGGACTCGACGTCCAAGGCGGCGACCCGGCAGGCGGAGCCGAGTATGGCCAGGGCGGTGTTCCACTGCGCCTCGGACGTCGGCGCCGCCATCGTGAGGACCTTGCTCACCTGAGCCTGGTGCGGTTGGCCGCAGTCGACCGGCTTCCAGCCGACCTGGGCGTCCAGGTTCACATCCTCCGGGCCGACCTGCGAGGAGTAGCTGACGCAGTCACCGGGGTGGAGCTGCGCCGGACGCGCCGAGGCCGTCGGGTGGTCCGGGTTCCACGCCGCGGCCGCAGAGTCGTCGGACGAGCCGAGGGGCAGCTCGGAGACCAGCCGCATGGCGATCATGGCGACCACCAGCACGCCCGCACTGAACAGGACGGCGTTCCTGGCCTGCTTCTTCCGCTTCGGTATCGGCCCCATCATCTGAGGGGCCTTCCTGCGGCCGTAGCGCTCGGCCAGCTTCCACAGTTGCTTGGCGACCGGCGCGGCGCCCGCAGGGCGACGCGCCGGATCCAGTTCCAGCAGGGAGCGGATCAGCCTCTCCAGCTCCTTGGGCACATCCGGCCGCACGTCCCGAAGCTGCGCGGGCGGGGTGTGCTGCACCCGGGCCGCCCAGCCGCGGATCGGCGGATGCCCGACCAGCAGGGCGTACAGGGTTCCGCCCAGTGCGTACAGATCGGCCCGGGCATCGACGATGCGGCCGCGGAACTGCTCGGGGGCCATGTAGGCAAGGGTGCCGGCGGCGGTGGTGTGGCCGGCCTGCTCCGAACCGTCCTGGACGGCCTGCGGGCGCTCGTGGACGAGGCCGAAGTCCAGCAGCTTGACACCGCCGTCCTCGGTGAGGAAGAGGTTGCTCGGTTTGACGTCGCGGTGGACGAGTCCGGACGCGTGCGCCGTCGCCAGCGCCTCCGCTACCCGGGCGCCCACCTCGGCCACCCAGCCCACCGTCACCGGGCCGTCGTCCCGGCGGGCCTCCAGCGAGCGGCCCTCCAGCATTTCCATGACCAGGAAGGGCGCGTTCTCGAACTCGCCGAAGTCGTGGACCACCACGATCCCTGGATGCTGCAGTCCGGCGGCTGCCCGCGCCTCCCGCAGGAAGCGGGCCCGGGCGTCCTCGTCGGTCTCGTGCAGCAGCTTCACCGCTACCCGTCGGTCGAGCAGTTGGTCCTGGGCGGCCCAGACCTCGCCCATGCCACCCGCGCCCATCGGGCGGTCCATCAAGTACCGCCCCGCCACGACCGTGCCGCTCTGCACCGTGTCCGCCTTCCCACGATTCCCGGAAAGCAACTCAGGGTAGGGCCATGCGCTGACGCTCCTGCCACCGGGGGATGACATCCCGTCGCCCGCCGCTGCCACTACCAACGCTTTCACGCCGGATCACCAGCGGCTCCGGACCGCGCTCGCGACAGGTGTGAGGGGAGGCTTGACCCAGCAATACTAAGCGCGCATACTACTTGCATGATGACTCTCGGAACCGCCCGGATCTCCTCCTCCGCCGCTCCTGCCGCCTTCTTCGCCCACTGGGCCGACACGGCCACCTGGCCCGAGTGGAGCACCGACACCGAGTGGGTCCGCCTCGACGGGCCGTTCGCTCAGGGAACCACCGGGGTGCTCAAGCCGAAGGGCGGCCCCAAGACCAAGTTCGTCATCACCGTGCTGACCGAGCGCGAATTCACCGACGTGTCGCTGCTGCCCGGCGCCAAGTTGACCTTCCGCCACCAGGTGGACGTGGACGAGACCGGCGCGACGGTCGTCCGGGTGACCGCGAGCCTGGCCGGCCCGATGGCGTGGATGTGGAACAAGATCCTCGGCAAGGGGATCGCCACCACCGTCCCGCGCGACCTCGACGGGCTCAAGGCCGCCGCCGAGGCGAAGGCCGAGGTCGCAGCGTGAAGTACTGGCTCGGAGTCGTCTGCCGCGAGCACGTCCAACGCGGCAGGCGGCTGGGCATCGCCCAGCTCGGACACGGCAAGAGGCCCCCGCTCGCGCGACTGCGCACCGGGGACTGGCTGGTCTACTACTCGCCGCGCACCCGCCTGCGCGACAGCGACCCGCTCCAGGCGTTCACGGCGCTCGCCGAGGTCGCCGACGAGACGATCTGGCAGGCCGACGAGGGCGACTTCAAGCCCTGGCGGCGCCGCATGCACTACCACGCCACCACCGACACGCCGATCGCCCACCTGCGCCACGCCCTCGACCTCACGGCCGACCCGAACTGGGGCCACCAACTGCGCCGTGGTCTCATCGAGCTGAGCGAGGGCGACTTCACCCTCATCCGAGCAGCCATGAGCGGGACGGCGACGTCGACCGGGTCGACGATGTCCGCCGTGTCCCAGGAAGGACTCTTCGCCCATGACCGAACGTGAACTGGCCACCTCCTTCGACGACGCCGAGGAGAGCCCGGGATTGCTGCTCTGGCAGATCACCAACCGCTGGCAGGCCGCCCAGCGGGCAGCCCTCAAGCCGCACGGCCTCACCCACGTCCAGTTCGTCCTGCTGGCCGCCCTCACCTGGCTCGGCAGCGACGGCCCGATCACGCAGAAGCAGTTGGCCGACCACACCGCGACCGACCCGATGATGACCTCGCAGGTGCTGCGCACCCTGGAGGCGGGCGGCCTGGTCGAACGCCTCCCTCACCCGACCGACAAGCGCGCCCGTGCCCTCCAGGTGACACCGGCGGGCCGTGACCTGGCCAACCGGACGGTCCGTGTGGTGGAGGAGTGCGACCACCGCTTCTTCGAGCCGCTGGGCGAACTCGCCGCACCGTTCACCCGCTCGCTCCAGCGCCTCAAAGCCGGCGGCGACGCGGCGCGCTGAGCCGCGTCAGGCCACGCACACACCAGCGAGGATCGGCTCGCCCACAGGGCCTGCGCGGGAGCGGTAGGCGTTCCGTGTCGTGCGCAATGGCCACAGACCCCAGGCCGGGCGCCAAGTCGGCCGCACGGTGGCACCGGCAGGGCTTCAGTGGGTCCGACGGCCGTGGACCGTAGACGGGTGAGAGCACCGATCAAGGGGTGCCGGGGATGAATCCGCACGGCGGGAGAGGGATCCGCGCGGCGGCGAAGCCGACGGAGACGACAGCTCTCTGGTGGCCAGTCAATCCCCGCCGACCTGAGGGAAGCACCTGGAGCAACGACTGTGGCCTCCGCCCGATCTCGGGGCAGGATCGCCCCCGTCCCCGCCCGGGGGCGCGCTGCTCCTCATGCGCGCCCGCTGCGGCCCGGTGCGCGCCGTGTGGCCAGGCGAACCGTGGATCGATCCCTACGCTGGGTGCCGGCCCGTCAGCCCACCGAAGGACCCGCCCATGCGTCGCTCCCGCCTCGCGCTGTCCCTGGCCCTCACCGCCGCAGCCGCCTCCACCCTGATCGCGGCCGACGTCGCGCAGGACGACCCGATCCCGTCGGTCAGCCTGCCGGTGCTCCGCGACCCGCAGGCCCAGCAGAAGCTCCACCGCATGACGGACCCGGTGCAGGACTGGGTGGAGTCCGGCGACCCGGCGGCAGCCGGCTACGCCGGGACCGTGATCGACGCGGCGAACCAGCACGCCGACATCTACTGGAAGGGCGAGGCCCCGGCCAGGGTCCGGGCACTGCTCGACGCGCACGCCAGCCACGGCTACACCGTCGACATCCACCGCAGCCCGTACTCCCGCGCCGAGATGAGCGCCGCGATCGACCGCTTCACCGCCGCCGTGACACGCGAGACGTGGACGTCGATCGGCCCGCAGGAGGACGGCGCCGCCATCGCCATCACCTACTCACCGACGAAGGCGACTCGACTGACCGGCGCCCCGGCCACCGAGCAGACGTACGCCCGGCGGGCCGCCGAGATCGCCGGCATGCCGGTGACCGCGACCGCCGAGGGCACCCCGGTGCCGCTGTCCGGTAGCCGGCACTCCGACAACGCGCCGTACTACGCGGGCGCCGAGGTGAACACCGGCAAGGTCACGTTCTGCTCGACCGCGTTCAGCGGGTGGAGGGAGAAGACGAAGGTCCTGCTGACCGCCGCGCACTGCGGTGGCGGCCGTTACTACAACGGCACCGGCGGCTACATCGGTGACCTGTACGCGATCGCCGACGGCCTGGACGTCGGCATGATCGCGATCAACGGCACCGGCGGCGGCCGGTTCTACGACGGCGCCTGGTCGGACAACAGCGGCTCCTCCCGGCGCACGTACGGCGCCGGACGGAACAACGTCGGTGACCTCATCTGCCTCAGCGGCGCCCAGTCGGGGTGGAAGTGCGATGTGGAGGTCAGGAATGTCGACGTGGAGACGACGAACGACGAGGGCACGAAGGTCAAGCCGGTGGATGTCGCGGAGTCCAAGGGCGGGGACCGGCGCGCTATCGCCGCGAAGGGCGACAGCGGGGGACCCGCGCTGGCGAACCCGTCCGGCGCGAACGGCGACATGGAGGCCCGCGGCGTGATCGTCGCCGGCCGGTCGGAGGTCGGCTGCGCGGCCGGGGCGACGGCACACTCGACAACCTGCTACTCGCAGGTTTTGTACGTGCCGATGACGCCGGTGGTGAACCAAATGGGTTTCTCGATCTCCTGACCGGGCACCGTCGTCGGGACCGACGAAGCGTCCCTCTTGCTTGCGCCGCCGGGACAGGCCAGGAGTGGACGCTTTGTCCAGTGTGGACGTATAGTCCAGTGCATGGAGGCTGGCGAAGAGAGCACAGATCACCGGGTCCGGATGTGGGCGCCCGTGGGGCAGGCCGTCGCGCTGCTGCTGGGCCCGTATGCCGAGGTGGTGCTGCATGACCCGGACACCGACCGGATCCTGGCGGTCTGGAATCCGATGGGCTCCCGCGGCCCAGGGGATCCTTCGCTGCTGGGCGAGCTGGACACGCTGGACCCGTCCGCGCGGGACGTGTTCGGCCCGTACGAGAAGGTGCTGGCGGACGGCCGGCGGCTGTCGTCGGTCAGTGCCGTCCTGCGCGAGCCGGACGGGAAGGCCGCCGCGGTACTGTGCGTCAACCTCGACCGCACGCCGCTGGAGCAGGCCGCGGCCGTGCTGTCCGCGTTCGGCGCCCCGACGACGCCCCGGCCGGAGCCGCTGTTCGAGCAGGACTGGCACGAGCGCGTCCAGCACATCGTCGGCACGTACGTGCGCGAGTGCGGCCGCCCCGTCGAGCGTTTGACCCGGGCCGACCGCCTGGCCGTCCTCGGCCGCCTGGAGGAGGCCAAGGTCTTCGCCGTGCGCCGCGCCACCCCCGTCGTCGCCGCCGCCCTGCGGGTCTCCCGATCCACCCTCTACGGCCTGCTGGCCGAACTCCGAACCCCCAGCACCAAGGACCACACGCCATGACCCGGCTGCCCGACTTCCGCCTGGAAACCTACTTCTCCCGGTGGGAGTTCACCGCGCGCCACCACCTGACCGCCTCCGACGTGCAGACCATGACCCTGGGCGAGCTGCTCGCCCTGGCCGATGACGGGGACCGTGCCGCGTTCGAGAACCTGTCGCTGGGCTACACCGAGACCTACGGCGCCCCGGCCCTGCGCGAGGCGATCGCCGGCATGTACGAGCGGGCGGACGCCGCCGACGTGATCTGCTTCGCCGGCGCCGAGGAAGCCCTCTACCTGGCGATGAACGTGCTGCTGGGCGCGGGCGACCACGCCGTGGTGGTGACCCCCAACTACCAGGCGGCCGAGACCGTGCCACTCGCCCTGTGCGAGGTCACCGGCGTCGCCCTGGCCCCCGACCGGGACTGGGCCCTGGACCTCGACGCGATCCGGGCGGCGATCCGCCCGAACACCCGGGTCGTCTCGGTGAACTTCCCGAACAACCCCACCGGCAAGGTCATCAGCGCCGCCGACTTCACCGAGCTGGCGCGGCTGTGCGACGAGCGCGGCATCCACCTGTTCAGCGACGAGGTCTACCGCGGCCTGGAACGCGATGCGGCCCTCACCCTGCCGCAGGCCGCCGACCTGTCCGAGCGAGCCCTGTCGCTGAACGTCACCTCCAAGTCGCTCGGCCTGCCGGGCCTGCGGATCGGCTGGATCACCTGCCGCGACCGCGAGCTGCTGTCCCGTCTGGAGCGGGCCAAGCACTACACCA
This sequence comes from Kitasatospora sp. NPDC001660, assembly GCF_053596725.1. NCBI lineage: Bacteria > Bacillati > Actinomycetota > Actinomycetes > Kitasatosporales > Streptomycetaceae > Kitasatospora > Kitasatospora sp. NPDC001660. Next base: position 6,208 of record NZ_JBSFGU010000056.1, on the reverse strand, counting down.
CCATCTGCAACTCCGCCCCCAGCGAGGTCCTGGCCCGCGTCGCGCTCAAGGCCCGCGCCACGATCCTGGACCGCAACCGGGCACTCATCGCCCGCAACCTGCGGATCTTCGACGCCTTCTTCGCCGAGCACCCCGACCTCTTCGAGTGGCGGGCCCCGGACGGCGGCTGCGTCGCCTACCCCCGCTACCTCGGCCCGGAGGGAGTGGAGGAGTTCTGCACCCGCCTGGTCGAGGAGGCCGGCGTCCTGCTGCTGCCCGCCAGCATCTACCGCTCCGAGCTCACCCCCACCCCCACCGACCGCTTCCGCATCGGCGTCGGCCGCGCCAACCCCGAAGAGGGCCTGGCCGCCTTCGCCCAGTGGCTGCGAGCGAACCGATGACCCCACCCGTCCTCGGCGCCGCTGCGATCAAGCGCGCCACCACCCCGGAGCTGGTCCTCGCCGCCGTCCGTGACGCGATGATCGCCCACGCCCACGGCCGCACCACCGTGCCGCCACCGCTGCACGTGCAGTTCCCCGGTGCCGACGGCGACTGCCACGTCAAGGCCGGCTGGGTCACCGACACGCCCGACTTCACCGTCAAGATCGCCACCGGCTTCTACCGCAACCCCGCCGCCGGTCTGCCCACCAACCACGGCCTGGTCTGTGTCGTCAGCGCCCGAACCGGCCGGATCCGCGCGATCCTCGACGACCAGGGCCTGCTCACCGCCTGGCGCACCGCCGCCGCGGGCGCCCTGGCAACCCACGCCCTGGCCCGGCCCGACGCCGCCACCCTGGCGGTGTTCGGCACCGGAGAACAGGCCCGCCTCCAGGTCGAATGGCTGGCCAGGCTCCGCCCGATCGACACGGTGCTCGTCCACGGCCGCAGCCAGGACAAGACCAGGTCGCTGTGCGGGGCGTTCGACGCCCTCGGGCTCCACGCCCGGCCCGCCTCGGCCGACGAGGCGGCCGCAGCCGACATGGTCGTCACCACCACACCGGCCACCGCTCCGGTCCTGCGGGCCGCTGACGTCCGCGCGGGCGCGCACGTCACCGGCATCGGCACCGACATGCCCCACAAGAACGAACTGCCGTCGGCCCTCTTCGCCCGCGCGGCACTGATCGCCACCGACGACCACCAGCAGTGCCTGGACCACGGCGACTTCGGCCACGCCGTGCGCGCCGGGGCCACCACCGACACCAGCGACACGCCCATCGGCCTCCTGCTCGAAAGGCCCGCCGAGCGGCCGGACGGTGCGATCACGGTCGCCGACCTCACCGGAGTCGGCGCACTCGACGCGGCACTCGCCTCGGCCGTGCTGCGCGAGCTGGCCCCGTAGGCGCCCGAGATCGCCGGAGCGAGGCAGCGGACGGACGCGCCCTGCGGCATCGATGGCGATGGCACGTCGGTCGGCGTGGGGGCGAGCGGGCGAAGTCATCAAAACCAGGCTCACGGGCCCAACTTCGGGATATCCCGCCCGGCCAACGCTCAAGTCGCCAACTGAAGCGCTCAGTCACGGCGGCCGCTGTGACTGAGCGCTTCGGTTGGCCAGTGGGCAGTCGAGTTGACCAGTCGAGCGTTTCCGCTTTCAGCCGGTCCGTCCCGTGCCGGTGAAGGCGACGCCGGCGCAGGCCGGCATGTTGGTGGCCGTGGCATCGAGGAAGAGCGTGAATGCCCATGATCGATCTGCCGTGTCGATCCAGCCGATACGGAGGGGTTCGTCTCCTGTGCGTTCGAGGATCCCAACGGTCTCCGCGAGGCCAACTGCCTGGCCCGGGCACGGTTCGACCGGTCGGCGGCAAGGGCCCGGGGCTGCTCGAAGGGCCCCCGGGAACGAGGCGTGCGGACGCTACCGTCCGGTGTAGGTGAACTCGTCGGCCGGGCTGGTGGGAGAGGTGGCCTTGCCGACCGTCACGGTGATGTCCACCGTCTGGCGGTCGTCGAGCTGACCGGGCGCGGTTGCGGTGATCTGGCCGGTGGAGACGAACGTGACCGAATCGGATGCCTTGTCCTTGAAGTGCACGGTGGCGCCCGCGGCGAAGCCCGAGCCGCTGATGGTGACCGGGGTGCCGACCGTTCCGCTGGTCGGGCTGACCGCACTGACCACCACGGGCGCGGGTCCGCCATAGGCGAACTGCGCCATCGCGACGGCCGGGGAAGTGCCGAGGGTGTTGGTGACGCGGACGTGGACGACGCCGGTCCCGTCGGGGACCTGAGCGGTGATCCTGGTGCCGGAGGGGTCGATGCCGTACTCGGTGCAGGCGAAGTGGCCGAAGTCGACCACGCTGTCCGGACTGAAACCGGTGCCGTCGATGGTCACCGTGGCGCCTCGTGCGCCGAAGGTGGGGGTCACATCGGTCACCACCGGCCCGGAAGGGACGGCAGGCGCCCCCACCAGGTCCAGGTAGGTGGAGTTGGCGTGCTGGAAGGCGATTTGGCCGAGGAAGTCCTGGGTGGTCTTGTTGACCAGGTTCTTGGCAAGGCTCGTGTATCCGGTGTTCATCAGGCAGAGCGTGCCGGGCTGGACGTAGACGTGGCCATTGCTGCGCTTGGAGATCGCCCCGATGAGCAGCTTCACTTCTTCGGTCGCCTGCGGTCCCGGGTTCGGGTACCAGTCGGCGGTGGTGTCGAGATCGGCCCACGCGTGCGGTACCAGGTCGTAGGCGTTGTTCTGGCGCTCGTCGATGACCCACGGCACGGAGTTGAAGTAGTCGACGAAGCTCTGCACGCCGGCGGTGGGAGCGGCATAGGTGATCACCGCGAACTTCGGCTGTTTCGGCCAGGTCTGTGCCTGCAGGTACGGCGCGAGCATGGTGGCGATGCAGCCGCCCAGGCTGTGACCGGTCAGATAGACGGTCGGCTGCGGCGAGGAGGGCGCCGACTTCAGCGCGGCGGCGAGCGCCTGAGCGAGCGTGACGTTCGGCGAGGGCGAGGCGATCGAGCGGGTGTTGACAACCCGTTTGAACGCATCCATCGCCCCCTTGGAAACGGCGATGGGCTTCGGTGATCCGCTTTCGGGGAACGGGACGACTGTGCCGACGTCGAGGTCCTCGAGGACGTCGGTCAGATCAGCGTCCGTTCCGCGAGCGACCACGGCGAACTCGTTCGAGCCGGTGGTGCTCCGTGCGATGTAGGCCATATTGGCGTTGGCCTCGCTGAGGGCGAGCCACACCAGCTCCCACGTGCCCTGCGTCGCAAGGCCGGGATCGCTCAGTTGCGCGTCGATGCCGGTGATGATTCGTTCGGTCTGATGCTTCAGGGTTTCCCCGGACGGGCGCGGGGTGGCCCCGGTGGCTGCAAGGGCAGCCAGGGTCATGGTCACCTGGGCGATTGTCGGATCGGGTGCCATCGTCGTTCCTGCTCCTCGGGTGTGTTGCCGGTGCGGAGGCGGGACGGCCTTTCGGCAGCATCAGGGCAGATCTGTGCCGAACCGGCCGCCAGAGTGGATCGCACACAATCAGACCTCCCCCCGGTGTCGGCCGGTGCTTTTCCTGCCTTCAGGTTGACCAGGTTCACCTTGTTGGCCGTTCGTCATGCGGGTGTGCGGCTAGGCCGGGGCGCGCCCTAAGCGGCGGCCCGGACCTCCGCCAGGATGCCCTCCGCGCCCTGGTCCAGCAGGAGGCCGGCCACCTGCACGCCCACCTTCTCCGGCTCGTACAACGGGCCGGAGCACCGGGCCTCCACCTGCCGCCTGCCGTCCACGGAGGTGACCTGCCCGTGCAGGGTCAGCACGTCGCCGTCGGCCTTGCCGAACGCGCCGACCGGCACCGAGCACCCGCCGTGGAGCTCGGCCAGCATCGCCCGCTCGGCCCGCACCTCCGCGTCGGTCACCGGGTCACCGGACCCGGCCAGGATCCGGCGGGCCAGCTCGTTGTCCTCCCGGATCTGGATGCCCAGGGCGCCCTGGCCGGGCGATGGGGGGAACAGCTCGATCGGCAGGATCTCGCTGATCTCCTCGCCGCGGCCGAGCCGCCTGATTCCGGCAGTGGCGAGGACCACGGCGTCCAGCTGCTGTGTCCTGAGTTTGCCGAGCCTGGTCGGGACGTTCCCCCGGATCTCCACCGGCACCAGGTCCGGGCGGACGTGCAGCAGTTGGGCGATCCGGCGCGACGCCGACGTGCCGATCCGGCCACCGCGCGGAAGATCGGCCAGGGTGCTGCCGCACAGCGCGTCGTGCACGTCGGCGCGGGTGGGCGGGGGCAGGAGGATCAGGCCGGGCGGGTTCGCGGTCGGCAGGTCCTTGAGCGAGTGCACGATCACGTCGACCTCGCCGGACACCAGCGCGTTCACCTGGTTCACGGAGAACGCCGAGCCGCCGCCTCGCTCCGACACCTCCCTGAGCGCCGACCGGCGGTCCTGGTCGCCCGCTTCCGTGATCACCCGCTGGCGGAAGACCATGTCGGGAAAGCGCTCCCGCAGCGGCGCCAGGAACTCCCTGACCTGGGCCCGCGCCAGGTGACTGGCTCGCGACCCCACCACCAGTGTGCTCATACGCCAACTCCCAGCATCTGACGAGATGTTGACCGCATGCTACCCGCATCGAACACGCCCAGTTTCCGACGGTATGTCGGAAACTGGGGAAGGGGCTTTCGTGCTGAACACCGCCAGGACCGTCCACATCGGCGCCCGCACGTCCCCGATGTCGCCGGCCCGGGTCGCCCTCGTCACCGAGGGCCTGCGCGACCGCCATCCGGGTCTCTACGTCGAGCTGGTGCCGTTCACCGCGGCCGGCAACCTCGAACCCGGCCGGCACGCCGAGCTGCACGACAAGGGCGCCTTCACCGGCGAGATCGAGGACGCCCTGGTCGCCGGCGGCCGCCTTCGGCGGCTACCTGCGCACCCTGGGCCTGGTGGAGACGGCCACCACGCTCACCGTCCGCCAGGGCGAGGACACGGGCCGGCCCAGCGACCTCACGGTGCGGGCCGGGCCGGAGGACGCCCGGGGGCGGGTGAGCGGGCGGGCGGTGCGGATGCGGGTGTGACCGATTCGGGCACGGACGTCCCGGGGTCGGCGAGCGACTGACGAACTGCGCCCGGGGTGTCGCCGTACCAGCGCAGCACCGCCCGGCGCAGGACTCCTGGAGCAACCGGGGTACTCCACTGATGACGTTCAGTCAGCTACTGCGGCTTGCCGAGGCTGCCAGGACCCGGGCCGTGCGACCCGTACTGGACCCCTGAGCGCGGAGCCTCCCGCTCCACCCTGCCCGCCGCCTTAGGCCGACCACCCGCGGACCACCCCGGTGGGCCGGGGTCAGCGAGGGGCGAGGAGACAGAACTCGTTGCCTTCCGGGTCGGCCAGAACCGTCCAGGAGATTGCGGACTGGTCGATACCGGGGTCGGTGGCGCCCAGGGCGCGCAGTCGGGCTTCCTCTGCTGACAGGTCGTCACCGGGATAGGGGCGGACGTCGAGGTGGACGCGGTTCCACCCGCTCTTGGTGTCGGGGGTGCGGAGGAACTCCAGGTAGGGGCCGACGCCTTGGGCGGAGCGCATGGTCGCGTGGTCGTCGGTGACCTCGTGCAGCGTCCAGTCCATCGCCTCGCCCCAGAACCGCGCCATGGCCCGCGGATCCGCGCAGTCGACCACCACCGCGGCGATCTCCCCGGTGTCCCGGTAGATCGGGCGAGGCTCCAGGACGCAGAACTCGTTGCCCTCCGGGTCGGCCATGACCGTCCAGGGGACGTCGCCCTGACCCACGTCGGCGAGCGTCGCGCCGAGATCCTTCAGACGTGCGACCAGCTCCGCCTGATGGGCGGTCGAGGTGGTGGCCAGGTCGAGGTGCACCCGGTTCTTGACCGTTTTGGGTTCCGGGCGGGCGATGATGTCGATGCAGACCGCCACGGGGTCGGGGTAAGCGAACCCCACGGGTTCGAGGTTGGTCACGCCGGGTCCCTCGCTGTCGACACCCCAGCCGAGCGCCTCCGCCCAGAACCGGCCGAGCACGGAGTCGTCCTGGGCCTTCATGTTGATCTGCACAAGTCGTGTTGCCATGCTGCAGATCCTAGTGCCGCATCAGACAATGTTCGCCCTCTTGTGACGAGGCGCCCGGTTGCTGCGGCTGGCGGCTCCGGGCGGTCAGAATGATCGCGTGGCTGAACGCGTGCAGGTCCGTGAGATCGATGACGACGAGGGCAGGCGGCTGCTGCGGATCATCCGCAGAGGCACCGGGTCGGTGGTGACCTGGCGGCGGGCCCAGATGGTGCTGCTGTCCGCCCAGCGCATGCCGGTGGC
>NZ_JBSFGU010000055.1:0-47551 GCF_053596725.1 Kitasatospora sp. NPDC001660 | reverse complement strand
GACGGCCACGATCAGACCTGCGAGGTTCTCTACGCTCACAGCTTCTCCACCCCCCGCGCGATCAGGGCGATGACGGCGAACACGGCGACCGTGACACCGACGTAGATGAGGTCGGACATGGGCTCCACCAGCGTGGTTCGGGAGACTGCCGCGACCGGCCGGGGGGCACTGCGCGGCGCCGGCGGACGACCGGCTGAAGCAGCAAACCAGCCGTCAGAGGGGCGTTACGGGTTCCTGACGCCCTCCATACGGGTGACGATGGGACGTTGACGCGACTTTGACGTCCGCTTCACCGCTCCGAGACCGTCGTGATCGGGCCGAGACCGGAAAAGCGACGGATCCGGGCACGGGGACCGTTCACTGCGTGGACCGTTCGCTTGCGCGGCAAGACGCCGAAGGGCTCTCCCAGGCCGCGTGGGCGGCCCGGGAGAGCCCGGTGGGTGCTGGTGGGCACATTGCCACCCCGTCTTTCACATCCTCATGCGGAGGCGGCAGACGACCGCGTCGGTGCTCCGGCGCAGGGCGCGGTCGATCACGGCGCCCCGCCGGTTCTGCAGCGCCCACTGGTACCAGTGGGCCGGCTCCACCTCGGGGATCAGCACGGTCAGCCGGTCGTACGCGCGCTCCTCCCCGAGCCTGTTCACGAAGTCCGCGATCGGCTGGCCCAGCCGGCGGTGGTCGTCCGGGATCTCCACCAACGGCACGCCCGGCTCCCACAGCTCCCAGTCGCGGCGCAGCGCCTCGGCCTCGGCCTGCTCGTGCACGACGGTCACCGCCATCACCTCGTCGCCGAGCGACAGCGCCGCGGACAGGCCGTCCCGGGTGAGCCGGGTGATCGCCGTCACCGGGACGACGACCAGGCTGCGCCGGCGGGTCACCGCGCCGGGCACCCGGCCCAGCTCCAGCCGCTCGCCGATCTTTCCGTAGCTGCGGTGGACCAGCTCGAAGAGCAGCACCAGCAGCGGCAGCGCCACCACGATGCCCCAGGCGCCCTCGGTGAACTTGGTGCCGGTGACGACGAGCGTCGCGACGCCGGTGAGCACGGCGCCGAAGCCGTTCAGCGCGGCCTTCCACCGCCAGTTGGCCGGCCGGTGCAGGTACCAGTGCTTCACCATGCCGACCTGGCAGATGGTGAAGCCGACGAACACGCCGATCGAGAACAGCGGCACCAGGCTGTTGACGTCGCCGCCGGAGCCGACCAGCAGCACCGCCGAGGCGACCGCGAGGAACAGGACGCCGTGCCGGTGCACCTGCCGGTCGGCGCGCAGCGCGAACACGTGCGGGAGGTGGTTGTCCCGGGCGAGCAGGTGGAGCAGGACCGGCAGGCCGCCGAAGGAGGTGTTGGCGGCCAGGCCGAGCAGGACCACGGTGGAGAACTGGACGACGTAGAACGCGGCGCCGTGGCCGAGCGAGGCGTCGGCCAGCTGGGCGAGCACGGTGACGCCCTCGACCGGCTGGAGGTGGAAGCGGCCGATCAGCACGGCCAGTCCGATCAGCATCACGCCGAGCAGCGCGCCCAGCGCGACCTCGGTGTTCTGCGCGCGCTTGACGCGCGGTGTGCGGAAAGAGGGGACGGCGTTCGCCACCGCCTCGACACCGGTCAGCGCCGAGCACCCGGCGGCGAAGGACTTGAGCAGGAGCAGCGCGCCGACGGTGGTCGCGTTCTCGGCCAGCACGGACGCGTGGCCGGCGGCGGCCGCGGTGCTGGCGGGAGCGTCCCGGAACAGGCCGACCACGATGATCGCCAGGATCGAGACGACGAAGACGGCGGTCGGCGCCATGAACCAGCGGGCCGACTCGGCTATCCCGCGGAGGTTGACGGCCGTCACCAGGGCCAGCACGCCGAGGCAGAGCCAGATCCGGTCGTCGTACAGGCCCGGCACGGCCGAGGTGAGCGCGGCCACGCCCGCGGTCACCGAGACCGCGACGTTCAGGATGTAGTCGATGACCAGCGAGGCCGCCGCGGTGAGGGCGGTCCGGCGGCCCAGGTGCTCCTTGGCGACCGCGTACGACCCGCCGCCGTCCGGGAAGGCCGCGATCACCTGCCGGTAGGAGGCCACCAGCACGGCCAGCAGGACGGCGATCGCCACGGTGACGGGGAGCGTGAAGCCCAGCCCGTGCGCCCCGGCCGCGGCGAGCACGAGGACGATCGACTCCGGTCCGTACGCCACCGAGGCCATGGCGTCCAGCGAGAGGGCGGCCAGGCCGCCGAGCGCCGTGAGGCGGTGCCGTTCGTCGCCCGCGCCGGTATCCGGGGGGCGGGGGTCGGCCGAGACGGCCTGGGTGGAGACGGCGCTGGGCATCGACGGGACCTCCGCGGTCGGTAGTTGCTCCGATCCTGCGGGGCGGGGCCCGACGCTGCTTTGGCCTGTACGCGTTCCTGACGCTGCCACGGGCGGCTTTTACGCGTCGTTGACGCCGCACACGGGGGCGCGGCAGAGGCGCGGCGGGCGCAGGGGGAAGGCGTGGGCGGGGGTGGGTGGGCCACTGTCACGGCGGTCGCCGGTTGGGAAGACGAGAAGGACTCCCACCCCCGGGCTCCCACTCTGCTGCCCTTAGTCAGCAATTGCAAGTGATGTGCAATAAGTCGCCCTGCCCGCGCACACCCGCACTCCGGGTGGCGGACCGCGACGGGAGCGACGAAAACAGCCCCTGATCCGCGTTTCCGCAGATCAGGGGCTGTTTCTCTATCCTGTGGCTGGTGCAGGGTTCGAACCTGCGTAGCTTGCGCGACAGATTTACAGTCTGCTCCCTTTGGCCGCTCGGGCAACCAGCCAGGATTGGCGCCTCCCGGGGCCTTGCCCCGTTCGACTCCGTAAACGATACCCGATGCCAGGGGGTGCTTCGCCACTCGGTCGGCCACATGATGATCAAGGCCTTCGGCGTGGCTGTCGGGGGCGGCGGCGGGGTGCCGCTGGATAGGCTGGGGCGGCGGGCGTCCAGCGGGGCGAGCCGTGCCAGTGAAGCCAGAGCATCAAGGAGACCAACACCCATGGCCGACTCCAGTTTCGACATCGTCTCGAAGGTCGAGTGGCAGGAGGTCGACAACGCGATCAACCAGACCTCCCGCGAGATCGCCACGCGCTTCGACTTCAAGAACGTCGGCGGCGAGATCAGCCGTTCCGGCGAGAAGATCGAGATGAAGGCCAACGGCGAGGAGCGCGTGAAGGCCATCCTGGACGTGCTGCAGAGCAAGTTCGTCAAGCGCGGGCTGTCGCTGAAGGCTCTGGACGCCGGCGACCCGCAGCTGTCCGGCAAGGAGTACAAGATCTTCGCGAACGTGAAGGAGGGCATCTCCACGGACGATGCCAAGAAGGTCGCGAAGATCATCCGCGACGAGGGCCCGAAGGGCGTCAAGGCCCAGGTCCAGGGCGACGAACTGCGCGTCAGCTCCAAGAGCCGCGACGACCTCCAGGCCGTCCAGGCCCTCCTCAAGGGCAAGGACCTCGACTTCGCGATCCAGTTCGTGAACTACCGCTGACCTCTCCGCGAGGAAGTGGCAGAGCCCCGGTCCCACGTACGGGACCGGGGCTTTCGCGTGTGGCGCGGCGGGTGGGGGCAGTCGGCGGTGGGGTGGGGGTGGACGGCGGGGCGGGCCGCCGCGGCGCCGTTGCCCGCGACGGTGGCGGACACCGAGGCGACCCGGGTCAGCACGAGGGCTGCGGTCAGCGCGGCGGCCCGTACCCACGGCGTGGCTCAACCGGTCGTCGCCGCCCAGCCGTCGGTGCTGCGGTGGGCGTCGAGGCCGACCGCCCCGAACTCGTCCGTCCGCCCCTCCTCCACCCGGGCGCCGAGCTGCCGCAGGGCGCGGGAGATCGGGCTGCCCTCGGCGGTGAAGAGCTCGAACGCACTGGTGAGCGGCCCGAGTTCGAGCCGGCCGTCGGACCAGACGGCGGCGCGCTGGGTGCCGGTGCCGCCGAAGAATTCGGCCTCGACGCAGGCGATCGGGCTCGCCTTGGACCAGGCCGCGAGCCGCAGTTCGAAGCCCTCCGGATGCCAGGCGAAGCCGGCGCCGCCGTCGGACTTGCGCTCGTCACCGCCGGTCCGGAAGGCGGACAGGAACGCGGGAGTGGCCGGGATCAGCGCCAGCCCTTGCGCGAGCGGCGCCACGCGGGCGGCCGGCACCTCGGCGGCCGCCACCGTCAGCAGCTCCAACGTGCCGATCAGCGCTCGGAGTTCATACGACATGCGGGACATCGTGTCCCACGGCACCGACAACCCGCCCGGAATTTATGATTCCGTGGCCGGCCGGGGTCCGCGCAGGCGCCCGGACTCCCCCGCCCGGGGCGCGTCCGAAGTCGCACCACCGCACGCCGGCACGCCGATGCGCCGATGCGCGGTCACCCGGGCGGGCGCACGCCGCATGCGGCGCTCCGGGCAACCGGGTGAACTGGCCGGGTGCGGCCCGCCGCCGGAGGCCGCCGAGCCGCGCAGCACCGACGGAGCGCTGCGCGGCACCGAAGGAGGTGCGGCATGACCGCCAACCCGATGGCGTCCCGGCACCGCCGGATCCACCTGGACTCGATCGTCCTGCTGGTCGCGATGCTGATCACCGGACGGCTCTCGTGCACCCGACCGCACGCCACCGACCCGGCCGGCCGGAAGGCCGAGCAACTGTCCGAAGCGCCGGGTCCGGCCGACTACCCGGTGCCGGCGCAGGACCGGATCGTGCACACCCTCGGCGAGAACGGCGGCGCCGTCTGCGACGACCCGTCGAACGCACCGGGCCGGGCGCGGCGGAAGTACGGCCTGCCCAACGGCGCCGGCGGGCCCGCGTACGCCGCGCCCGACGGGGCGGTGCAGGAGGCCTGCGGCCGGCCGACGTCCTTCCTCGGCCTGGGCGGCTCGATCCCGCTCTCCGGCGTCCCCGCCACCACCTGCCCCGAGGCGGAGATCATCCCGACGGGCGTCGAGGAGCCGCGCCGCCTGATCCACGCGCCGGACGAGAGCGTCGACCCGGGCGAGATCGAGCACATGGCCCACGTCGAGGCGTCCTTCCCGCGTCAGTGTCGCCGGGGCCGCGCGGGTGCGCCGGGGCCCCGGCCGTTCGACGGCGCTCCGTACACGTGACGGAGCCTCGGGCGCGTGATGGAGTTCCAAGCAGCAGCCCGTCCGGATGATGAGGAGGAAGACCCGTGCCCCGACCCTTCACCACCGAGGACTACCGCGCCCGGATAGCCCGCGCCGCCGCCGACGCGGCCGCCGCCGGACTGACCGGCCTGGTCGTCGCCCCCGGCCCCGACCTGGCCTACCTGTGCGGCTACCAGCCCACCGCGATCACCGAGCGGCTCACCGCCCTCGTGCTCGGCGCCGGCCGCGAACCCGCGCTGATCGTCCCCAAGCTGGAACGCCCGGACGCCGAGAAGGCGCCCGGAGCCCCGGCCGTCCGGCTGCTCGACTGGACCGACGGCGAGGACCCGTACGCCACCGCCGTCCCGCTGCTCGACCCGGCCGGACGGTACGGCATCTCCGACAACGCGTGGGCGATGCACCTGCTCGGCCTCCAGGGCGCACTGCCCGGCGCCGGGTTCACCTCGCTCACCGCGAGCCTGCCGATGCTGCGCGCGGTCAAGGACGCCGACGAGCTGGATCGCCTCGCCGCGGCCGGCGGCGCCGCGGACGCCGCCTACCGGGGCGTCCTGGAGGTCGAGTTCGCCGGGCGCCGGGAGACCGACGTCGCCGCCGACCTGGGCGCGCTGCTCATCCAGTACGGGCACAGCCAGGTCGACTTCACCGTCGTCGGCTCCGGCCCCAACGGCGCCAACCCGCACCACGAGGCCGGCGAGCGGATGATCCGGCGGGGTGACACCGTGGTGCTCGACTTCGGCGGCCTCAAGGACGGCTACGGCTCGGACACCACGCGGACGGTCCACGTCGGCACGGACGTCCCGGACGAGGTGCGGAAGGTGCACGACATCGTCCGGCGCGCCCAGCAGGCGGCCTTCGAGGCCGTCCGGCCCGGGATCGGCTGCCAGGAGATCGACCGGATCGCCCGCCGGGTCATCACCGAGGCCGGCTACGGCGAGTACTTCATCCACCGCACCGGCCACGGCATCGGCATCACCACGCACGAACCGCCGTACCTGGTCGAGGGCGAGGAGCAGCCGCTGGTGCCCGGCATGTGCTTCTCGATCGAGCCCGGGGTGTACCTGCCCGGCCGCTTCGGGGTGCGGATCGAGGACATCGTCACCGTCACGGCGACCGGCGGGCGGCGCTTCAACAACACCCCGCACGAGCTCGGAATCGTCTCCTGAACCGGCTGCCGAGCAGCCCCGAACCGGCCCAAACCACCCATGCCGAGTAGGACTTTCTTAAGATCCGGTCATCGTTCATCAAGGCTCCTCCCAGCTTGCCTCGCTAGTTTCAGCGGGCATGACCAACCTGCTGCGTCCGGCCGCGCCACCACGACTCGTGCGGGCCGGGCGGCCTAGCCCGGTGGGCCCGGTGCACCTCGCGGCCAGACTCCGGCCGCTGCGGCTCCTGGCGTGGCCGCTCTACCTGGCGGCCCTCGCCTGGTACGTGCGCGGCAACGGCCTGCCGTCCGCCAACGACGTGGTCTTCTGCTGGCTGATCGGTGCCCTGCTGACCGCCGCCGCGCACAGCGGGCAGGGTCCCCGCGGCTTCCTCCTGGTCCTGCGCGACTGGGTGCCGGTCATGGCCGCGGTCTGGACGTACTCGCTGCTGCGCGGCTACGGCGCGCACACCCCGTGGGCGCCGTACTGGCTGCCGCAGCTGGACGCCGACAAGGTGCTCGGCTTCGGCCAGACCTGGACCGTCCGGCTCCAGCACGCGCTCTACACGCCCGGCTCACCGCACTGGTACGACTACGCGGCGGTCACGGTCTACCTCTCGCACTTCTTCCTGGTCTTCGTGATCCTCGCGGTGCTCTGGCGGCGCAACCACGCACGGTACGTCCACCTGCTCACCTGCTACCTGGCGTTGACCTTCGCCGGCTTCGCGACCTACCTGCTCTACCCGGCCGACCCGCCGTGGCTGGTCGCCCAGGAGGGCCACCTGCCCGGGCTGACCCGGGTGGTGTCCTCGGTGCTCACCGACATCGGGCTGCCGCAGGCGCAGTCCGTCTTCGAGAACGGCAGCCAGTTCGCCAACGACGTCGCCGCCATGCCCTCGCTGCACTCCGCCTACCCGGCGATGCTGCTGTTCTTCTTCTGGCCGACCGCCCGCCCCTGGCTGCGCGCGCTGCTCGTCGCCTATCCGCTCGCGATGGCCTTCACGCTGGTGTACGGCGCCGAGCACTTCATCGTCGACATCCTGGCGGGCTGGACGTACGCGGCCGTGGTGGTCTTCGGCCTCCGGTTGCTCCGGTCCCGCCGGGCCGGTCGCCGGGAGGACGAATGCAGGCTGGTGCACGTGGCACCCGCCACCAGGCCGCTACCGTCCACCAGGGACACCGCGTGATCCGACACCCCGGGGTCCGTCGTCAGACTCCCGCCGGCCCGTCCGGGAGCGGCCCCGCCCGCAGCTCGCGGATCAGCGCCCGGACGATCGTCCGGCTCGCCGCCGAGTCCTGATCAGGAACCGTCCTCGGGGAGCAGCGCCAGCTCCAGCGCGGCCAGGCGGGCCGGGTCGGCGACCACCTCGTACCCGGCCACCAGGCCGTCCGCGACCGCCACCCGCAGCACCAGCCGAAGCCGCCCGCCCGGGGCGATCAGGATGCCGGGCACGCCGTCGACCAGGGCCACCGCGCCGAAGCGGGCCCGGCGGCCGAAGACCGTCGTCTCCCGCGCGACCGTGAGCGCGCCGCGCGCGACCGGCGACCGGCCGGCGGGCAGCGCGGCCGGGTCGGCCCGGCGGACCACGTCCGGCGCGAGCACGGCCAGCAGCTCGGCCAGGTCCCCGCCGCGAGCGGCGGACAGGAAGGCCTCCACGACCCGCCGGTGCCCGGCCAGGCGCTCCGGCGGCTCGACGGCCGTCCCGCGCACCCGCTGCCGGGCCCGGCTGGCCAGCTTCTTGGCGGCCACCGGCGTCCGGCCGACGATCGGCGCGATCTGCTCGAACGGCACCGCGAAGCCGTCGTGCAGCACGAAGGCGACCCGCTCGGCCGGGCCCAGCCGGTCCAGCACCACGAGCAGCGCCCGGCCGACCGACTCGACCAGCAACGCCTCCCGCTCCGGGTCCCCGGCCTCGCCCGGCTCCTCGGACAGCGCCTCGTCGGCCGGCTCCTCGCGGCGCACCGCGCGGGCCCGCAGGAGGTCCAGGCAGAGCCGGGAGACGACGGTGGTCAGCCAGCCCGGCAGGTTCGCCAGGTCCTCCGGGTCGGTCCGGCCGAGCCGCAGCCAGGCCTCCTGGACGGCGTCCTCCGCCTCGCCCGTCGACCCGAGCATCCGCTGCGCGATCGCCCGCAGCCGCCCGCGCTCGGCCTCGAAGCGCGCCGCGAGCGTGTCGTCCAGAATCCCGTCCCGGCTCATCGGTCACCTTTCCTCGGCCCGGCCCGTCACCGCTATGACGTTCCACCGGACCCCGAGGTGACGAGGAGAGCACCATGACGTCCGCCACCCTGCTCCACCTGGACTCCAGCATCAGCCCGGCCGGCTCGGTCAGCCGCGCCCTGACCGCCCGCTTCGCCGCCGCCTGGCGCGCCCGGCACGGCGCCGCCACCACCCACCGCCACCGCGACCTCGTCGCCGACCCGGTGCCCCCGGTGCACGCCGCCTACGACGCCCTCGGCCGCCGCACCGAGCGCAAGGGCGTGCTCCCGCCGGACGACGTCGCCGCACTCGCCGAGGGCCCGGACGAGGAGCACGAGTGGGCGCTCACCCGCCCGCTGATCGACCAACTGCTCGCCGCCGACACCCTGTTGATCGGCAGCCCGATGTACAACTTCACCGTCTCGACCGGCCTCAAGGCGTGGATCGACCGGGTCTCCTTCCCCGGCGCCTACGTCGACGCCGGCACCGGCGCGAAGCTGCTGCGCCGCACCCGGGTCGTGGTCGTCGCCGTCCGCGGCGGCGGCTACGGGCCGGGCACCCCGCGCGAGCACTTCGACTTCCAGGTCCCGTACCTGCGGGCGTACTTCGGCAACCTCGGCATCACGGAGGAGAACCTGCACATCGTGACCGCCGAACTCACCCGGGCCGACGACATCCCCGCGCTGAACGGCCTCCAGCCGATCGCCGCGGAGTCGCTCGCGCGGGCCGAGGCCACGCTCGACTCGCTGGCCCTCGGCTGACGGTCCTACAGCGGGGTGACGGCCTTCAGCACGACCAGCAGGGCCACGGCGGCGTTGAGCGCGCACAGCGCCGACGCCGCCGTCCCGACCGCGGCGACCATCGCGGCCAGGCCCGCCGGGGTCTTCGCCGGCGGCCAGTTCCGGGCGGAGGGCACCGGGCCGAGCAGCGCGGCGACCCTGCGCGGTACCGGGCCGGGGGCCGGTGCCGGGGCGGCGAAGGCCGCGAAACCCGGGGCCGGGACGGCCCGCGTGACCAGGGCCGCCCGCGCCACCGCCCGCGCGGTCGTCCGCCGGTCCCCCACCACCTGCGCCGAGTCCTCGTCCGCCCACCGCTCCGCGCTGAAGGCCACCGCCTCCTGGAGCGGACGCAGGAACGGGTTGACGTTGGCGGCGAGCTGGGTGGTCAGCAGGTAGCGGTGGTGCCGGTGCACCAGGTGCGCCCGCTCGTGCGCGAGCAGCGCCTCGCGCTCGTCCTCGGCCAGGCCGTCCAGCATCCCGGTGGACACCACGACCCGCCCCGGCGAGCCGGGCAGCGCGTACGCGTACGGGCTGCTGTCCGGCAGCACCGCGAGGTCGCCGTCCGGCCCGGAGCCGTTCGGCAGGCCGTCCAGCGCCCGCCGGGCCCGCGCCCGCACCCGCAGGTGTCGCGACGCCGTCCGCAGGCAGGCCGCCAGGACCAGGACCAGCAGCCACATCGCGGCCGTCCCGACCGTCTCGTGGTACGGCAGCGCGGCCCGCACCTCCGGGTCGGACCAGCTGTCCGGCAACGGGTTGCCGGGGATCTGCGCGGTGCCGACCACTCCGATCAGGCCGAGGCACAGCACGCTGCACACCGCCATCACCGCGCTGATCACGGTCATCAGCCGGGCCGCGCCGCGCGGGTGCAGGTGCTGCCCGGTCAGACGCGCGATCGGCACCGCCGTCAGCGGCAGGATCAGCGGGAGGAAGACGAAGAAGCCCACGGGTCAGCTCTCACGGTCGGCCGCTGCCGGGTCGGCGGACGCCGAGTCGAGCAGCGCGCGCAGCAGCTCCTCGTCGTGCGGGAGCAGGGCGCTCACGAAGCTCGCCAGGACGGCGTCCCGGTCGGCCTCGCCGTCGAGCATCCGGCGCATCCGCAGGGCGGCGAGCCCGGCCGCGTCGGAGGACGCCTGCCAGAGGTAGGAGCGGCCGGACCGGGTCCGGGAGACGGCGTTCTTGGCGTGCAGCCGGGAGAGGATCGTCATCACGGTGGTGTACGCCAGGCCGCCCTCCAGACGTTCCTGGACCCACCCCGCGGTGACCGGGCCGGGCGCGCGCTGGAGCACCGCCAGCACCTGGGCCTCCAGCTCGCCCTGGCCGCGTCTCCGGGCGGGCGCGTCCCCGGCCGCCGGGGCGTGCCTCTCGTCTGCCATGACGGCCCACTCCCTCCGGATGCCGCGCCCCGGAGCCGGCGGGGCACGCCGTTCATCCTAACGAGCGAGCCCGGCCGGAAGGGCGGCCCCGGTACACCGCTTCGCGGACGACCTGCCGCCGGTCCAGCGCCTCCCCCGCCCCGCCTCCGCACGGCGGCAGCACCTGCCCGGTGACGAACACGGCAGCGCGATGATGTACACCTCGGGGTGCCCGAAGAACCAGAACAGGTGCTGCCACAGCATCGCCCCGCCGTTGGCCGGGTCGAAGACGTGCGAGCCGAACCGCCGGTCCGACTCCAGGCAGAGCAGCGCCGCCGCCGGCACCGGGAACGCGAACAGCACCAGGACCGCGGTGAGCAGGATGTTCCAGACGGAGATCGGCATCCGGAAGCGGCCACTCACCGGGGCCCGGAGCGCGCGCGACGCGTCACTCGAACAGGCTCCTCACGCGCGGGCGCGCTGGGTGACGGCGATGCAGACGAGCACCGTCACGGCCGTCACCGGCGCGGCCGCCGGCAGGTCCTCGGCCAGCAGCAGCACCGCCCACAGCAGCGTCAACAGCGGTTGAGCAAGCTGGAGTTGACTCGCCCGCGGCACGCCGATCGCGGCCATCCCCCGGTACCAGAGCACGAACCCGCCGAACTGCGACACCGCCGCCGTGTACGCCAGCCCGGCCAGCGCCTTCGCGCCCAAATGGACGGGCTCGGCGGGCAGCGCGAGCGCGGTGGTCAGCACGGTCGCGGGCAGCGCCGCCACCACCGCCCACGCGATCACCTGAGCCCCCGGCAGATCCCGCGCCAGCCGGCCGCCCTCCGCGTACCCGGCCGCGCAGATGAGCAGCGCCGCGAACAGGAGGCAGTCCGCGACGGTCGGCCGGCCGTGGCTCTGCCGCAGGGTGAACGCGATCACGGCCACCGCCCCCACCAGCGCGGCACTCCAGAACGCCCGGGAAGGCCGACGGCCGGTGCGCCACGCCGCGAACACCGCCGTCGCCAGCGGCAGCAGACCGATCACCACCGCCGAGTGCGCCGTCGAGGACATCCGCAGGGCGAGCGTGGTGAGCAGCGGGAAGCCGAGGACGCAGCCCGCCGACACGACGAGCAGGCCGGGCCACTGCCGCCCGGACGGCAGCGGGGCGCGGACGGCTGCCAGGTAGAGCGCGGCGAGCACGCCCGCCCCGGCGCCGCGCAGCCCGGTGGCCGTCCACGGGCCGAAACCGGCCAGGGCCCAGGACGTGGCCGGGAAGCTGAACGAGAAGAGGAGCACCCCGAGGGCGGCGAGGGCGGTGCCGGAGGTCGCGGGCGCGCCGGGGGTGACGGTCCGCCGGATCCGCGGTGCTACCGCCCGGATCTGGATAGCGCTATCTTGTGCCTTCATGAATGAGCGTAGCAGTGTGGCCGAACTCGCCGAAGCCCTGCGGCGCGAGATCGAGCGCTATCCGGAGGGGCGAAAGCTGCCGTCCAGCCGTGCCCTCGTCGAGCGCCACCAGGTCAGCCCGGTGACGGTCTCCCGGGCGATCGCGGTGCTCGCGGCGGAGGGCCTGGTCGTCTCCCGGCCCGGGGCCGGGGTGTTCCGGGCCGCCCACTTCGCCGCGGCCCCGGCCGCACCGGCCGCACCGAGCGCCCGCCCGGGCGACCTCTCCTGGCAGGAGGTCGCGCTCAGCGCCGGCTCCGGCCCGCGCGACCTGCTCGCCGCCCCGGTGATCGCCACCCTCAGCGTGCCCCCGCCCGGCGTCATCGACCTCAACAGCGGCTACCCGCACGCGACCCTGCTCCCCGAACGCCTGCTGGCCGCCGCCCTCGCCCGGGCCGGACGCCGCCCCGGCGCCTGGGACCGCCCGCCCACCGACGGACTCACCGAGCTGCGCGGCTGGTTCGCCCGGGACATCGGCGGCACCGGCGGACCGATCGGCGCCGGCGACGTCCTGATCACCGCGGGCGGGCAGGGCGGGCTCACCGTCGCGGTGCGCGCGCTGGCCGCGCCCGGCACGCCCGTCCTGGTGGAGTCGCCGACCTATCCGGGGATCCTCGCGGTCCTCCACGCGGCCGGACTGCGGCCGGTCCCCGTCCCGGTCGACGCCGACGGCGTCCGCACCGACCTGCTGGCCGACGCCTTCGCGGCCACCCGGGCCCGGGTCTTCGTCTGCCAGCCGCTGTTCCAGAACCCGACCGGCGCGGTGCTCTCCCCCGAGCGGCGCGCCGAGGTGCTGCGGATCGCCCGGGCCGCCGGCGCTTTCGTCATCGAGGACGACTTCGCCCGGCTCCTCGTCCACACCGACGCGCCCGCGCTGCCGCGCCCGCTGGCCGCCGACGACCAGGACGGCGTCGTGGTGCACCTGCGCTCCCTGACCAAGGCGGCCTCGCCCAACCTGCGGATCGGCGCCCTGACCGCCCGCGGCCCGGCCCTGGCCCGGCTGCGGGCCACCCAGGTGGTGGACAGCTTCTTCGTGCCCCGGCCGCTCCAGGAGGCGACGCTGGAACTGGTCTCCGACCCCGGCTGGGCCCGCCACCTGCGCACCCTCGGCGCCGAGCTGCGGGACCGCCGTACCGCCACCGTCGCCGCCCTGCACCGCGAGCTGCCCGGCTTCGTCGGCGACTACCGCCCGGGCGGATACCACCTGTGGCTGCGACTGCCGGGCGGCACCGATGACGCCGCTCTCACCGCCGCCGCACGGCGCGCCGGCGTCCTCGTCACCCCGGGCCGCCCCTACCACCCGGCCGAACCCCCGGCGGCCCACCTCCGCCTCAGTTACGCCGCCGCCGAAAGCGCCACCCACACCGTCGAGGGCATCCACCGCCTACGCCAGGCCTACGAGACCCTGACCTCCTGAGTCACCCCCCAAGGCGGACGCCCCATGCCATCACCAGGCCCCGCGCAGCGGAATCCTCAGCGCCGGTACCCCGCCATCCGCTCCAGGCGGGCGATGCGCTCCGCCATCGGCGGGTGGGTCGAGAACAGCCTCGCGCCGGCCTCGCCCGGGCGGAACGGGCTCGCGATCATCATGTGGCTCGCCGTCTGCAGCTGCGGCTCCGGCGGCAGGGGCAGCTGACGCGTGCCCGCCTCCAGCTTCCGCAGCGCGCTCGCCAGCGCCAGCGGGTCCCCCGTGATGCGGGCGCCGTCCGCGTCGGCCTGGTACTCGCGGGAGCGGCTGACCGCCAGCTGGATCAGCCCGGCCGCCAGCGGTCCGAGGACCATGATCGCCAGCATCCCGAACAGCCCCGGCCCGTCGTCGTCCTCGTCCCGTCCGAACGGGATCAGCCAGGCGAAGTTCACCAGGAACATCACGACCGAGGCCAGCGCCCCGGCGACCGACGAGATCAGGATGTCCCGGTTGTAGACGTGGCTCAGCTCGTGCCCGAGCACTCCCCGCAACTCGCGCTCGTCGAGCAGCTGCAGGATGCCGTCCGTGCAGCAGACCGCCGCGTTGCGCGGGTTGCGGCCGGTGGCGAAGGCGTTGGGGGCGGGGGTGGGCGAGATGTAGAGCCGGGGCATCGGCTGGCGGGCCGAGGTGGAGAGCTCCCGGACGATCCGGTAGAGCTGCGGCGCCTCGATCTCGCTGACCGGCCGGGCCCGCATGGCCCGCAGCGCGATCCTGTCGCTGTTCCAGTACGCGTAGGCGTTGGTCCCGACGGCGACCAGCACGGCGATCACGAGGCCGGTGCGGCCGAAGAAGCCGCCGATCACCAGGATCAGCGCCGAGAGGCCGCCGAGCAGGACGGCGGTCCTCAGTCCGTTGTGCCGGCGGTGCACGTCAGGCCCTCCAATGGCGCGGTGGGGAAGCCCTTTCTGCCTCGTCCCTCTTGCCCGGTCAACGGGCGGGGCCGGGGACCTTGTTCCCTTGTGACAGAGGTGACACCGCACCCACCGCGGGTGCCCGACCGTTCGCCCGCCGGCCGGCGGGTCAGAAGAGGCTGCCCCCGGCCACCTGGAGGACGAGCTGCGGGGCGACCGAGAGGACCACGGCGGCCGACGCGGTGAGCCCCAGCGTCGCCGTCAGGCTGAGCGGCAGCCGGCGCTCGACGACGGCCTCGCGGACCGCTTCGCCCTCCGCCACCGGGGCGAACAGCCGGGCCGTCCAGAGCAGGTAGTAGTACAGCGCGACGACCACGTTGACGGCCATGACGACGGCCAGCCACCCCAGCCCGGCGTCGACGGCCGCGCGGAACACCACGACCTTGCCGAACAGGCCGATCACACCTGGCGGCAGCCCGGCCAGGCAGAGCAGGAAGAAGGCGAGTGCCAGCGCCGTCCAGCGGCGCCGCGCGAACAGGCCCCGGAAGTCGTCCACGCTGGTCCCGGCCCGGCTGCCGACCGCCGCCACCACGCCGAACGCGCCGAGGTTCACGACGCCGTAGATCAGCGCGTACGCGGCGGTGGCACCGAGCGGGTCGGTGGCGGTGGGCGCGTAGCCGGCGGCGGCCAGCGGCACCAGCAGGTACCCGGCCTGCCCGACGGAGGACCAGGCGAGCAGCCGGACCGCGCTGTAGCGGGTGTCGAAGCGCTGGCGCAGCGCGCCGACGTTGCCGACGGTCATGGTCACGGCGGCGAGCACCGCGAGCACCAGGCCCCACGTGTGGGCGTACGGGCGGAACGCCACGGTGGTGGCGAGCGCCAGGCCGGAGAGGCCGGCCGCCTTGCCGACGACCGACAGGTAGCCGGCGACCGGGAGCGGCGCGCCGGTGTAGGTGTCGGGCACCCAGAAGTGGAACGGGACGGCGGCCACCTTGAAGGCGAAGCCGACCAGGGTCAGCACGGCGCCCGCCTCGGCCAGCGGCTTGAGCTGCCCGGGGGCGTGCTCCAGGCCCTCGGCGATGGCGCCGAGGTGCAGGCTGCCGCTGGCGGCGTAGACGAAGCCGACGCCGAGCAGCATCACGGCGGTCGCCGTGACGGAGGTGACGAAGAACTTCAGCGCGGCCTCCGCGCCCCGACCGTCCCGGCGCAGCGCGACCAGCGCGAAGGCGGGCAGCGAGGCGACCTCCAGGGCGATCACCATGGTGGCGAGGTCGCGGGAGGCGGGCAGCAGGGCGGCACCACTGGCGCTGGAGAGCAGCAGGAACCAGTACTCGCCGCCGGGCAGCTTCTCGCTCTCCACGGTGTGCGCGGACAGCAGCGCCGCGATCAGCGCGCCGCCGAGCGCGAG
Source organism: Kitasatospora sp. NPDC001660 (assembly GCF_053596725.1). Lineage (NCBI taxonomy): Bacteria > Bacillati > Actinomycetota > Actinomycetes > Kitasatosporales > Streptomycetaceae > Kitasatospora > Kitasatospora sp. NPDC001660. Next base: position 31,830 of record NZ_JBSFGU010000055.1, on the reverse strand, counting down.
CAGCTGGAACACCAGGGCGAAGTGGTCCGCGACGTACGAGCAGCCACCCGCGGCGGAGCCGCTGATGCCTGGAGTGTCAGTGGCGCCTGCTACGTTCTGCGCACAGAACGTCGCCCGGGGTGATCCCCCGGTGAGGGGGAGGAGCGAGATGAGCGCGAGGGCGAGTCCCGCCGCGGTGAGGCGGCCGAGCCACTTCTTGTGGCGCTCGGGCAGGAAGAGGTCGGTGACCAGCACCGCGAGGGCGGCCACGGCGGCGATCAGCGGCGGCGCGATCGCCACCCAGTCCACGGACTGGATCAGGCTGCCCGCGTTGGGTACGGCGAGGGAGGTCACAGTGTGCTGCCCCGTGGAGTGAGGTCCGAGTTCGGCGAGCCGGGCTCCGAGCATGTCAGCCACCTCCGAGGAGGTGCTTGACGGCTGGGTCGGAGAGGCCGAGCAGGAGCGCGGGCCAGAGGCCGGCGAGCAGGGTGAGGGCGGCCAGCGGCGTCCAGCTGACGGCCTCGTACGGGTGCAGGTCCGCGAGCTCGGCCACCGGAGCGGGCTGTTCGGGGTCGCCCATGCAGACGCGCTTGACGACGATCAGCAGGTACGCGGCGGTCAGGAGGGTGCCGAGGCCGGCCAGGACCATGTAGGTGACGAAGGCCGGGCGCGACAGGCCCGCGGCCGGGTCGAACGCGCCGAACATGGCGAGCAGCTCGCCCCAGAAGCCGGCCAGCCCGGGCAGGCCGAGGCTGGCGACGGCGGCGAAGGCGAGCAGGGCGCCGATCCGGGGTGCCCTGCCGTAGAGGGCGGCGCCGGTGCGGCCGGACAGCGTGTCGAGGTCCGCCGTGCCGTAGCGGTCCTTGAGCGCGCCGACGAGGAAGAACAGCAGGCCGGTGATGAGACCGTGCGCGATGTTGGCGAACAGCGCGCCGTTCACGCCCGTCGGGGTGAGAGAGGCGATGCCCAGCAGGACGAAGCCCATGTGGCCGACGGAGGAGTACGCGATCAGGCGCTTGAGGTCGCCCTTGGATCCGGAACCAGAGGGCGCGGAATGCGACGGGAGGGCCAGCGCGAGACAGGCCAGCGAGCCGTAGACGATGCCGACGGCGGCGAACGCGCCCAGGTAGGGGGCGAGCGTCGCGGTGCCGCCGGGCACCACCGGGAGGAGGACGCGGACCAGACCGTACGTGCCCATCTTCAGCAGCACGCCGGCGAGCAGCACCGAGCCGACGGTCGGGGCGGCGGTGTGCGCGTCGGGCAGCCAGCTGTGCAGCGGCCAGGCCGGGGCCTTGACCGCGAGCCCGACCATGATCGCGAGCGCGGCGACCACCTGGGTGGTGTGGCTCAGGCCGCTGCCGTGCGCGGCGGCGAGGGCCTGCATGTCGAAGGTGCCCGCCCTGGTGCCGATCAGCAGGAAGCCGAGCAGCATCACGGCCGAGCCGAGCAGCGTGTACAGGATGAACCGGTTGGCGGCCGGCACCCTCGCGCCGCTCCCCCAGCGGGCGATCAGGAAGTACATCGGGATCAGCACGATCTCGAAGGCCAGGAAGAACAGGAGGAGGTCCAGCACCGCGAAGGTGGCGAGCATGCCGACTTCGAGGAGGAGGAACAGCCCGACGAACGCCCGCGCCGACGGGCGGTCTTCGTCAGGGGCTCCGCCCCGGGCCGCACCGCCCGGCAGGCGCTTCTCCGAGTACAGCGCGCAGAGGAAGGTGAGCAGCGCGGTGAGCACGATCAGCGGCAGCGAGACGCCGTCCACGCCGAGGTGGAAGCGCACGTGGAGGGCCGGGATCCAGGACACGTCGGTGGTGGCCTGCATCCAGTCGGGCCGGCCGCGGTCGAACCCGGCCGCCAGGGCCACGCTGAGCAGGAACACCGCGCCGGTGACGACGGAGTTCAGCCGCAGCGCGCGCCGGTCGGCGACGCCCGCGTCCGGGCCGAACACCGGCGCCAGGGTGAGGGCGGCACCGAGCAGCGGCAGCACCAGGAGGGCGATGAGGACCGCGTTCATCGGGGGCTCCTACGTGCGGTGGTCGGGGGGAGGGACAGGACGGGGAACGGCATCCGCTACACCGCCACCAGGACGGCCAGCAGGACGACGCCGGCGAGCAGCGCGCTGAGGTAGGTCTGCGCGTTGCCGGTCTGCGCGAGCCGGACGGCCCGGCCGAGCAGGTTGGCGCCGATCCCACTGCCCTGCACGTAGCCCTCGACGACCTCGCGGTCCAGGAAGCGGACCAGCCGAGCCGCGGCGGCCACCGGGCGGACGAACAGCACGCTGTAGAGCCGGTCGACGCCGAAGCCGTGCCGGGCCGGGCCGAACAGCGGGCCGAGCAGGGTGCGCCCGGGGTCGGCGACGATCACCTCGGCGGCCGGGGCGCCGGCCTGCTCGGGCACCCGGCCGGCCGGAGCCGGGGCGGGACGGCCCGCACCGAGCCGCGCGGTGGCGGAGCGCCAGGCGCCGTACGCCAGCAGGACGCCGATCACGGCGAGCCCGGTACCGGTGACGGCGGTGACGCCGGACGGGCGCAGCGAGCCGCCGTCGAGCAGGGCGGGCAGCCAGTCGGAGCGCAGCCCGGCGACACCGAAGCCCATGGTCGGGATCGCCAGCACCCAGAGCGGCCAGCGCATCGCCTGCGGCTCGGCGGTGGCCGGGTCGGCCTCGTCGAGCTCGGGCGAGTACGGCGCGTCGGCCTCGTGGTCGGCGGCCGGGCCGGCCGCCGGGGCTGCCGCCGGGGCCGCGGCCGGGCTGTGGAACGCCACCAGGAAGAGCCGGGTGGCGTACGCGGCGGTGAGCAGCGCGGTCAGCGCCGCCGTGACCAGGACGATCCAGCCGGCGGCCGCGGGCACGGCCGAGGCCGGGCCGAGGCCGTTGGTCATCGCCTCGCCGTTGGCGGCGTGCTCGGCGGCGGTGAGCACCGCCTCCTTGCTGAAGAAGCCGGAGAACGGCGGCAGCCCGACCAGGGCGACCAGGCCGATGCCCGTCGTCCAGTAGGCGTCCGGCACCCGCTGGCGCAGCCCGGGGATCCGGGACATCGCGGAGATCGAGTTGGTGTGCGCGGCGTGGATCACCACACCGGCGGCCAGAAACAGCAGCGCCTTGAACGCGCCGTGGCTGACCAGGTGGAAGACGGCGGCCTCGCGGTCGCCGACGGCCAGCGCGCCGGCCATGTAGCCGAGCTGGCCGACGGTCGAGTAGGCGAGCACCCGCTTGAGGTCGTCCTGCGCGAGCGCGCACAGCGCCGAGCCGATCATCGTCACGGCGGCCATGACGGCGAGCACGACGAGCGCCGCGCCCGAGAGCAGGAACACCGGCAGCAGCCGGGCGACGAGGTAGATGCCGGCCGCGACCATGGTGGCCGCGTGGATCAGCGCGGAGACCGGCGTCGGGCCGGCCATCGCGTCCGGGAGCCAGGTGTGCAGCGGGAACTGCGCGCTCTTGCCGGCGACCCCGGCGAGCAGCAGCAGCGCGATCAGCGTCGGGTGGCCGAGCTTCCCGTCGGTGGCGGCGGTCAGCACGTCCGGGATCCGGAAGCTGCCGGCGTCGGCGCCGAGCAGGAAGATCCCGAACAGGAACGGCACGTCGCCGAGCTTGGTGACCAGGAACGCCTTCAGCGAGGCCGAGCGGGCGTCCGCGGTCTCCCAGTGGTGGCCGATCAGGAAGTACGAGCAGATGCCCATGACCTCCCAGCCGACCAGCAGCACGATCAGGTCACCCGAGTAGACGACCAGGAACATGGCCGCGGTGAAGAGCGAGACCAGCGCCGCGTACGACGGGTAGCGCGGGTCCTCCTTCAGGTACGCGGTCGAGTAGACCTGGACGCACGTGGCGACCAGGCCGACCAGCACGGAGATCAGCGAGCTGAAGCCGTCCAGGTGGAGGGCCAGCGCGATGTCCGGGCCGCCGGTCGGGGTGAGCCGGGTGGCGGCGTCGAGCGCCTGGCCGGTGCCGAGCTGCAGCGCGACCACGAGGGCGAGCACGGCCGAGACGGCGACCGGCACGACCGCGAGCGGCCGGGCCAGGCCCGGCGCCTTCTTCCCGGTGGCCAGGGTGGCGGCGGCACCGAGCGCGGGCAGCGCGGGGACGAGGACGGGCAGGGCGAGGTTCATGCGGCGGCCTGGCCCTTCAGCGCCTCGGCACCGGCCGGCGCCTCCTCGGCGAGCGGCTCGGCCGGGTCGCCGAGCGCGGTGGCCCGGTCGATGTCCGCGGTGCCCCGGGCCCGGAACAGCAGCAGGACGATGGCGAGCCCGAGGCCGATCTCGGCGGCGGCGATCGTGATGGTGAACAGGGTGAGCGCCTGGCCGGCGTGCAGCGAGTCGCGCAGCCAGGCGTCGAAGGCGACGAGGTTCAGGTTGACGGCGTTGAGCATCAGCTCGACGGAGATCAGCAGGAGGATGGCGTTGCGCCGGGCGAGCACGCCGTACACGCCGACGCTGAACAGCAGTGCGGCGAGGACGACGGGGTAGGCGAGGTGCATCAGCTCTCCTCCGTCACGGGCGGGGCGGCAGCCTCCGCAGCGGTGCGCGGCGCGGTCGCGGCGACGGTCCCGTTCGACCCGACCGGCCGCCCGGCGCGCAGTCGGCCGGCCCGCGGTGCCGGCACCCGCCGCTGCGACCCGCGCGACAGCACGATCGCGCCGACGAGCGCCGCCAGCAGCAGCACGGACAGCGCCTCGAAGGGCAGCACCCACGTGCGGAACAGGCTCGCCCCGGTGACGGCGGCCGAACCGCCGCCCGCGCCGAGGTCGATCCAGGAGGTGCGGAAGGCGTCGACGACGAGCGTCACGAGCGTCCCGGCCGCGGCCAGCGCGACCACCAGGGCGACCCAGCGGTTCTTCGAGTCGGCGTCCGGCGAGCGCCCGATCGGCGCCTTGGTGAGCATCAGCCCGAACAGCACCAGGACGATCACCGAGCCGAGGTAGATCAGCACCTGCACCCACGCGATGAACTCGGCGGTGAGCAGCAGGAACTCGATCGCGAGCCCGCCGAGCGCGACCACCAGCCACAGCGCGGCGTGCACCAGCTGCCTGGTGGTGACGGCGACGACGGCCGAGCCGAGCACGGCGATGCCGACCAGCAGGAAGACGATCTCCACGCCGGTCGGCGACAGGAACGAACGGGCGGCCGGCTCCAGCGGGCCGGTCGCCGCGAGCAGGGCAAGAGCGCTCATGCGGTCTCCCCCTTCTCCTCGGATGCGGCGGCAGCGGCCGCCAGCTTGTCCGCCGCCTTGCGCGCGGTGGCGATCTCCTTGGGCTCCTCGGCCGCCGGGTCCAGCGCCGGCGGCGCCGGGACGGTCCACATCCACTCGCGGAGCCTCTCCCGCTCGTGGGTCAGCTCCAGGATGTCCGTCTCGGCGTACTCGAACTCCGGCGACCAGAACAGCGCGTCGAACGGGCACACCTCGATGCAGATCCCGCAGTACATGCAGAGCGAGAAGTCGATCGCGAAGCGGTCCAGCACGTTGCGGGTGCGGGCGCGCGCGTTCGGGTCTGCGGCGGGCAGCGTCTCCTTGTGGGAGTCGATGTAGATGCACCAGTCCGGGCACTCGCGCGCGCAGAGCATGCACACCGTGCAGTTCTCCTCCAGCAGTGCGATGACGCCGCGCGAGCGCGGCGGCAGCACCGGCTGCACGTCGGGGTACTGCGCGGTGACGTTCTTCTTCGTCATCGTCCGCAGAGTCACCGCCAGGCCCTTGGCGAGGCCGGCCCCGGGAAAACTCATGAGATCGCCACCTTGATGATGCCGGTGAGGGCGAGCTGGACGAGGGCGAGCGGGATCAGCACGGTCCACGCGAAGCGCATCAGCTGGTCCTCGCGCAGCCGCGGGTACGTCACCCGCAGCCAGATCACCACGAAGGACAGCGCGAAGGTCTTCAGGACCGTCCAGAGCCAGCCGAGCTGGTCCGGCATCGGGCCGTGCCAGCCGCCCAGGAAGAGCACGGTGGTCAGCCCGGACACCACCAGGATGCCCGCGTACTCGGAGAGCAGGAACAGCGCGAAGCGCAGCCCGGTGTACTCGGTGTACGCGCCGAAGATGATCTCCGAGTCGGCCACCGGCATGTCGAACGGCGGGCGCTGGAGCTCGGCCAGGCCGGCCGTGAAGAACACGAACGCGCCGATGATCTGCCACGGGAGCCAGTACCACTGCCAGGAGTCCACGATCCCGGGCAGCGACAGCGTGCCGGCGGCCATCGCCACCGAGGCCGCCGCCAGCACCATCGGCAGCTCGTAGGACATCAGCTGGGCGGCCGTGCGCAGGCCGCCGAGCAGCGAGAACTTGTTCGCCGAGGCCCAGCCGGCCATCAGCTTGCCGATCACGCCGACACCCATCACGGCCAGCACGAAGAACAGGCCGGCGTCGATCGCCTGGCCGACGAGGCCGCCCGGTCCGACCGGGATCGCCAGCAGCACGAAGAGGTACGGCAGCAGCGAGACGGCGGGCGCCAGCTGGAAGATCCGGCGGTCCGCCCCGGCGGGGACGATGTCCTCCTTCTGCGCGAACTTCACGCCGTCGGCGACGAGCTGCGCCCAGCCGTGGAAGCCGCCGGCGTACATCGGGCCGAGCCGGCCCTGCATGTGCGCCATGACCTTGTGCTCGGTCTGGCCGATGACCAGCGGGAGGACGAGGAAGACGACGAGCGTGGCGACGCAGCGCAGCACCGTGTCGAGCAGGTTCACGTGCCGTCTCCGTCCTGGTCGGCCGGGCCGGCCGACGGGTCGTCCTGCTTCTTCGCCCGTTCCTCCGTCGGGGCCTGGGCGGGCTCCTCGTCGTGCGCGGGCACCGGGTTGTGCCAGGGCGCGTCCGACGACTGCGTCCGCGCGGGGGCGGGGCGCTCGGTCTCGGGCTCGTCGGCCTTCGGCTCGTCGGCCTTCGGCGTGCCGGCCGGCCGGCTGACCGAACCGTCCGCCACCGACCGCGTCCGCCGCGGACGCACCGCCGGTGCACCCTCAGCGGCAGGAGCCGCGGCCGCCTCCGCAGCTGCCTCGGCACCCGCCTGGCTCGCCGATCCCTCCGCCACCGACCGCGTCCGCCGCGGCCGGTCGGCCCGCACCGCCGGAGCCTGCCCGGCAGCGTCGGCAGCCCCTGCGGCGGCGGCCCGCGGCGTCCGCGCCGCCGCGCCCGCGGCCCGCGCACCGCGCGCGGGACGCTCGGCGACCGGCGGCAGGGTGCCCTTGAGCGGTCCCCACTCGTTCGGGTCCGGCACTCCGGCCGGCTGCATCTTCCGCCGCGCCGGCCCGTCGCCGTGGTCGGACTCGCCCGGCTCCTTGGCGCCCGGCCAGGCCTTGGCGACCCGGGCCGCGAGCACGAACTCCTTGCGCAGCGGGTGCCCTTCGAAGCCGTCCGGCAGCAGGAGGGTGACGAGGTGCGGGTGCCCCGGGAAGTCGATGCCGAACATCTCGTGGGTCTCGCGCTCGTGCCACGCGGCACCGGCGTACACCGACACCGCGGACGGCAGCGCGGCCCTGTCGCGCGGCACCCGGGTGCGCAGCGCGAGGTGGCGCACCGCGTGCCCCTCGGCGGAGGCCAGGTGGGCGACGACGGAGAAGCCCTCGGCGAGCTCGTCGACGGCGCTCAGCCAGTCGAAGAAGCCGAGGCCCAGGCCGTCGCGGGCGTTGGTGAGCGCCTCGATCCAGTGCTCGGCGGGCACGTCGACGGTGATCAGCCCGTACGCCTCGGCGCCGGTCGCCCACTGCCCGACCGACGCCGCGTACTGCTCCGCGCTGGTCACGAGACCGCTCCCTCACTCGAAGGCTCGACCGAGGGCCCCGCCACCAGCGGCCGCCGCAGCGCCGAGGCGGGCGCGGCGTAGCGGCCGGGCAGCGACTCGACGGCGATCTTCTCCTGCAGCTTGAGGATGCCCTGGAGCAGCGCCTCCGGCCGCGGCGGGCAGCCGGGCACGTAGACGTCGACCGGGATGATCTGGTCGACGCCCTTGGTCACCGAGTAGGAGTCCCAGTACGGGCCGCCGGAGTTGGAGCAGGCGCCGAAGGAGATGACGTACTTCGGCTCGGGCATCTGCTCGTAGAGGCGCTTGACGGCGGGTGCCATCTTGTCGGTCACCGTCCCCGAGACGATCATCAGATCGGCCTGCCGGGGGCCGGGCGCGAAGGGAATGACACCCATCCGGATGAAGTCGTGCTTGGCCATGGACGCGGCGATGAACTCGATCGCGCAGCAGGCCAGCCCGAAGTTGAAGCACCAGAGGCTGTAGCGGCGGCCCCAGTTGAGCACGACCTTGACCGGGTCCGGCGCGAGCCGGGCCAGCGGGCCGATGCCCCGCCGCTCGACGGCGCCGGGGCGCGACGGGTCCGGGAGGCCGAGCGGGACCGGCCCGCCCGACGCGGCGTGCGAGTGGTTGTGTGTCACGTCCATTCCAGAACGCCCTTCTTCCAGGCGTAGAGCAGCCCGACCGCGAGGAAGCCGATGAAGAGGAACATCTCGATCAGCGTCCCGGCCCCGTACCCGGCGGTGGCGAAGACGGTCGCCCAGGGGAACAGGTAGATCGCGTCGACCGCGAAGATCACGTACAGGAAGGCGTACACGTAGTAGCGGATCTGGGTGTGCGCCCAGTCCTCCCCCACCGGGTCCACGCCGCACTCGTAGGCCAGGAGCTTCTCCGGCGAGTACACCACCGGGCGCAGCAGCCGGTTGGCGGTGAACGCGACGGTGACGAAGAGCACGCCGATGACGGCCAGCAGCCCCATCGCGGCGTACGCGTCGAAGTAGCCGCCGCCGACCGCCGGGTCGGCCGCAACGGCAGCCGCTTGCTGCCCCTCCATGCCCTCGCCCTCCACTCGGCCGTGAACCACCCCTCAAGGCAGTTCTACGTCGCTTTCTTTACACGGTCATAACCATGGCCAATGCGTGAGTCTAAGGGGACGGCTCCGCTCCGCCCGAACCCTGCCCGCTCCGCAAGACGCCACGTGGACACCATGGACACCCATGGACGCCCACGGCCACCCGCCGACAGCCGGTGGACGACCCCGTACCGCCCGCGAACACCCCGGGGAAGTGGGGATAACCCCCGGCCCAGGAGATGTATCACCCCCATGGCACCACCCGCCCGGTGTTCGGGAAGCTTGGACCACTAGACCGAGAGGGACGGTGGATCCTGATGAAGCCCCTGACCCGGCGCGCCGTGGCCGCCGTCAAGGAGCAGGACGCGCGGATGGAGCGCGCCCCGCTGTACGGCGCCCGGATGTGGCGGCAGGCCGGGCAGCTGCTGCTGAACCTGCCGCTCGGCATCGGCGGGTTCGTCTTCACCGCCGTCATGCTGTCGGTGGGCCTCGGGCTGTCCGTGACGGTGATCGGCCTGCCGGTGCTGGCCGCCGGGCTGGCCGGCTGCCGGGGTCTCGGCGCCCTGGCCCGCCGCCGGGCGCGGACGGCGTACGGGTCAAGGATCAGCGATCCGGAGCCGGTGGTCCGGCGCCGCCCGGGCGTCACCGGCTTCGCCATCGCCCACCTGACCGACCTGCTGAACTGGCGCTCGGCGCTGTACAGCGTGCTGCTGCTGCCGTGGGGCATCCTGAGCTTCACCCTCACCCTGGTCAGCGTGGTCGTCCTGTGGCCGGTGCTGCCGTGGGTGATCCGGGCCCAGGCCGCGGTGGACCGGATCCTGGTCGAGGCACTGCTGTTCCCCGGCGCCCTGTCCGAACGGGTGCGCGAGCTGGAGGAGGACCGCGGCACGGTGGTCGACACCGCCGCAGCCGACCTGCGCCGGATCGAGCGCGACCTGCACGACGGCGCCCAGGCCCGGCTGGTCGCGCTGGCGATGGACCTCGGCATGGCCAAGGAGCGGCTGCGCGAGGTGGAGACCCCGCAGGACATGGCCGCCGCGGCGTCGATGGTCGACAACGCGCACGGCGAGGTGAAGCTGGCCCTGAAGGAACTGCGCGACCTGGCCCGCGGCATCCACCCGGCGGTGCTCACCGACCGCGGCCTGGACGCGGCCCTGTCCTCGGTGGCCGCCCGCTGCACCGTCCCCGGCGGGGTCAGGGTGAACGTCGAGCTGCGCGGACCGGACGGCGTGGCCGAGCGCCCGGACTCGGCGGTCGAGGGCATCGCCTACTTCACGGTCAGCGAGCTGCTGACCAACGCGTCCAAGCACTCCGGCGCGCGGAGCGCCTCGGTGGACGTCTGGCGCTCCGACGACCAGCTGATGCTGCTGGTCCAGGACGACGGCCGGGGCGGCGCGGCCGCGTACCCGGGCAGCGGCCTGGCCGGGCTGGCCGAGCGGGTCCAGGCGGTGGACGGGGTGTTCCTGGTGGAGAGCCCGGAGGGCGGCCCGACCACCGTCACCGTCGAGCTGCCCTGGCGCACCCGCACGGCCCGCCGCTGAGCACCCGGGCACGCGAAGGCGCCGGCGCCCCGCCGAGGCAGTGGCGGGGCGCCGGCGCCGCTCCGGTACGGCGGCCGGACCGCGGAACCCTTGCGCGGTGTGCGGCCCGACCGGCGGCCGTACCGGGGTCTGCGGCCCGCCTTCGGGGCCGGGCCTCAGGGGGTCGTCCCCAGCATGCCGAGCGTGACGTCGGCGGTCTCGGAGTTGCCGTCCCGGGTGTACGCCACGGTGACCTTGCTGCCCGGGGTGAGCGAGGCGAGCGCCGTGGTCAGGGCGTTCAGCGAGTCGACCGTGGTGTCGCCGATCCTGGTGATGACGTCCCCGGGCTGGAGCCCCGCCGCGGCGGCCGGGCCGCCCGCGGTGACCGAGACGATGACCGCGCCGGCCGGTTGGAACTGCTGGTTGAAGCTGGTCCGGGCGGTGACCCCGAGCGCGGCCCGGCCGGAGTTGGTGACCTTGCCCTGCTTGATCAGCTGGCCGGCGATGCTGGTGATGGTGGACGCCGGGATCGCGAAGCCGATGCCGGGCGCGGCGGCGCCGCCCGCCTGCGGCTCGGTGGCCGCGAGGGTGTTGATGCCGATCACCTGGCTGTCCAGGTCGACCAGCGCGCCACCGCTGTTGCCCGGGTTGATCGCGGCCGAGGTCTGCACCATGTTGCCGATCGTGGCGCCCGGCGATCCGACGGCCCTGGGCTCGGAGACGGTCCGCCCGATGGCCGAGACGATGCCCTGGGTGACGCTGCTGGAGAGCCCGAGCGGGCTGCCCATGGCCAGCGTGATCTGGCCGAGCTGGACCTTGCTCGAATCCGCGAAGACGGCGGGCTTGAGGCCGCCCGGCGGGCTGCTCAGCCTGATCACCGCGAGGTCGGCGTCGGGGTAGCTGCCGACCAGGCTCGCGTCCAGCGACTTGGTGCTGTTGGCCAGGGTGACGGTGAAGGTGGTCGCGGTGCCGACCACGTGGGCGTTGGTGACGATGTCGCCCTTGTCGTCGTAGACGATCCCGGAACCGAGGCTGTCGCCGGTGGTGATCTGCACCACGGAGGGCAGCACGTCGGCGATCACCTTCTGGTAGGCGTCCTGGAGCTGGTTCCCGCTCGCGGGCGGGGCCGAGGAGCCCGCGCCGGTCGGCGAGGAGGACACGGAGGGTGACGCGGATCCCGAGGAGGAGGAAGAGGCGGAGGCGGCGGCGGAGGAGGACTTGGCGGTCGAGGACGAACCGCTGCTGCAGCCGGCCAGCGCCAGCGCGGTGGCCGTCAGGACGGCCACCGCGCCGGGGGCGCGCAGCCACCCCCGGCTCGCCTTGGGCCCGGTCGGCCGCGGACCGGCCGGCAGGGGGCGGTTGTGTTCCTTCTTTCGGCTCACCTTGGCTGCCTCCGATTCGTCACCAGGCCGAGAGCACAGAAATCGTTGCCAGCATTTCACCGATTTGTCCGATTTGCTGGCTCGACTCGCCCGACCTCACCGGTCAAAACCGGAACGGCCTAGGATCAGGACCATGACCTGGTTGATCACTGGCGGTGCCGGATACATCGGCGGGCACGTGGTCCGTCAGCTGCTCGACGCGGGCGAGAGCGTGGCCGTCCTGGACGACCTCAGCACCGGCGACCCGAGCCGGCTGCCGGCCGACGTCGCGCTCGTCAAGGGCTCCACGCTGGACCGCGCCGTCGTGTCCGCCGCCATCCGCGAGCACGCGGTGACGGGCATCCTGCACTTCGCCGCGAAGAAGCAGGTGGGCGAGTCGGTCGAGCGGCCGTTCCTCTACTACCGCGAGAACATGCTCGGCCTGCAGACCGTCCTGGAGGCCGCCGCCGACGAGGGGGTGCGGCGCTTCCTGTTCTCCTCCTCCGCCGCCGTCTACGGCATGCCGGACGTCGACCTGGTCACCGAGGCCACCCCGTGCGCGCCGATGAACCCGTACGGCGAGACCAAGCTGGCCGGCGAGTGGCTGGTCGCGGCCGCCGGACGGGCGCACGGCATGTCGACGATCTCGCTGCGGTACTTCAACGTGGCCGGCGCCGGAGCGCCGGAGCTGGCCGACACCGGCGTCTTCAACCTCGTCCCGATGGTCTTCGAACGGCTCACCACCGGCCGGGCGCCGCGCATCTTCGGCGCCGACTACCCGACCCCGGACGGCACCTGCGTCCGCGACTACATCCACGTCGCCGACGTCGCGTCGGCCCACGTCGCGGCCGCCCGCCGGCTCGCCGCCGACCCACCCGGGGACACCGCGCTGGTGCTCAACATCGGCCGCGGCGAGGGCGTCAGCGTCCGGGAGATGCTGACCCTGATCGGCGAGGTCACCGGGCACGACACCACCGCCGAGGTGACCCCGCGCCGCCCCGGCGACCCGGCCCGGGTGGTGGCCTCCGCCGACCTGATCGGGCGCGAACTGGGCTGGCACGCCAGGTACGACGTCGCCGAGATGGTCGCCTCCGCGTGGGAGGGCTGGTGCCACCGCCACCCGGAGGCCCGCGACAAGCCCTAGCGGGCCGGCACCGCCGTGCCGTAGAAGGCGTCCAGCGCGTACACGCAGCGGTCCTTGGAACCGACGAACACCCGGCCGCCGACCGCCACGGGGGAGCCGGTCAGCTCGCCCTTGGTGCCGAGCTCCCAGCGCAGCTGACCGCTCGCCAGGTCCACCGTGTGCAGCGAGTGGTCCCGGCTGCCGAGGTGGACCAGGCCGTCCGCGACCGCCGGGGAGCCGACGATCTCGCCGCGCGCGGTGTAGCGCCAGCGCTCCCGGCCGGTGGCCGCCTCGAAGGCGTACAGCACCTCGCCGCTGCCGACCAGCACCATGCCCTCGCCGACCACGACCGGCTCGGCGCCCTGCCTGCTGCCGGTGGCACCGCGCCAGCGGTCCCGGCCGGTGGCCGCGTCCAGCGCGTACACCGTGCCCAGGTAGTCGGCGACGTAGACGGCGTCCGCGTCCAGGGTGGGCGGAGTGAAGAGCACCACCGGCGCCTCGAAGCGCCACCGCTCGGCGCCGCTCGCCGCGTCCAGGGCGTACACCCGGGTGCCGGCCGTCACGTACAGCACGCCGCCGCGCTCGACCGGGTGCGACGGCACGTCCTCGCCCACCGGGAAGGACCAGCGCAGGCCCGCGCCGCGCGGGTCGACGCAGCGCAGCCGGCCGGCGCCGTAGTAGTACGCGGCTCCGGCCACCAGGACGGGGCCGGACTGCGGGTTCTCGTAGTCCTGCTGGGCGTCGTCGGCCCGCCACAGCTCGGCGCCGGTCGCGGCCGAGCGCAGCTGGACGCCGCCGCCCCGGACGCCGCAGCACAGCACGCCGTCGGCTGCGGACAGCGAGTAGACCCAGCCGTCCAGCGAGGTGCGCCAGCGCTCGGTGCCGTCCGCGACGTCCACGGTGTACAGGTGCGGGCCGTCGGCGGCGTGCACCCGGCCGGCGTCCACGGCGAGCGCCCAGGCCACGTCCCGGGTCTTGTAGCGGCGCTGGCCGGAGGCGATGTCCAGCGCGTGCACCTCGAAGCTGGAGACGAACAGGGTGCCGTCGGCGACCACCGGGGTGCCCCAGACGTCGTTGGACATCCGGAACCGCCACGGCCGCCAGCGCGGCGCCGGGGGCTGGGCGGGTGCCGGGACCGGCGCCTGGGCGGGCGGGGTCGCCCGGCGCACCCAGTCGGTCTCGGCCGGCGTGGCCCCGGGGCCGGCCTGCTCGTGCTCGGCCCGCGGCCCGGGGCCTATCCGCACGGACGCGCCGGGCAGCCGCACCTCGGCGCCGCCGCCGTCGGTGGGCGCGCGGTGCTTGTTGGGCGAGCGGATCTTCTCGGTGGCGATCTCGGCGTCCGACGCCTGGCCGGACCTGGCGTGCACCGGCCCGAGCGGCGGCGGGGCGTGGCCGCCCGGATGCTGGGTGCGCGGGTCCTCGTGGCCGGGGCGCTGCGTCGGCACGGGCTGGTGCGACGGCGGCGGCTGGTTCGCCGAGGGCGGCTGGAGCACAGGCGGGACGGGCGCGGGCGGGACGGGCGCGGGCGGGACGGGCGCGGGCGGGACGGGCGCGGGCGGGACGGGCGCGGGCGGCGCGGCGGGCGGCGCGGCGGGCTGGCGCCGGCCGCGCTTGCGCTCGATCAGCTCCAGCGCGTTGGCCGGGAGCCAGTCCCCGGCCTCGCCGGAGGCGTCGTCCCGGGAGAACAGGTGCGGGGCCAGTTCGGCCTGGATCTGCGCCGGGGTGGGCCGGTGCTCGGGCGAGGGCCGCATGCAGGCGCGGACCAGGTCCATCAGCTCGACCGGCATCCCCGAGTAGTCGGGCTGCTCGCGCAGCAGCTGGAACACCGTCTCGACCGGGTTGGAGCCGCGGAAGGGCGGGTGCCCGGTGGCACAGAAGACCATCAGCGAGCCGAGCGAGAAGACGTCGCTGGCGCCCCGGACGGTACGGCTGTCGCGGGCCTGCTCGGGCGACATGTAGGCGGGGGTGCCGACGGCGACGTTGGTCATGGTGAGCCGGGTGCTGGAGACGCCGGCCGCGATGCCGAAGTCGATCACCTTCGGGCCGTCCTCGACCACCAGGACGTTCGAGGGCTTCAGGTCGCGGTGGATCAGCCCGGCGGCGTGGATGGACTGCAGGGCCTCGGCGATGCCGGCGACCAGCCAGCGGGTGGCGTCCACCGGCAGCGGGCCGCACTCCTCGACCAGGTCCTCCAGGGAGGGCGCCGGGATGTAGGCGGTGGCCAGCCAGGGCACGCGGGCGTCGGCGTCGGCGTCCACGACGGCCGCGGTGTAGAAGCCGCCGACCGTCTTGGCCGCGGCGATCTCCCGCGCGAAGCGGACCCGGAACAGCTCGTCCTCGGCCAGCTCCCCCCGGACGGTCTTGATGGCCACCCGCCGGCCGGAGGCGGAGCGCGCCAGGTACACCAGGCCCATCCCGCCCGCGCCGAGCCGCCCCAGCACCTCGAAGGGCCCGATCCGCCTCGGATCGTGCGCCGTCAGCTGGTCCACTCCGCTGCCACCTCCCCGTCCAGGCACCCGCTGCGTGGTGCCGGACCCGATTCTCCATGGCCGCCCGGCCCATCTCCAACCTCCCCCGCCCAGGACCGGCGGGGGCCGAGGACGGCACCGCCAGGTCAGTGACGGCGGAACGGCCGGATTCTGACGCCAGCTCCGGCGGTGGCTTGCGTCCGGGCCGTCCGGCGCCCTCGCCGGCCACAGGTCGCCCACTACCGATTTCCGTCACACTCAGTCACCCGACCATCCCTCAGCGGACTCGCCGTCACGCTGTGAGATCAAAGGCACACGGGGGGGCTACAACGGAGCCGTCGGAGCGCGGTGAATATCCGTCCGAAGTGGTTCACGCCCCTATAGCAACCCCCCGTGCGGAGTAATAGTCGCATCACCGAATCGCGCCAAGATCGTGCCACGGTAAGCTGACGGCATGACAGGACAAGTTCGCACCGTCGACGGTCGCGTCGCCGGGCGACGCGGACAGGAGACGCGGCAGAAGCTGCTCGACTGCCTCCGCGAGATGCTCAGCACGTCGCCCTATCGGGACGTCAAGGTCATCGACGTCGCCCGTATGGCAGGTACCTCCCCCGCGACCTTCTATCAGTACTTCCCGGATGTCGAGGGCGCCGTCCTCGAAATCGCCGAGGAAATGGCCAAGGACGCCGACACCCTCAAAGAGCTGGTGGCCGGAAAGTCCTGGGCAGCGAAGTCCGGACCGACCACTTCGGAAGAACTGGTCGACGGATTCCTCGCCTTCTGGCGCAAGAACGACGCCATTCTCCGAGTGGTCACGCTCGGTGCCGCCGAAGGGGACAAGCGGTTCTTCAAGATCCGCATGACCGTCCTCAACGCGGTCGCCAAGCCGCTCGCGGATGCCGTCAGGGAACTCCAGGCGAAGGGGCAGGCCGACAAGTCTCTCGACCCGAACGCCGTCGCCGGGGCCCTGGTCTCGCTGCTCGCCTCGGCGGCCGAGCATCAGAAGGCCTTCACCTCCTGGGGCGTCAAGGTCAAGGACCTCAAACCCAACCTCGCTCCCCTGGTGTACCTGGGTGTCACCGGTAAGAAGGCGCCCAAGTAGACCATCCGCTCATCCGACCATCCGCTCGCGCGCAGCCCCGGCCTCCTGTCCGGGGACCGACGGACGGCGGCCGTGTCCTCGGGGGAGGTCCGCCGACGTACCGCAGCGCGCCGGGCCCAGACATGCCGGTGGGCGGGCACCCCTCACACAGGGTGCCCGCCCACCGGCATGCTTGCGTCGCAGGAACCGGGGCGTCAGGGGCAGCGGACCACCTGGCCGGCGTAGGCCAGGCCGCCGCCGAAGCCGAACAGCAGGACCGGGTCGCCGGGCGACAGCACGCCGCGCTCGACCAGCTTGGAGAAGGCCAGCGGGATGGACGCGGCCGAGGTGTTGCCGGACTCCACGACGTCCCGGGCCACCACCGCGTCGGTGACGCCCAGCTTCGCCGCGATCGCGTCGATGATCCGCAGGTTCGCCTGGTGCGGCACGAAGCCCTTCAGCTCGGACGGGTCGATCCCGGCCCGCTCACAGGCCTGCCGGGCCAGGGGGGCGAGCTGGGTGGTGGCCCAGCGGAACACGGACTGGCCCTGCTGGCTGATCACCGGGTCCCAGCCGGTGATCACCACGGCGTCGCCCTTCTCCGGCTCGGAGCCCCAGACCACCGGGCCGATGCCGGGCTCGGCACCGTCCTCCTGGGCCTCGACGACCGCGGCGCCGGCGCCGTCGCCGAAGATCACGCAGGTCGAGCGGTCGGTCCAGTCGAGCGTGTCGGACATCCGCTCGGCGCCGATCACCAGCGCCCGGCGGGCCGCACCGGCCCGGATCGCGTGGTCGGCGGTGGCCAGGGCGTACGAGAAGCCGGAGCAGACCGTGTTGATGTCGTACGCGGCGGGCGCCCGGACGCCGAGGCGGGCGGCCACGGCGGCGGCCGTGTTCGGGCTGCGCTCGACGGCGGTGCAGGTGGCGACCACGACGAGGTCGATCTCGTCGGCCGTGCGGCCGCTGCGGGCCAGCGCCTTCTGCGCCGCCTCGGTGGCCATGTCGACGAGGGTCTCGTCCTCGGCGATGTGCCGGGTCCTGATCCCCACCCGGGTACGGATCCACTCGTCGGTCGTGTCGACGAGCGCCGCCAGGCCGTCGTTGGAGAGGACCTTGGGGGGCTGGTAGTGACCGAGTGCCACAATGCGCGAACCGCTCATGGTGCCATGCAACCGGGTTACCCGCTGGTCAGCGGGGCGCCATCGGCTACAGGATCCACCCCCGCGAACTGTAGGGGGCCGACAAGGGGCGTTGCGGCACTTGGGATTCCGCTTCGTCCGGGGCCGGGCCGCCCGGCCCGGAGTCAGGCCGCCAGCGAGGTCGCGTCGCCCATGACGATCACCGGGTGGGCCGCCGGATCCAGGGTGCGGATGAGCTGCGCCATCTTGTCCTCGGGGATGGAGACGCAGCCGTGGGTGGGGCCGTCGTGGTCGACGTGGAGCCAGATACCGCCGCCCTTGGACTTGCCGTCGGGGCGGCGCGGGTCGAGCGGGGAGCTGCCGGGCACCCGGTTGTAGTTGATCGCCACGACGTAGTCGAAGGAGCCGGCCAACTGGTCGCCGAAGAAACCCGTCCCGGAGACCACGAAGCTCGGGTCCTTGTCGTACGGGAGCCTGCTGCCGGGGTCGGCGTTGCGGCCGCCGGCGTCGGTGAGGGCGAAGACGCCGATCGGGCTGCGCAGGTCGCCCTCGTTGTGGTTGGTGGTCCAGCCGTTCTTGCCGTTGTGGCCCTGCCAGGTCTCGCCGGCCAGCCAGCGGCCCTCCGGGGTCCTGGTCCAGAGCGTGACGGTGTTCTTGTCGGTGTCCTTGCCCTGCCCGGAGGCGACCACCACCTGGGTGGTCTGCGCGGGTATCCGGGCGGTGAAGGACGCGCCGAGGCCGGTTATCGCGGTCAGCGAGCCGTCGTCGCGGGTCTCGCTCCGGCCGGCGACCGCGCTCTGGTTCTGGCGGTCCGCGGCGGCCTGGGCGGCGGCGGCCGGGGCGGGCCGGTCGGGCGTGCTGACGCCCTCCGGGCCGGGGCCGTCGGCGGCGGTGACACCGGGCTTGGCGGTGTCCTGGCCGACGGTGTACCAGCCCGCGGCGGCGGCGACCAGCAGCGCGGTGCCGGCCATCACGGCCTTGCCGTGGCGCTTCTTCTTCGCCTTGCGGCGCCGGCCCCGGGCGGCCGTCCGGGCGCCCACGGCGGGGGCCTCGACGGCCTGCGGCGCGGGCTCGGGCACGTACGGCGGCTCCGGCTCGTCGAAGACCTCCGGCACCGACGGCTCGTCGAAGACCTCCGGCACCGACGCGTACGGCTGGAACGGCTGCTCGTACGCGTCGAAGTACCCGTCAGCGGGCTGTCCGTACGGCTGCTGTCCGTACGGCTGCTGCCCGCCGTAGGGAGCCTCGTGGGCCGGCTCCTGGTACGGCTCGTAGGAGCCGTACAGCGGCTCGTGCGGCTGCTGCGGCACGCCGCACGCCGGCTCCTGCATCGACTCGTACAGCGGGTACGCGGTGGCGCGGTGTGAACCGGACATGCAGCCGATCCTGCCAAACGGCGCACCCGTTGGTAAACCCGGGGCGTTGTACGGGGGCTGTGAAGACGCCCGCCTCCCGGGCCGGCGATGCGGCCCGGGAGGCGGGAACGTGCAGGTGGGGCGGGAGTTCGGCGACCGGCCCGGGGTCAGAGGCGCATCGCCTGCGGGCTCTCGCGGCGCAGCGGGTCCGGACCCTCGTACTCGCGGATGACCTCGTAGCGGGTGTTGCGCTCGACCGGGCGGAAGCCGGCGTCGCGGATCAGGCCGAGCAGGTCGTCGCGGCCGAGCTTGTTCGGGGTGCCGAAGTTGTCCGCGTCGTGGGTGATCTTGTACTCGACCACCGAGCCGTCCATGTCGTCCGCGCCGTGGCTGAGCGCCAGCTGGGCGGTGGTGACGCCGTGCATCACCCAGAAGACCTTGACGTGCGGGACGTTGTCGAAGAGCAGCCGGGAGACCGCGAAGGTCTTCAGCGCCTCGGCGCCGGTGGCCATCTCGGTGCGCTCCATCAGGCGGTTGCGCACGACGCCGTCCTTGGAGTCGTGGAAGTCGTGCTGGTAGCGCAACGGGATGAAGACCTGGAAGCCGCCGGTCTCGTCCTGCAGCTCGCGCAGCCGCAGCACGTGGTCGACGCGGTGGCGGGGCTCCTCGATGTGGCCGTACAGCATGGTGGAGGGCGTCTTGAGGCCCTTGCTGTGGGCGAGGCGGTGGATGCGCGACCAGTCCTCCCAGTGGGTGTCGTGGTCGACGATGTGCTGGCGGACCTCCCAGTCGAAGATCTCCGCGCCGCCGCCGGTCAGCGACTCCAGGCCGGCGTCGATGAGTTCGTCGAGGATCTCGTCCGCGGAAAGGCCGCTGATCTTCTCGAACCAGTGGATCTCGGTGGCCGTGAAGGCCTTCAGCGAGACGTTCGGCAGGGCCGCCTTCAGCTCCCGCAGCGAGCGCGGGTAGTAGCGCCACGGCAGGGTCGGGTGCAGGCCGTTGACGATGTGCAGCTCGGTGAGGGACTCGACCTCCATCGCCTTGGCGAGGCGGACGGCCTCCTCGATGCGCATCGTGTACGCGTCCTTCTCGCCCGGCTTGCGCTGGAACGAGCAGTAGGCGCAGGACGCGCTGCACACGTTGGTCATGTTGAGGTGGCGGTTGACGTTGAAGTGGACGACGTCGCCGTTCTTCTGCGTCCGCACGTGGTGCGCCAGGCCGCCCAGCCAGGCCAGGTCGTCGCTCTCGTAGAGTGCGATCCCGTCCTCGCGGGTCAGCCGCTCACCCGCGTAGACCTTCGCCTCCAGCTCGCGCTTGAGCCCTGCGTCCATGCGGTGCCCCGCCTCCTCCGACTTCGATTCCTTGCCGGAACGAGCGTACGCCTATGCCGAGAGCAGCTCCGCGAGCAGTGCCGGTTCGATGTTCCCGCCGCTCACCACGGCCGCGACCGAACGGCCGCCGGTCTGCGCGGCGCGGTGGAAGTACGCGGCCGGGGCGACCGCGCCGGAGGGCTCGGCGACGAGGCGGCCGCGGCGGGCGAGCAGGGCGACGGTGGCCCGGATCTCGTCCTCCGTGACGGTGACGATGTCGTCCACGTAGGCGGCCAGGTGCTCGTACGGGAGCTCGCCGACGGACGGGGTGCGCAGGCCGTCCGCGATGGTGCGGTAGGTGTCGGCGACCGGCCACTCGACCCGGCGGCCGGTCCGCAGGCTCTCCCGCGCGTCGGCCGCCAGTTCCGGCTCGACGCCGATCACCCGGATCTGCGGGCGGGTGAGCTTGAGCGCGGCCGCCGTCCCGCCGATCAGGCCGCCGCCGCTGACCGGCACCAGGACGGTGTCCAGCCCGGCCGGGGCGTCCTCGGCGATCTCCAGGCCGACCGTGCCCTGGCCCGCGATGACGAACGGGTCGTCGTACGGCGGCACCCACACGTAGCCGTGCTTCTCGGCCAGTTCACCGGGCAGCGCGTCGCGCTCGCCCGGCGGCACCAGGATCACCTCGGCGCCGTACCCGCGGGTGGCGTCCACCTTGACGGCGGGCGAGGTGTCCGGCATGACGATGACGGCCTTGACGCCCAGCAGCCCGGCCGCGTACGCGACCGCCTGCGCGTGGTTGCCGCTCGACTGGGCGACCACCCCGCGGGCCCGCTCGTCCTCGGTGAGCGCGGCCAGCCGGTTGTAGGCGCCGCGGGTCTTGAAGGCACCGGTCGGCTGGAGGTTCTCCGGCTTCAGCCAGAGGCGGCGCTCGCCCTCGGCCGCCCAGGGGGCGGGCACCAGCGGGGTGCGCACCGCGACCCCCGCGATCCGCTCCCGGGCCGCGCGCAGTTCCTCCAGGCCGACCAGTGCCATGACGTCACTCTCCTTCGGGGGGGAGCTCGCTCACCCGGTTCTCCCACTTCGTGGAGAGTACGACGGTGGTGCGGGTGCGGGCCACGCCTTTCGTGCCCGAGATCCGCTTCACCACCGACTCCAGGCCGGCCACGTCGGCCACCCGGACCTTGAGCATGTAGGAGTCGTCCCCCGCGATGAACCAGCAGTCCTCGACCTCGTTGAGGTCCTTCAGCCGGAACGCGACGTCCTCGTGGTCGGCCGCGTCGGTCAGCTGAAGGCCGATCAGGGCCGTGACGCCGAAGCCGAGCGAGGCCGGGTTGACCGTCGCGCGGTAGCCGGTGATGACACCGGCCTGCTCCAGGCGGTTGATGCGGTCCGTGACGCTCGGGCCGGAGAGTCCGACCAGTCGGCCCAGCTCGGCGTAGGACGCACGGCCGTTCTCCCGGAGCGCCTGGATGAGCTGTCTGTCCACCGTGTCCATATACTCCGCGTCCTTCCGAACCTCACCAGACCCACAGATCATTATCCGGATTCAAAGGCGCCGTGCAGGGACCAACCCGGATATCGCAGAGAAGATACTCTCCCGCACCCGGTCTCCTCACGCCCCCTCAGCCGCCGCGGCCGCACCGTCGCCGCCCAGGCGCGCCGCCGCTCCCAACTCCCCTTCCCAGCGCAGGTACAGGGAATGCGGCACGCCGACGGCGTCCAGCGCCCGGCCCGCCACGAAATCGACGAGTTCGCGCACGGTGGAGCCGCCCGCGTAGAAACCCGGCGAGGCGGGGAGCACCACGGCGCCCTGCGCGTCGAGTTCCACCAGGTGCTTCAACGTCACTCCGTTGAGTGGTGTCTCGCGCACGCACACGACCAGCGGGCGGCGCTCCTTGAGGGTGACGCTGGCCACCCGCTGGAGCAGGTCCTTGCTCAGGCCGAGCGCGATCCCGGCCACCGCGCCGGTGGTCGCCGGGACGACCAGCATGCCCTTGGCCGGGTACGAGCCGCTGGACGGGCCGGCCGCGAAGTCCCCGGCGGACCAGTAGCGGACGTCGTCCAGGCCCTCGTCGGTGCCCAGCCACTGCGCGAGGTCGGTCCGCCAGTGGGCGTCCCGGAAGGAGATGCCGGTCTCGTCCAGGATGGTGAGCCGGGCGGCGCGGCTGACGATCAGGTCGACGGACTCCCCCGCGGCGAGCAGCGCACGGATCACGGACGCGGCGTACGGCGTCCCGGACGCGCCCGAGACCCCGACCACCCACGGTTGACGCTTCACTGTTCCCATGGGGCATTTCTATCCGGCCCCACCCGGCGCGGCCTCACCGCCGGGCGCCCCTGGGAGGATGAGGCCATGGCAGCGACCCTCGTCGACCTCACCCACCGGGTGACCACCGCGATGCCGGTCTACCCCGGCGATCCGGCGGTCGCGCTGGAGCCCGCGCTCACCACCGCGACCGCCGGGGTGAACGTGCTGGCCCTGCACCTCGGCTCGCAGTCCGGGACGCACGTGGACGCGCCGTACCACGTGGACGTCACCTGGCCGACGCTCGACGGGCTCCCGCTGGAACGCTTCACGGGCCCGGCGGTGGTCGCCGACCTGCGCGGGCTGGAGCCCCGGGCGGCCGTCACGCCCGAGCTGCTCGCGCCCGTGCTGGAGCGGGCGGGCGAAGGGGCCGTCCTGCTGCTGGCCACCGGGTGGGCCCGGCACTGGGGCACCGAGGCGTACTTCGCCCATCCGGCCCTGACCGCCGACGCGGCCGAGGCGATCGTCACCGCCGGGTTCCGCACGGTCGGCGTGGACGCGCTGAGCGTCGACCCCACCCCCGACCCGGGACCGGGCGACCCGGCGGTGGCCGCGCTGCTCGCCGACCTCGCCGACGAGCACGACCAGCCGGCCACTGACGAGCCGACCCTCGCCGCGCACCGGGTGCTGCTGGGGGCGCCCGGCGGCGGGGTGATCGCGGAGAACCTGACCGACCTGCGGGCCCTGCTGGACGCCCAGGAGGCCGGGCTGCCGGTGGAGGTCTCGCTGTTCCCGCTGCGGCTGGTGGCGGCGGACGGCGCACCGGTCCGGGCGGTGGCCCGGCTGGGGTGATCCCGGCGGGTGATCCCGGCGGGTGATCCCGGCGGGTGATCCCGGCGGGGGTTGAGCACGGCCGCTCACGGCCCGGTTCCGGGGCGGTCCCGGACCGGCCGGTTCCGGCCGGCCGCCCCATCGGACTTGGTCTAGACCATCCCCGGACCCGCCGGTACGCTGTCCGCTCATGGCAGAGATCATCGGAGTGATCGAGCGACTCTGGCGCTACCCCGTGAAGTCCACCGGCGGCGAGCGGCTCGACTCCGTCGAGGTGGACCGGCGCGGCCTGGCCGGCGACCGCCTCTACGCCGTCCGCGACGCGGCCGGCAAGCTCGGCTCGGGCAAGAACACCCGCCGCTTCCGGCGGATGGACGGCCTGCTCCGGCTCTCCTCCCGGCTCGGCCACCGGATCGACGGCCCCGAGCTGTTCGACCCGCTCGGCCGCCCGGTCGCCGACCCGACCGCCTTCCTGCGCGCCTACCTCCAGCGCGAGGACGTCGAACTCGCCCGCGAGGACGCCGTCTCGCACTTCGACCAGCTGCCGGTCAGCGTGGTGACCACCGCCACCCTGGACTGGGCCCGCGAGGCCGCCCCGCTCACCGTCGTCGACGAACGCCGGTTCCGCCCCAACATCGTGCTGCGCACCCCGCCCGGCACCCCGCCCTTCGTCGAGGACACCTGGCTCGGCCGGGAGGGCCGCACCGACGCCCCGAACGGCGCCCGGCTCGCCTTCGTCCGCTCCAGCGAGCGCTGCGTCATGACCTCCGCCGCCCAGCCCGGCCTCCCGCACGCGCCGGAGCTCCTCAAGGCCGTCGTGGCCGCCCACGACGGCCGCCTCGACGCCCTCGCGGAGGTCGCCGCCCCGGGCCGGCTGAGCGTGGGCGACCGGCTGACGCTCGACTGATCAGACGGGCCGGTCGGCTCCAGAGGGGCGGCATGTGGCTGTGCGTCAGGCTCGGATCAGGCACACGGGGTGCCCGGCGGGGTCCGCGAAGATCCGCCAGCGGCCGACGTCGCGCAGGCGGACGGCGCCGAGCGCGAGCACCGCGTGCTCGGCGGCGTCCAGGTCCTCGACGTCGACGTCCAGGTGCGCCTGCTGGGGGTGGTCCGGGTCCGGCCAGCGGGGCGGGCGGTGGTCGGCGACGCGCTGGAAGCAGAGCACCGTGCCGCCGTCGAGGTGCAGCGTGGACCAGCCGTCGCCGAGCGACCAGCGCGGATCCGGCCGG
The DNA here is from genome assembly GCF_053596725.1 of Kitasatospora sp. NPDC001660. Taxonomy (NCBI): domain Bacteria; kingdom Bacillati; phylum Actinomycetota; class Actinomycetes; order Kitasatosporales; family Streptomycetaceae; genus Kitasatospora; species Kitasatospora sp. NPDC001660. The sequence continues at coordinate 7,388 of NZ_JBSFGU010000055.1, read as the reverse complement.
TCGACCTCGCCGCCCAGCAGGCCCGCGTAGAAGCGGGCCAGCGCGGCCGGGTCCGCGCAGTCGAGCACCAGGCACTGCAGCTTGCCGATCACGGTCGTCTCCATCCTCCGGCGGTTGCGTTCCAGGCGATTCTCGCCGGTGGAGCGGCAGTTCGGACCGGCCCTACGGAAGCGCGACCGCCCGCAGGTAGGCGTCCGCGAACAGCTCGATGGACTCGTCCAGCGAGGGCAGCCCGGCGCCGAGCACGGGTTCGAGCGCCGGCCGCAGCAGCACGTGGTTGATGACCGGGCCGAGCAGCAGCTGGACCAGCACCGGCAGCGGGAGCGGCCGCAGCCGCCCGGCCTCGACGTGCGGCAGCAGCAGCCGGTCCAGGCCGTCGATCATCCGCGGCAGGCTGGCCGTCATCAGCTGCGCGGCGGGGCCGTCCGGGCGGCTGAACAGGTCCGCGAACACCGCGGGGACGATCCGCGGCTCGCGCTCGAAGACCGTGGCGAACGTCCGGTAGAGCGCCCGGACGGTGTCCTCCAGGCGCTCCGGCGGGTCGGCCGCGAGCGCCTCCAGGTCCGGAAGCGGCCCGTGCTGCTCGAAGACCGCGGCGAGCAGGCCGTCCCGCCCCTCGAAGACGGCGTGCAGGCTCGGCAGCGAGCACCCCGCACGGTCCGCGACGGCATCGAGCGTGATCCCGCCCAGGCCGCGCTCGGCCACCAGCCGGGCCGCCGCGTCGATCGCGCGCTCGCGCACCGGGCGCCGTCCGCCCGGGTCGACGCCCGCCCGCCGGACGGCCTCGTCCAGGGCCGTCCGGGAGCCGCCGAGGCGACGCAGCAGCGTGCTGCGGGAGACGCCGGCCGCCGTCGCGATCGCCGTCAGGGGGACGTCCGCGACGTCCTGGCCGCGCTCCTTCGCCGCCGCGAGCGCCGCGGCCACCAGATCCTTCATGTGGAGCATCGTACTACTTGACACCTGGGACGGTTCCAGAGAGTCTGTATATGTGAGTTCCAAGCAGGGGTGATCGGCCAGGTACGAGGGGAGAGTTCCATGAGCGTCGTCATCTCCGGGGGCGGACCGGCCGGCGTGATGCTGGGCCTGATGCTGGCCCGGGCCGGCATCGAGGTGACCGTGCTGGAGAAGCACGGTGACTTCCTGCGCGACTTCCGCGGCGACACCGTCCACGCGTCCACCGTGCGCCTGATGGACGAGCTCGGGCTCGGCCGCGAGTTCGCCAGGCTGCCGCAGAGCCGGCTCGGCAACATGGTGGTGCCGGTGGCCGGCGTCGGCGACATCGCGCTGAGCGCCTTCGAGAAGCTGCCCGCGCCGTACAACTACATCGCGATGATCCCGCAGTGGGACCTGCTCAACTTCCTCGTCGAGGAGGCGAGGAAGGAACCCGCGTTCACCGTGCGGATGAACACCGAGGCCACCGGCCTGATCCGGGAGGGCGGCCGGGTCGTCGGGGTGCGCTACCGCACCCGGGACGGCGAGGAGGGCGAGATCCGCGCCGCGCTCACCGTCGCCGCCGACGGCCGGCACTCGACGCTCCGCCGGGAGGCCGGCCTGGTGCCCGAGGAGTTCCGGGTCCCGTTCGACACCTGGTGGTTCCGGCTCCCCCGGCACGCCGACGAGCAGGGCGTCCCGCCGAACCTGGCACCCGCGTTCGGGCGGGGCGAGATGGCGATCAGCCTCACCCGCGAGGACTACTTCCAGATCGCCTACTTCACCACCAAGGGCGCCGACGCGCGCCTGCGCGCCGAGGGCGTCGAGCGCTTCCGCGCCCGCGTCGCCCGGCTGATGCCCCGGTACGCGGACCGGGTCGACCAGTTGGCGAGCATGGACGACGTGCACCTGCTCGACGTCCGGCTCAACCGGCTGCACCGCTGGTACACCGACGGCCTCCTGCTCATCGGCGACGCCGCCCACGCGATGTCCCCGGCCGGCGGGGTGGGCATCAACCTCGCCATCCAGGACGCGGTGGCCACCGCCGCGCTGCTCGCCGAGCCGCTGCGCGGCGGCCGCCTCACGACCGCCGACCTGGCCAGGGTGCAGCGGCGCAGGTGGCTGCCGATGGTGGTCGTCCAGCGCATGCAGCGGATGCTGCACGAGGTGATGTTCGCCCCGGTCCTCGCCGGCCGCCGGGTCGGCCCGCCCACCCGGCTCGTCCTGCTCGCCCGCTTCGTGCCGGGCTTCCGGCAGATCCCGTCCCGCCTGATCGCGCTCGGCCCGCGCCCGGAACACGCGCCGGCCTTCGCCCGCCGGGCGTCGGCCTGACCGGCCGGCCGGCGCCCGTGGCGCCGGCGGCGCCGAGGGGCTCGAAGTCGCACGGGTGGTGCACGGCCCGCGTCGTGCACCACCACGCGTCCATACGCGAGAGGCGCACAGCCGGCCGGAGCCATGCCAGGGACGACGGTCCGAACGGCCCGCGACGGTAGACGGTCGCGCATGAACCGGAGATCCGTGCACATGGGGCGTCTCATGTTCGCCGCCTACCTTCGAGGTATGACACAGAAGCCAATTGACGAACCGTCAACCGTCCTCGTCGTGGGCGCCACCGGAACGGTCGGCCGGCACGTCACCCTGCAGCTGCTCGCCTCGGGCGTGCGCGTCCGGGCGCTGACCCGCCACCCGGACCTGGCCCGGCAGCCGCGGTACGTCCAGGGCGACCTGCTCGACCCGGGCAGCCTGGAGGCGGCCGCCCAGGGCGCCGACGCCGCCTTCCTGATCTGGCCCTACCCGACGGCCGACGGCGCCGCCGCAGCGGTGGCGGCGATAGCGCGGCACGTCCGCCGGGTGGTCTTCCTCTCCTCCGCGGCCGTCCGGGACGTGCCCGGCCAGGGGCCCGAGTCGCCGGGCCGGCCGGACGCCCGGATCGAGGCGCTGATCGCGGCCGACGGCGTCCGGTACACCTTCCTGCGCCCGCACGGCTTCACCGCCAACACCCTCCGCTGGGCCGAGGAGATCCGCACCGCCGCCGCCGTCCGCGGCTTCGGCGGCGGGGCCGGGCTCAACCTGGTCGACGAGCGGGACATCGCGGCCGTCGCCGTGCGCGCCCTCACCGAGGACGGCCACGACGGCGCCCGCTACGTGCTCACCGGCCCGGAGTCCCCCACCCAGGCCGAGCAGGTCCGGATCATCGGCGAGGCGGTCGGCCTCCCGGCCCGCTGGGAGGAGCTCCCCCGCGCCGCCGCCCGCCTGCGGATGCTCACCGCCGGCTGGCCCCCGTCCATCGTCGACCGCGCCCTCGGCCTCGTCCACGCCCGCGTCGGCGACCCCGAGCCCGTCACCAGCACCGTCGAGGACATCACCGGCCGCCCGCCCCGCGGCCTGCGCAGCTGGGCCACCGACCACGCGGCCCTGTTCCGTCGAGCCGCGCGGGTGCGTCACACCGCGTCGGCGTACTCCCAGCCGTCGACCTCCACCACCGCCGGGCTCGCCGCGTCCCAGCCACGGCCGACGGCCTCGTCGAGCAGCGCCCGGGCGGTCCCGGGCGTGTTCAGGTTCAGCCGGCGGCCGTCGGCGGTCCCGACGACCCCGGACTCCCCGTAGCCGCCGGGCACGACCCGGCCGTCGCCGCCCCGGAAGACGAGCACGAGCCGCCCGGGCGCGCGGTACCGGCGGAGCGTGAGGATCTCCCGGCAGTCCCGGTAGCGGACCCGGTCGTCCACGACGGTGTGCGCGTGCCCGACGGTCCAGAGGTACGTCTCCTCCCCGACGGCGAGCCGCCGTGCCTTCTTCGCGCTGCGCCCCACGGCTCCCCCTCGATTCCCCCTCGATCGACGTCGGCACCCACGCTAGCGCGGGCTCGGGCGAGGGCGCCGAGTTCGGCCGGAACGGCGACGCGGAGGTGCTCGTGGGCGGGGGCCGCCACGTCAGATCCCGAGCCCGCGGATGACCAGGTCCACCAGCGCGAAGAAGAACAGCGAGACCCCGACGAAGCCGTTGGTCTGGAAGAACGCCCGGTTGAGCCTGGAGAGGTCGTTCGGCCGCACGATGGTGTGCTCGTAGACGAACGCGCCGGCCACGACGACCAGCCCGATCCAGAACGCCACGCCCGCACCCGTGAGCACGCCGAACCACGCCAGCAGCGCCGTGGTGACGAGGTGGCAGACCCGGGCGCCCCGGATCGCCGCCGGGACGCCGAACCGTGCCGGCACCGACCGCACGCCGCCGTGCCGGTCGGACTGCACGTCCTGGCAGGCGTAGATGAGGTCGAACCCGCCGATCCAGATCCCGACCGCCGCGCCGAGCACGACGGCCTCCCACGACCAGCTGCCGGTCACCGCGAGCCACGCGCCCACCGGCCCCATCGCCTGCGCCAGTCCGAGGATCGCCTGCGGGAAGTCGGTGAACCGCTTGCCGTACGGGTAGACGACCATCGGCACGACGGCCACCGGCGCGAGCACGAGGCACAGCGGGTTCAGCATGGCCGCCGCGCCCAGGAACACCACCAGGGCGACCGCCGAGCCGGTGTACGCGGTCTTCAACGACACGGTGCCGGTGACGAGTTCGCGCCCGGCGGTGCGCGGGTTGCGGGCGTCGATCTCGCGGTCGATGATCCGGTTGGCGGCCATCGCGAAGGTCCGCAGGCCGACCATGCAGACCGTGACGACGAACAACTGCCCCCAGTGCACCCGCTCGTCGGCGAGGAACATCGCCGTCAGCGCGGCGATGTAGGCGAAGGGCAGGGCGAAGACCGAGTGCTCGATCATCACCAGGCGCAGGAAGGCCCTCGCACGCCCCGGGGTTTCGACAGCAGCCGTACTCATCAGAGTCCGTACTCCTTCCAGCGACGTGACACCAGTGCGGCCGTGGCCGGGTCCGAGGAGACCATCTCCGGCCATCCGCCGTCCCGGGTGTAACCCTCCTCGGGGAGCTTGCGGGTCGCGTCGATGCCCGCCTTGCCGCCCCAGAACTGCTGGTAGGAGGCGTGGTCGAGGTGGTCGACCGGGCCCTCGACGACCGTCAGGTCGCGGCTGTAGTCGACGTTCCCGAAAGCCCGCCAGGCGACCTCCTGGTAGTCGTGCACGTCGCAGTCCGCGTCCACCACGATGATCAGCTTGGTCAGCGACATCATGTGCGCGCCCCAGATCGCGTGCATCGTCTTCTGGGCGTGCTTCGGGTACTTCTTGTCGATCGAGACGATCACGCAGTTGTGGAAGCCGCCGGCCTCGGGCAGGTCGTAGTCGACGATGTCCGGGATGATGATCTTCAGCAGCGGCAGGAAGAACCGCTCGGTGAACTTGCCCAGCGGGCCGTCCTCCGTCGGCGGGCGGCCGACCACGATGGACTGCAGGATCGGGCGGCGGCGCATCGTCACGCAGTCGATCCTCAGCGCCGGGAACGGCTCCTGCGGCGTGTAGAAGCCGGTGTGGTCGCCGAACGGGCCCTCGGGGAGCATCTCGCCGGGCTCCAGCCAGCCCTCCAGCACGACCTCGGCATCGGCCGGCACCTGGAGCGGCACGGTCTTGCAGTCGACCATCTTCACGCGCTCGCCCGCGATGAAGCCGGCGAACAGGTACTCGTCGATGTCCCCCGGCAGCGGCGCGGTGGCCGCGTACGTGACGGCCGGCGGGCAGCCGAAGGCGATCGCGACCGGCAGGCGCTCCCCGCGCCGGGCTGCCACCTGGTAGTGGTTGTGGCTGTCCTTGTGGATCTGCCAGTGCATGCCGATGGTCCGGCGGTCGTGCCGCTGGAGCCGGTAGAGGCCGAGGTTGCGGATGCCGGTGTCGGGGTGCTTGGTGTGCGTGAGGCCCAGGTTGAAGAAGGAGCCGCCGTCCAGCGGCCAGGTGAAGAGCGCGGGCAGCTCGTCCAGGTCGACGTCGTCGCCGGTGAGCACGACCTCCTGCACCGGGGCGTCCTTCACGTGCCGGGGCGGAACGTGCGCCATCGAGGCGAGCTTGCCGAAGGCATCCCGGAACCCGGTGAAGCCCTGCGGCAGTTCGGGCTTGAGCAGGCCGGCGATCTTCTCGGAGATGTCGTCCGGACCCCCCAGTCCGAGCGCCTTGGCCAGGCGCCGCTCGGTGCCGAAGACGTTCATCGCGAGCGGCATCGACGAGCCCTTGACGTTCTCGAAGAGCAGCGCCGGGCCCTTGGCCTTCTGCACCCGGTCGACGATCTCGCCGATCTCCAGGTGCGGGTCCACCTCCGCCTTGATGCGCTTGAGGTCGCCCTCGCGGTCGAGGGCCCGGAGAAACGAGCGGAGATCGTCGTATGCCATGCCTGTCAGTATCCGCCACCCGATAGCCTGGCTCCGTCAAGGGCCCCGGGGAAGGGCCCCAGGACGCAGCCCGTCCCAACCGCCGTCGCCGGGGGAGATCGCCGCCGTGCTCAGGATCCTGCTCTTCGTCGTCCCGCTCGCGCTGTGGGTGTGGGCCTTCATCGACTGCCTGACCACGCCCGAGGACGAGGTGAAGCACCTGCCCAAGGTGGTGTGGGTGATCATCGTGCTGCTGTTCCCGCTGGTCGGCTCGATCGCCTGGCTGGTGGCCGGCAAGCAGCGCGGCGGCGCGCGGACCGGCGGCGCCGGACGGACCCCGGGCTACCCGGAGTACGAGCGCCCGCGCGGCGGCCGTCCGCTCGCGCCGGACGACGACCCGGAGTTCCTCGCCTCCTTGAAGAAGGACAACAAGGAGCACGAGGACATGCTCAGGCGGTGGGAGGCGGACCTGCGCCGCCGCGAACAGGAGCTGCGCGGCAAGGACGAGCCGGAGGACGGCCACAAGAGCTGACCCCGGCCGCTCGGAGCGTCCCCCGGACAGCCCACCCGGCAGGCGCGGGGTGGGCTGTGGCGTTTTTGGCGCTTCCCTACGACTTCCGTTCCCTTACCACGACTTCCCCCGGCCATCCCACCAGACTTGAGCGACGCTTGAGCGGGGCCCCAGAAGCCTGGCCTACGCTCCTGGATGACGGCCCTGACCTGCGCTTTTCTTCATGCTCAGATCATCGGACCATCACCTGTCCGACAACCCCCGGTATTCGAACAGACACCGAGCGCAGCGGCTTCCGCCCCGTCGCTTCTGTGCAGGCCTGACAGCCAAACGCTCCCGACCTTGTACGGAATCGACGCCGAAACCAACGCACGGCCCCTCGTACAGTCATAAGTGAAGAAAGTGATTCGCAGCCGGGGGCACAGCAGACGTTGGCTGTCGGACAGTTCCCTCACCCTTGGAGTGGTTCGAGATGACGGTTGTGCATGAGGCGCCGGTCGGCGGCGAGGTCCCGGAGATTCCGGCCGACGCCCGAGGTCGGGTCGCCGAGCTGCACGAACTGCGCGAGAAGGTCCGGCGCGGCCCGAGCGAGAAGGCCACCGAGGCGCAGCACGCGAAGGGCAAGCTGACCGCCCGCGAGCGCATCGACCTGCTCCTGGACGAGGGCTCCTTCCACGAGGTGGAGCCGCT